>JAHJJI010000104.1 GCA_018823025.1 Gammaproteobacteria bacterium | reverse complement strand
TTACCGGCGACGTGACCCAGGTGGATCTGGCGCGCGGTCAGAAGAGCGGCCTGGTGGATGCTCAGCAGGTGCTGGAAAAGGTCAGCGGCATCGCCTTCACCTTTTTTCAGTCCGAGGACGTGGTGCGCCACCCGCTGGTGCAGAAAATCGTCAACGCGTATGAACAACGTGAAAAGCAGTGCTGAGTCCTGAGTAAAAACGCCATGCCAAAAAAGAATGCCCTTCAACCAAGCACTCAGGACTCAGGACTCAGGACTCGTAAACTCAGTCTGTCTGTGCAATACGCGGCGAAACCGGAAGATGTGCCAACCCGCGCCCAGTTTCGTCGCTGGGTGAAGGCCGCGTTGCGGCAGGATGCCGAGATCGCGCTGCGCATCGTCGACGAGGAGGAAGGCCGGGCGCTCAATCGTGATTATCGCGGCAAGGACTACGCGACCAATGTGCTAACCTTTGTATACGATGACGAATTTCCCGGTGCGCAGCTGCCGCTGGCCGGCGATATCGTACTGTGCGCCCCGGTGGTTGCACGCGAGGCTGTGCAGCAGGAGAAGCCCGTCGAAGCGCATTATGCGCACTTGACCGTCCACGGAGTCCTGCACCTGCAGGGCTACGACCACGAAAGCGATGAGCAGGCGCAGCAGATGGAAGCCCTGGAAATCCAGATTGTCACAAAGCTGGGTTACTCTGATCCTTACCAGACTGATTTATACCGAGAAGAAACCAAGGATATTTGAACAACATGAATGATGAACTTGCGAAACCCTCCTGGCTTGAACGATTAGGTACGCTCCTGTTGCGGGAGCCGGAAGACCGCGAGCAACTGGTTGCATTGCTGCATTCCGCCTTCGAGCGCAACCTGCTGGATGCGGATGCGCTGGCCATGATCGAAGGGGTGCTCCAGGTTTCCGAGATGCAGGTGCGCGATGTCATGATCCCACGCGCCCAGATGGACGTGGTGGACATTGCCGACTCGCCGGAAAAATTCATCCCTTATGTCATCGAAACCGCTCACTCTCGCTTCCCAGTGATCGACAAGGACAAGGACGACGTGATCGGCATTCTGCTGGCGAAAGACTTGTTGCGCTATTACGCCGGCCAGGAATTCAACGTCCGCGACATGCTGCGCCCGGCGGTGTACATTCCCGAATCGAAACGGCTCAACGTACTACTCAAGGAATTTCGCAGCAACCGCAACCACATCGCCATCGTGGTGGACGAATACGGCGGCGTGGCCGGCATGGTGACCATCGAGGATGTGCTGGAGCAGATCGTCGGCGAGATCGAGGATGAATACGATTACGACGAACAGGAAGACAACATCATCCGCGTGCCGGACGGGCGTTTCCGCGTCAAGGCGCAGGCCGAGATCGCGGATTTCAACGAAGTGATGGGGACAGAATTCAGCGACGAGGACTACGATACCGTGGGCGGGCTGGTCGTCAGCAAGTTCGGTCATATGCCCAAGCGTGGCGAACACGTTGCTATCGATGGTCTGAAGTTCAGCGTACTGCGTGCCGACAGCCGCCGCCTTTACACCCTGCTGGTGGAAAAAACGGCGGCCGAGGAAACCGAAATCGAGTGATTTCTTGTTGGTGAAAAAATAACCTACGCGCCTGCCAGCGCCTTTTGCACCGACGCCAGCAAATCTGCTGGCCAGAGCGGGGCGAGCGTAAGCGCGGTTTCGTGACCGCGTTCCGACATCTTCTTCCAGGTCTTCTGCACGATGCTGATCAGCTTCGGCTCGGTGTAATGCGGCGCGAAGGGGACGAAATAAAATTCCAGAAACACCAGGCAGATTACATCTTCCAGGATCTGGCCATCGGGGTCGCCCAGCTTGATGCGGTCTTTCAGCAACAGCGACTTGACCGTCTCGCACATCGCATCGCCGTAGCCAGCCTGCCTCATGATCGCAGCCGTAGTGTCGCCGTGGAATTTCGCCAGGGTGGTGCGCCAGTCGTTATAGCCTTTGCGGTTCATCGGGTAATCGCTGCGCGGAATCTTCCAGCGGCAAATGTGCTGGGCGCGCGCGGCAAGCTGCAATGCCTCGGATGCGTTGGGTTCGAACTTGTTCAGCCAGGTGGTCATGCGCTCTGAATACAGCAATTCCTTGGGGTATTCCTTACCTTCGAATATTTCCTTGTTGGGATCTTCCGAGTTGGCGGCGTCGATTCGGGCAATTGCGTCTTTGGCACGGTCGGATACGGTGGTCATGGTGTCTCGCTTGAAAATGAATCAGGAGGCTATGGTAAACAAGACGCAGCGCTTTGTTAACAAGTAGTTTTTATACTGCAAATATTGGGGACAATCTGGTGCGTTACATGGAACTACCTGGGCTTTGGGACGGCCCGGCAGTAGCACTCATTTTTTACTTTTCGCCCGACTCCCGTTCCCTGACGTAGAATTCACCGGCCTGCGCGGTTTTTCGCGCAGGTCCGGTGGAATGCCGGGTTATGCAGCATGGCTAAGCGGAACTTCCCAGCCGGGAAATACGAGTACAGCGGGATGGCACTTGAGGGCACAAGCAAGAACCTTAGCGCGCTCAACGCCCAGATTTACCCGGCCGTTCTCAATGGCGGAGAGGGTTGATTGAGGGATGCCCGTAAGTTCGGAAAGCTGACTTTGGCTCAGCTCTTGGAGTTCGCGCAAGATACGGACAGATTCTCCCACCGAGACCTCAACTCGTTTTTTCGCAGGACGGAATTCTTTCATTTCATAGTCTCCTGTAGTCGTGGGCGGTAACTTGAACCACCTGAATTAGTAACACGTTGGCGACAACTCGGTAAATTACCCGCCACTGGAGCCCGAGCCGGGAAGAACGATGGCCTTTCCATTCGCCAGACAGGGCTTCATCGTGAAATCCCTTGATGGCTATTAATCCAGGCGGTCCCGACATTCTGGCGATATCTTTCCATTTCTCGTAACGCTTCAGAACCTCAATAGGGACAGAGCCAGAAAGCTGTTTGTCGACGCGACGGTGTTCTTCGATTTGCCACATACTACATTATGTATATACCAAGTATGGTATGTCAAGAGTGAGGCATAACAAGGAGCTAAGGGGCGCAGGCTGTTGTCTGGGTGCCGGGTAGCCGGGTCAGGCGGATGACAGTCCCAGAAATGCCCAACGATCAAGCTCGGTCGCGCCGCGAAGCGGTATCGGCCGGGCCGACTTGTTGGGCGCCGGTTGCATTTCGTTTCTCCAGAATTACCAGCGCAATTCCACCAAGTATGGCTGCGGACGCCAATATCAAACGCAGGGTTAAAGACTCGCCGAGAAAAACGATGCCCCCTAAGGCGGCAATGACTGGAACACTCAGTTGCACTGTCGCGGCATTGGTCGCTTTCAACGCGGGTAATGCTGTGTACCAAATGGCGTACCCTATTCCGGAAGTCAGCGCGCCCGATGAAACCGCGTACCAGAATCCCTCGCTATCCAGAGAAGCGCCATCATGCATCAATATGCTCAATGCTGCCGCGATAGGAACAGCGCGCAGAAAGTTTCCCGCCGTTACCCTGGTGGGATCGCCAGCGCCTCTCCCGCGCAATGAATAGACGCCCCATGCGACTCCGGCGCCCAACATCAACAGGGAAGCTGACAGGGGCGGCGCAGAAAGGCCGGGCAGCAACAGACCAACCAGTCCTACCAGCGCGAGCACAAGACCGACGAGCTGTAGTCTCACCAGACGTTCCCCCGCCCAAATGCCGTGGCTGATCATCGTTGCCTGGACAGCGCCAAAGAGCAGCAGCGCACCCGTTGCCGCAGACAGGCTCCCATACGAAAAAGAATAGGCTGCGGCATAAGCAAATAACGCGAATGCCGATAGCCAGTTGCCCCTGCCGATCTGTGTGCCGCGACTCAATCGCACGATCAACCATAGCATTACCGCTCCCGAAATCAGTCGGATTGTCGTAAAACTCGCCGCGTCTATGCTGGTGTCTTTCATTGCAACACGGCACAGCAGCGAATTGCCAGCAAATGCAATCATGGCCAGCGACGTCAGGGCAACTATGCGTGCAAATGACATTTCATTCCTTCAGGCAGTGCATCAGGGCGCCCAATGTTTGACGTAACCGGCTGGCGCGGCATTATCGCGCCAGTCCGTGTTGATGGATGGGTTGGGCCTCTGCTTACTCATAGTGCGTCCACATACGCAAGACGCGAACCGTTCTCTCTTTGGTAAAGACTTCGTACACAATGCGGTGCTGAATATTGATGCGGCGAGAGTATGCGCCGGCAAGATCACCGACCAACTTCTCGAAGGGCGGTGGATTCTGAAATGGGTCGATGGCAAGAACTGCGAGCAGTTCTTGCGCCTTTGGCTTAAGACCACTTGCAGTAAGCTTCTTTGCATCTTTCATTGCTTGCTTGGCGTAAACAACTTCCCAACTTACCACTTAAGTTCTTTCGAGCTTTTTGCGATGGGCTCAGCCATCCCTGTCTTTATGGACTCGCGCATGCCAGGCACGGCCAGAAGGTACAAGGTTTCTTGAATTGCGCTCCAATCTTCTGCGGAGAGCAGCACGGCATTGCCGCGTTTTCCAGAAATGATGATTGGCTCATGAGACTCCACTGTTTGATCTATGAGCCGGTACAGATTTGCACGAGCTTCGCTGGCGGTAAGTGTGTTCATTTCGTACTCCTTCAAAGAAGTAAAAAGTACGGTATTGCGTACGTTTAGTCAAGTGGCTATGCAAGCCAACAAGATTCCAACGTTTGAATTCACCGGCCTGCGCGGTTTTGTGCGCAGGTCCGGTGAATTGCAGGGTTAGCCATCGGCCTTGAATCCTTCGTGGAAAGTGACGGCGCCCTGCGGGGTATGCCCATCGAATGACTGAGCGAAAAAGACCTCTTGTGGCACTCCCTCAAGTACAAGGCCCGGCATGTTTTTGAATCCAAACTTCCTGTAGTAATCCGGATGTCCGACAAGACAACATCCTTGAGCATTCATCTCTTTTAACCGTGACAGCCCTTCCTGTATCAGCGCTTTGCCTATGCCCTGCCGTTGGTATTCCGGCAACACCGAAACAGGCCCTAGGCCGTACCAGTTTCGAGTGCCGTCCGAAATGGTTACGGGAGAGAAGGCAATGTGTCCAATCACACGGCCATCTACTTCTGCGACGAGCGATACCGTGAGAGCCTTGGCAGCGCGCAGCGCCGCGATGATGAACTGCTCATGTGATTACTGATCTCCAAGGTCTTAAATGCAGCCACTGTCACCTCGGATATTGCGCTTACATCGGCATCAGTTTCGCTCCTGAGTTTGAGCTTCGGATTCATAGTGTTCTTCTTTCTCTTCTTTACTGGGGGATGTTAGGGTGCGTTGCTGTAGATGTCTAACGTTCGAGGTAACCGGACTGCCGCTTGCGGCAGGTTCGGTTGACCAAAGGCTTAGACCGAATTTTGTTGGAGTTCACCCGAGAGGCCCGGGGTTAAGCCGCCACATAGACAACGTGAGCGCCGATGCGAAAGACACCCACGCCAGATACGGAAAGAGCAACGCTGCCGAAAGCCTGCTGACTCGCCAGAACAGGCCAATGGTTGCAGCGATAAGGGCCCAAAGCAGAAGTATCTCGGCGAAGGCCAGGCCACCCTGACGCCAGACAAAGAACAACCAGGTCCATAGGGCATTAGCGGCCAACTGGAAGACAAAGACAAGCAGCGCACTCTTGGCGCCCGCAAAGCCGTGCACTCGCCAAACCAGCCATGCAGATATGCCCATGAGCACGTACAGAACTGACCAGACTGGAGCAAACAGCCAGCCCGGGGGTGCCCATGAAGGCCGAACAAGCTCTCCATAGAACGCCCCCGCGCTTGCCGATGCAAACCCTCCGACAGCAGCTGCGGCGAACGTTAGCAGCAGCCAACCGAGTAGGCCTAACGCTTGGCGAGTCTGTGAAATAGGAAGCTGATGCATCACATGCGGTCTAACGTAAAGCTTAGCCGCGCCGCTTTCTGGCGTCGGCTGGAGCGCCTTGTTGGGCATTGACAGTAAGCAGTCTCTCGACGATCTTCGACCCGACATCTTCACTTTCGAGAAGAAAATGCCCAGCCCCTGGAACAAAATGACACTCACAACCAGGAATTAATCTGGAAAACTCCTTGGCGGAAGTCATCGGCATCAAATTGTCTGTTTCCCCATGCCACATAAACACGGGAATCTTAACCTCACTCAAATCAAACCCCCAGTGACGCGCGATCAGTAACGAGTCAGAAAAATGGCCATAGTTGCCTTGACGGAAAGCCTCTTTGAAATGCGATATGAGTAGGCTGCGCTTTCGTTCCCCCGATTGTTCCAATACATTTCTATCCCACTCGCTGAGTTGAGATATTAGTCGCTGCATTACATTGTCGGGATGTTTCCGAACAGCGTTGGCGAACATTGCAGACGCCAACTTCATTAATAGGGGGGCATACCTCGCCAAATAGAACCCCATCCGATTGCCAAATGCCATCGCCTTGGACAATCGAACAACTTCTGGCGGGCAGGCGCTACCTATCAATGTTGCAGACAAAACTCGGGTCGGCATCTGAACCGCGCATGCCAGAACATAAGGACCCCCACCCGACTCGCCGGCAATATGAAACTTGTCCAGTCCGAGATGATCGGCCAATTCAGCCATATCGCCAGCCCAGTCAATTATCTTTCGGCCCGGATTCGGATCAGAGAGGCCATACCCGGGACGTTCCGGGGCGATGACCCGTATTTCATACTGATCCAGTAGAGACCAGTCTTCCAGACCACATATGCGTGAACCGGGCGTTCCGTGGAAGAGCAGTATTGGAGTAGCGGTTGGTTGCCCATAGTCGGAAAAGCCAAGGGTTCTTCCATCACGCAGCGACATGGTTTCATCTTGCATGGGAAGTCCCTACTAAAGAGGCACAACGTGAAGGTGAGGGGCGCGGAGCGGGCGGGGCGAAAATGGGCGAAGCCCGCCCCGCTTGCGGAGCGTCCCTCTCGACCGTAGTGTTAGAAGTATATGGACTACTCTGGGTCATATTTTTTATAGCCGCATTGAGAACAGACCTGAGATGAGCGTATTTCAAACCAAAAGAAGAAACGACCCAATGCCCATAAGATGAATAGTAAACCACCAATTATCCATCCTGGCGTGAAAACACCTGACTGAAGGGTGGGCTTGCCAAGTTCTTTCCAGCCACCAGAGCGAACTATTAAGCCAGCAAGAACGATAATAACGATGGCAAAACCTGTACCCCATGGACCAAGTGCATATGCAGCAAGAGCAAGAGCTGCTGCGAGAAAAATGCCTACCACTATTACGCCCAATAGATCGCTGACGGAGAAGCGCAACGTTTTCTTTGTTTTTAGATTTCCGCCACAAGTGGGGCATGTCATGTTGGTGTCGTTCATACTTCTAACGTAGAAGTGAGGGGCTGGCCGACCACAAAACATGGCCGGAGCCCGGAATGTTCAGATTGCCACAGGCCATCAACAGCGCCGCTTTCGGCCAGTCCCGCTCGACTGCCGGGTTAGGTGCGGTGCCGCTTGGACCAAACATAATACCCAGGAAATATGAGAAAGAACCACAATGGAATAGCGACGAATGGATTAAAGAGCAACAGCGTTGGGCCAAGCCACAATAAATAAGGAAGCGTAAGAAAATATGCCACGACTCCAGAAAACATGAACCCCGAGCACTCTACATAGAACCACAATGCGTCTGTTCTATCACAGCCTCTCTGGAGGTGGCCGACCTCCTCGAAGGTGGGCACCCAAAGCGCATTAATTGCGATGCTGCTGAGGAGTACCGACCAAACCACGATAGAAGCTAACATCAACCCTTTTTGCACAGTAAAGCGTTTCATGTAGCGCCTAACGTGCTAGCTCAGGGGCGCGAAGCCGGCTTGCCGGCGAAGCGTCCCTCTGGAGCGGAATGTTAGGGGCGTACATGCCGTAGCCTCCTAAGCCCCGCCGCGATGAAGCAGGCAATCGCAAGTGCACCTGACCAATATGCGAATGTTCGCCAACGTGTAGTTTGGTTGTTGATGAATTGAGTGATTTCTTCATAAGAAAACATCTCTTGTTCGTTGATGGCTAGTTGCCACATTGAATGACGGATCAGCCCTGTTCTGCTGTCGATAAAATCCTTCGGCACTATCAATGCTGTAACAGTCATGCCCGATGGCAATTTCTGAATATCACCAGAAAGCTTCTTTGATACCTGCTGGAACAAGATTACGTCCTGTGTGCCATTTCTGATCCGTATATCAGCAAAGATCCTGTTTCTGTCCTGCGATATATGTTGCTCGATTAGCTGGCCAGAAAATGGCCGGAGACTAGTGATGATAGGGGGTGGGCCATTGAAGAGTTCAACGCCCAAGACAATTCCAAAAACTAATACTCCGCCAAGCCCATAACCAATGAGCTTGATCTCTGTATTGTCTGACTTGAGCCCCAATTTCTGCCCCTAACGTAGAGCTAACCGGCGGCGCTTTAGCGCCGTCCAGCGACCGAAGGGAGCGAGGTTGAGCGTCATGTTATGTGCCATTTGGTAATCTCTGGATGAGTATCTTCTTGAAGATTCGAAACCACAGGTGGAGGTGGTAAGCCATCCTTCAGTAGGCACAAGGGGTTGGTCAATTCTTACGGCAACGCAAACCAAATTGTTCTTCGTACACGCGATTCATTTGAATCGCAGCGTTTTTATTTTGGTTTTCAATGAACGACTTATCTGTGGAAAGCCTGGTCTTTAAAGCGACATATTCAGCGTATAGCTTGTCTATTTCTTTTTTCAAATGGTCTGTTGTGGCCTTTGCTTTATATATATTGGTCGTCCTGGCGTCCCACTCAAGTACTTGAACCAGGATGGTGTCTAGGCGTTCCGCATCACTTTGCGCGTAGACAGAGATGTGCTGGCCAATGCTTAGTGCCTCGATAAATCCATCGCGCCCACGGCCATTATCGACTGCCATTTGTTGTCGAGTACGTAAGTGACCTGCGAAATACCAGAACACCGCGTCATCTTTTCTACCGAATTGATAAAAAGTCGATGCGGCTTTCAGTAACAGCGCAGGCTCTTGCAAGTGGTCCTTGCCTTTGGTTACTTCGTCAGCGGCGGAAATTGCTACCTTAGGGTCGCAGGATTTCAAACGCTCTTTAATGTCAGCACTGGTTTCGGCGTTCGCGGCACTCCCGAACAGGACGAAAAATAGAACTATGAGAAGCCGGTTTCTTTTAAGGGGCATAGAATTCCTCATTGCTTTAGAAGGTGCATAACTAGAAGTAGACACCCTAAAAGGCGCTTTATAAAGGGCCATCTGGGGTCTTGTGTGGTGTGATAAACAAAAAATCATTGAAAAATCAATCGACATTATTTATAGTCATCTTTTAGTACACCCTAAAATTTCCGGAAAACACACCTTATGACGGATGGCGCCCCACAGCCTCGATTGCTTGATCAGTTACGCGATCGGATTCGTCTCAAGCACTATAGTATACGAACTGAAGAAGTTTATGTTGATTGGGTAAAACGGTTTATCTGGTTTCATGATAAACGGCATCCAAAGCAAATGGGGAAGGCTGAGCTGGAAGCATTTCTTACCCATCTTGCCGTGAAGGGCAAGGTGTCGGCTTCGACCCAAAATCAGGCAAAGAGCGCGCTTTTGTTTTTGTATCGCGAGGTGCTGGGCGTTGATCTGCCCTGGCTGGAGAACGTGGAGCAGGCCAAGGCCCCGAAGCGGCTGCCGGTGGTGCTGACTCCGGAAGAAACGAAAGCGGTGTTGGCGAAAATGAGCGGCACTTATGGCTTGATGGGGCGGTTGTTATATGGCTGCGGCATGCGTCTGATGGAGTGTGTGCGGCTGCGGGTAAAAGATGTTGAATTTTCCCGGTGCGAGATCGTTATTCGTGAAGGCAAGGGATTCAAAGACAGGGTGACGATGCTCCCCACCTCACAGGTGGAGCCGTTGCAGGCGCATCTGGAGCAGGTCAGAGCCTTGCATCAGCAAGACCTGGAGGCAGGCTATGGCGAGGTGTATTTGCCCTATGCGCTGGACCGCAAGTATCCGAATGCCGGGAGGGAGTGGGGGTGGCAATATGTGTTTCCCTCTTCCAGGTTGTCAGTCGATCCGCGTTCCGGTGTGATGCGGCGGCACCATGTGGATGAGAAGGGCGTGCAGCGGGCGATGCGTGCGGCAGTTCGGGGTGCGGGGATAATCAAGCCCGCTACCCCGCATACCTTGCGTCACAGTTTCGCAACCCATTTGCTGCAGGCCGGTTATGACATCCGCACGGTGCAGGAGCTGTTGGGGCACAAGGATGTCAGTACGACCATGATCTATACCCATGTTTTGAATCGTGGCGGCAAGGGCGTGAAGAGCCCGCTGGATATGGCATAAAGGATGACGAAACCCACCCCTGCCTTTTTCAGCTCCCTGCCTGTCCAGATGTCTGTTGCCCTGATAATTGGGGCAATCACCGTTTCCGGCTTCGCCCCGTCCTCCCTGTTCTTCCTGCCGCTCCTCACGCTGACTGCACTGTTCCTGCTCTGGTCGCGGGCTTCGTCGCGCAGGGCCGCGGCCTACACCGGTTTCGCTTTCGGGCTGGGTTTCTTCGGCGCCGGGGTGAGCTGGGTGTACGTCAGCATCCACGAGTTCGGCGGCATGCCGATGCTGCTGGCGGTAGTGGCGACCTTTTTGTTCTGCCTGGTACTATCCCTGTTCCCGGCCGCAGCAGGCTTGCTGCAGGCCGGCCCCGGTGGCCTGACCCGGCGCCGCGCCCTGTTGCTGATTCCGGCGCTATGGGTGTTGATGGAGTGGGTCAGGGGCTGGCTTTTTACCGGCTTTCCCTGGCTGGCGATGGGTTACTCACAGGCTGTAGCCAGCCCGTTGTCAGGCTTTGCGCCGCTGTTCGGGGTATATGGGGTGTCGCTTGCCTCTGTCATGTTTGCTGGTGCGCTGGCACTGGTGGCGGATGTCCGGTTGCAACGCCGCGGCAAGGCGGGCATGGTTTTTCCGGCGATCATCATCCTGGTGCTGGCGCTGGCGGGGTTTGCGCTGAAGCAGGTCGAATGGGTCAAACCGCTGGGCGCGCCAGTTACGGTCAGCCTGCTGCAAGGCAATATTCCGCAGGAGATGAAGTGGCGCGAAGACAAGGCCAAGACCACTCTCGACACCTACATGGCGATGACGCTGGCGAGCTCGGGGCGCCTGATCGTGCTGCCGGAAACGGCGTTGCCGATGTTTCTGCACGACCTTTCGTTGAGCTACCTGGAAATGCTGTCCAGCCATGCGCACGAGCTGGGTGGCGACGTGCTGGTGGGCGTGCCTGAGCGCACCGAGAGCGGAAAATATTTCAACAGCGTCTTGAGTCTCGGCAGTTCGCCGGTGCAGGTTTATCGCAAAGTCCATCTGGTGCCATTCGGTGAATTCATCCCGTTCAAACCGCTGTTCGGCTGGATTGTTAATGTGCTTCATATCCCGCTGTCGGACTTCACGCGCGGCGAGACTATTCAGCCACCGTTGCAGGTAGCTGGCCAGAAGGTGGCGATGGCGATCTGTTACGAAGACGTGTTCGGCGAGGAGCTGATCAACCAGCTGCCGGCCGCAACGCTGCTGGTCAATGTCAGTAATGACGCCTGGTTTGGCGATACGGTTGCGCCCTGGCAGCACCTGCAGATTTCCCAGATGCGCGCGCTGGAGGCCGGTCGCTACATGTTGCGCGCCACCAATACCGGCATCACCGCCATCATCAACCAGCGCGGCGAAGTGCTGAAGCGCGCGCCGGAATTTACCACCGCCCGGCTGGATGGCGAGGCTCAGGGTTTTGCCGGGGCAACACCGTATGTCCGGTTCGGAAATTTTCCGGTGCTTGGGCTGCTTGCGCTGCTGCTGGGGGTGAGCTGGATCGTGAGCAAGGTGATGACAGCCAGAGAACAACAAAAGCCGGGGCGCCGGAGACGATGAACGGATGGCATTGCTATATGCTGGAATGTGCCGACGGCACGCTTTACACCGGCATTACCAACGACCTGGAAAAGCGCCTGGCGGCACACAATAGCGGCACGGCATCGAAATGCACGCGCAGCCGGCTCCCGGTGAAACTGGTGTTCACAGAGGGTCAACTCGACCGCGCTGCCGCGAGCCGGCGCGAGGCGCAGATAAAGCGGTTGCCGCGCGCAAGCAAATTAGCGCTGGTTGGCCGCAACGGGGTTATGCCTTGCCCTGAAAAGAAGCCCGTGTAGGATGGGTTGAGCGTAGCGATACCCATCAATTCTTCGAACAACAGAGCGGCATGGGTATCGCTACGCTCAACCCATCCTACGAGCTACGAACTCTGTGGCTTGAACTGAGGTTTCCGGGTTAAAATCAACCCCTTTCAAAAAATCGCCCGACGAAATAATGCTGACTTTCCAGGAAATCATTCTTACGCTCCAGAATTACTGGGCCGAACGCGGTTGCGCCCTGTTGCAGCCCTACGACATGGAAGTGGGTGCGGGCACCAGCCATACTGCCACCTTTCTGCGCGCTCTCGGCCCCGAGCCTTGGCGTGCCGCTTATGTCCAGCCTTCGCGCCGCCCCAAGGATGGCCGTTATGGCGAGAACCCCAACCGACTCCAGCATTACTATCAGTTTCAGGTGGTGCTGAAACCTGCGCCGGAAAATATTCTGGAACTGTACCTCGGTTCGCTGGAAAAACTCGGCTTCGACCTCAAGAGCAACGACATTCGCTTTGTCGAGGACGATTGGGAAAACCCCACTCTGGGTGCCTGGGGCCTGGGCTGGGAAGTCTGGCTGAACGGGATGGAAGTGACCCAGTTCACCTATTTCCAGCAGGTCGGCGGCATCGACTGCAAGCCGATTACCGGCGAGATTACCTATGGCCTGGAGCGGCTGGCGATGTATTTGCAGGGGGTCGAAAACGTCTTCGACCTGACCTGGACCAAGGGTCTCAGTTATCGCGATGTATACCACCAGAACGAGGTGGAGCAGTCCACTTACAACTTCGAGCACAGCGACGTGGAATTCCTGCTCACCGCTTTCAATGCCCACGAAAAACAGGCCAAACACCTGATGGAAAGCCAGCTTGCCCTGCCCGCCTACGAGCAGGTGCTGAAAACCGCACACACCTTCAATCTGCTGGATGCCCGCGGCGCCATTTCGGTGACCGAACGCGCCGCCTACATCGGCCGCATCCGCAACCTGGCGCGCAGCGTCGCCCAGAGCTACCTGGACAGCCGCGCCCGTCTTGGCTTTCCGATGGCCCCCAAAGATTGGGCCGACGAAGTGCTGGCTCAGATCGAAAAGAAGGTGGCAGCATGAGCAGGAAGCAGGGGCCCCACGCAGTGGGGATGCGACCGGCCGCGATTGCTGCCGGCCACCGACATCATGAGGTGGAATCTGGAATAGCGGTTGATGAGGTGGCAGCATGAGCAGGAAGCAGGGGCCCCACGCAGTGGGGATGCGACCGGCCGTGATTGCTGCCGGCCACCGACGTGGTGAAGTGAAATCTGGAATGGTGGTTGAAGAGGTGGCAGCATGAGTACGAAAAACCTGCTGGTCGAACTGTTTGTCGAAGAGCTGCCGCCCAAGGCGCTGAAGAAGCTGGGCGAGGCCTTTGCCGCTGCCATTGCGGATTCTCTCAAGGCGCAGGGTCTGGCTGCGGCCGATGCCGCCGTCACGCCTTACGCCTCGCCGCGCCGTCTCGCGGTGCAGGTTGCGGGTGTGGCTGCACAGGCTGCGGACAAACCGGTGTCGCACAAACTGATGCCGGTGAACGTGGGGCTTGATGCCGATGGCAAGGCTACGCCTGCGTTGCTGAAACGGCTTGCTGCGCTGGGACTGGATGAGGCTATGGTTCCGAATCTCAAGCGCGTCGGCGAAGGCAAGGGCGAAGCGCTGTTTTTCGATAGTGTGGCCAAGGGCGCGACTCTGGTGGAAGGGCTGCAGAAGGCACTGGACGAGTCGCTGACCAAGCTGCCGATTCCCAAGGTAATGGCCTATCAGTTGCATGAAAATTGTGAACAGCCCGGCTGGAGCACAGTCAATTTTGTGCGCCCGGTGCATGGCCTGGTGGCTCTGCACGGTGCCGAGGTGGTGCCGGTTTCAGTGCTCGGCCTGACCGCCGGGCGGACTACCCAGGGCCACCGCTTCGAGGCGGCTGTCAGCCCGGTCAGCCTCAAAGAGGCCGATAGCTATGCGGCGCAGATGAAAAACGAGGGAGCGGTGATTGCCAGCTTTGAGGCGCGTCGCGCCGATATCGTGCGACAGTTGCATGATGCGGCGGCGAAAATCGGCGGTGTGAAGCCGGTCGAGGACGATGCCTTGCTGGACGAAGTTACGGGTCTGGTGGAGCGCCCCAATGTGCTGGTCGGCTGCTTCGGCGAGGAATTTCTCGGCGTGCCGCAGGAATGCCTGATCCTGACCATGAAGGCGAACCAGAAATATTTCCCGTTGCTGGATACGGCCGGCAAGTTGAGCAATCAGTTTCTGATCGTGTCCAACATCCGCCCAGCCGACCCGAGTGCGGTGATCGGCGGCAACGAGCGGGTGGTGCGCCCGCGTCTGGCGGACGCCAAGTTCTTCTTCGACCAGGACCGCAAGCATACCCTGGCTACACGCGTGGCGAAGCTGGGCAGCGTGGTCTACCACAACAAGCTCGGCACTCAGCTGGCGCGGACTCAGCGCGTTACCAAGCTGGCCGGAGAGATCGCCCGCCATTTGGGCGCCAGCGCCGAGCTGGCCGAGCGCGCCGCACACCTCGCCAAGGCCGATTTGCTGACTGACATGGTGGGCGAGTTCCCCGAACTGCAGGGCATCATGGGCCAATACTATGCCCTGCATGACGGCGAGCGCGAGGAAGTGGCGCGCGCCATCGAGCAGCATTACTGGCCGCGCTTCGCCGGCGATGCGCTGCCGCAGGACAACATCGGCGCGGCGGCGGCGCTGGCCGACAAGCTGGATACCCTGGTCGGCATCTACGGCGTCGGCCTGGTGCCTACCGGCGACAAGGACCCCTTCGGACTGCGCCGTCACGCCCTGGGCGTGCTGCGGATCCTCGCCGAGTCGGGGCTGCCGCTCGACTTGCTGCAGTTGCTGCAGCAGACCCGCGCACTGTTCCCGGCGGAAATGCTGGCCGACAGCGTGGCGCTGGATGTTCACGGTTTCATGCTGGAGCGGCTGAAGGGCTATCTGCGCGACAAGGGCTTTGCGCCGGACGAGATTGACGCCGTGGTAAGCCAGGCGCCGACCCGCATCGACCGGGTGGTTCCGCGCCTGGACGCGGTGCGCGCCTTCAAGCAACTGCCCGAGGCGGCAGCGCTGGCGGCGGCGAACAAACGCATCCAGAACATCCTGAAAAAAGCCGGCGAATTGCCGGCGGGCGGGGCGGAACTGGCGCTGATGTCGGAGCCGGCTGAAAAGGCGCTGTTCGAGGCGATGAACGAACTGGCCCCGCGTGTGGTCTCATCGGTGCAGAATGGCGGTTATACAGAAGCATTGACGGCACTGGCCGGCGTGCGCACCGAGGTCGATACCTTTTTCGACCAGGTGATGGTGATGGCCGAGGAGCCGCAGCTGCGTGCGAATCGTCTGGCGCTGCTGAAAAGCCTGGGTGAACTGATGAACCAGGTGGCGGACATTTCGAAACTGGCATCCTGACGGGATAAACCTATGCCCCCAATTAAACTGATCATTCTCGATCGCGATGGCGTGGTGAATTACGACAGCGACCAGTTCATCAAGAGCCCGGACGAGTGGAAGCCCATACCGGGCAGCCTGGAGGCGATTGCGCGCCTGAATCAGGCCGGGTTCAAGGTGGTGCTTGCGACCAACCAGTCCGGTGTTGGCCGCGGCCTGTTCGACATGGCCATGCTCAACGAAATCCACGACAAGATGCACAAGACACTGGCCCAGGTTGGTGCGCGTATCGATGCGTGCTTTTTCTGCCCCCACGCCGCAGATTCGGATTGCGGCTGCCGCAAACCCAAGCCCGGCATGTTCCAGGAAATCGCTGCGCGCTTCAACATGAGCCTGGTTGGCGTACCCTGCATCGGCGACAGCCTGCGTGATTTGCAGGCGTCGGCGGAAGTGGGCGGGCAGCCGATCCTGGTACTTACCGGAAAAGGCATGAAAACCCAGGAAAATGGGGGGCTGCCTGAAAACACCCTGGTTTTTGCTGACCTTGGTGAAGCAGTCAAGCACGTCATCCAGACCAGCGCATGATCTGGATTCGTTCCTTCATCTTCGCTCTGGGGATGTGGCTGTTCACCCCATTCTTTTTTTTCGTCGCCTTCTTTTCTCTGCCCCTTGACCCCGTCACCCGCTACCGCTTGATCGCGCACTGGGCAAAGATCATGCTGCGCTGGCTGAAGCTGACTTGCGGGCTTTCCTACCGTATTGTCGGCCAGGAGAACATTCCCAATACTCAGGTTATTGTTCTGTCCAAGCACCAGTCGGCGTGGGAGACCCTGGCGTTTCAGGATATTCTGCCGCCGCTGGTGTGGGTGTTGAAGCGCGAGCTGCTGCGCATCCCGTTTTTCGGCTGGGCGCTGGCCATCGCCAGCCCGATTGCCATCGATAGGGGGGCAGGCAGGGCTGCGCTGAAGCAGATTCTGGATCAGGGTAAGGCGCGATTGGCAAACGGCTTCTGGGTCGTGGTTTTCCCCGAGGGCACGCGTGTCCGACCCGGCGAGAAAGGCAAGTACAACATCGGTGGCGCCTGGCTCGCTACTCATACCGGAACCCCGGTGCTGCCGGTGGCGCATAACGGCGGCGAGTACTGGGGCAAGAACGGTTTTCTCAAACGACCCGGTACCATCACTATCAGCTTCGGCCCGCAGATCGACTCGAAAGGGATCAAGGCCGACGAGCTGAACGCGCGGGCTGAAGCCTGGATCGAAGGCGAAATGGCGCGCATCGCCGCCGGGGAAGCGTGAGCCTCTTCTCCAAACCACGCGCTGTCAGCGAAACCCGCACCCTCCGGCTGGATGGCCAGGAAATTTCCTATTTGCTCAAGCGCAGCCCGAAACGCCGGACTATCGGTTTGTGCATCGACCATCGAGGTCTGACCGTGAGTGCGCCGCAACGGGCCGCCGACAGCCGCCTGGAACAGGTATTGAGGGCGCGTTCCGGGTGGTTGTTCGACAAGCTGCGTGAATGGCAGGAGCGCCAGCCGGCCACCTTCAATTGTGCTGACGGGGAAACACTGCTATTCCTGGGCAGCGAGCTGGTGCTGCGCCTGATGGAAGGCGGTCCGCGGGCTCAGCCGCACCTGCTGGAGGACGATACTTTGATTGTGAAGGTGCCGGATACCGGTGATATCGAAGTGGTCAGGCGCAAGCTGGAGCAGTGGTATCGCGCCGAAGCGCGCCGCCATTTCGTTCAGCGGCTGGAACATTACGCCGATCGCATGGGGCTGGTGGTGCGGAACGTGGCCTTGTCCGGTGCGCGCACTCGCTGGGGAAGCTGCAATTCGCGCGGCGATATCCGTCTGAGCTGGAGACTGATTCAGGCGCCCATCAGCCAGATCGACTATGTTGTAGTCCATGAGCTGGCCCATATCCGTGAGCTCAACCATTCCCCCCGCTTCTGGGCCATCGTCGAGGAAACCCTGCCCCATTACGCTACTGCGCAGCGGGCGCTCAAGGCGGGTGGCGCGCGCTACCACCGCTTCTAGGAGAAAAAGCATGAGAATTTTGCACACCATGATCCGCGTCGGCGACCTGGACAAGTCCATTGCTTTCTACACCGATGTGCTGGGCATGAAAGTGCTGCGGCGCAAGGAATATCCGGAAGGGAAGTACACCCTGGCCTTTGTCGGCTATGGCGAAGAATCCGAAGGCGCGGTGATTGAGCTTACCTACAACTGGGGGGTGTCGAGCTACGAGCTGGGGACGGGCTACGGTCACGTGGCGATCGCTGTCGGCGACATCCGCAAGGCCTGCGAGGATGTCGCGGCCAAGGGCGGCAAGGTGACGTACGGTCCGGCGCTGCATGGCGGGGCGACGTGGATTGCGTTTGTCGAAGACCCGGATGGGTACAAGATCGAGTTTATCGAGCGCTAGGCCGCGTTTTGGCGGGGCGGAAATGCCGGCCAGTCTATGCAGCGTTATTCTCTACAACTGCCGTTGGCGGAAGCGCAACCTCCCTATTTTAGTGGGTGGCAGTTCCGAGAGTTTTGAGCCGCAGGATGTCTTCGCCCCCGGTTTTGTTTATTTCCTTGACGGCCTTTCGGAAAAACGGACGCAGTGTTTTCTTCAGATGCGGTTCGACTTCCGCATTCGGTATGTTTTTCAGTACACAAAAAATCGCCAGGGCATAAACGAATTCATCTTCGGTCAGGTATCCCAGCTTTTGCGCGGACGTGCAGCAGCCTGAGCACCCGCCTCTGGATACTGTCAACGCGCTGTTGGCCATGAACAATCCGAAACCCATGAACACCGCCAGCAAATCCGATGTGGGTCCTCGAAGTTCCTCTCCTCCGGGGGACTCCTCCTCAACAGCTCTACCCAGGTGGTATCCGAGTTGTTGTGCAAATGCCGCGACCAGCACAATCGGCTTTCTGATCATGCCGGGATCGAATGCAATGGGAATGCTCGGCCTGACTTCCTTGATGGATACAGCGCCCTGCGGTTCTTTTGGCGGAGCGCTGGATATTGCCAACGGGCGGCCTGGGTTCATATCGGAGCTGAGTGCGGTCAGTTCGCACGGCCAGTCTTGCATGCCCGCATAGGCTCTTACCCGCACGAAGGCTGTCGAGACCTTTTCTTCCGCGGTGCCTGAAGATTGATCCGGAAAATGGCGGTCGCTTGGGGTGACCAGAATGGCGTTTTCACGAAAGACCTCGCTCCCCAAATTTCTGAGAGCCCAGGCATAGGCGCTGAATAACCATTCTGTGCTGTCTTCATCAAGCAAGGGCTTGCTGCGAAATAGGCCGAACATAGTCGTTAACACCGATCTCTGGTTGATGCGGGTGAATAAAAATCAACAGGCAGTATGAGTTGCCCGCGCAGGAATGTCATCTGCGCATAGCGCACAAAAACAAGCCACAGCCAACCCGTAGCTACCCCTTGCAGTAATTGGCAATCTTTACAAATTCCGCCACTCCCAGATTCTCCGCTCTCAAGCCTGGATCGATGCCCAGAGCCTCAAATCCGGTGCTATCCAGGTGGGCTTTCAGCGTATTGCGCAAGACCTTGCGGCGCTGCCCGAAGGCGGCGGTGACGATGGCTGCGAACAGGGCTTCATCTGTTGCTGGATGTGGCAGAACCGCATGGGGAATCATGCGTACGATGGCGGATTCAACCTTGGGCGCAGGCTGGAAAGCATCCGGCGGCACGATGAATATTAATTCCATAGCGTAGCGGTATTGCAGCATCACCGACAGCCTGCCGTATTCCGATGTGGAGGGTCCGGCCACCATGCGTTCCACCACTTCCTTCTGCAACATGAAGTGCATGTCGATGATGTTGCCAACGTATTCGCTGAGGTGAAACAGGAGCGGAGTGGAGATGTTGTAGGGCAGGTTGCCGACGACGCGAATGCGCTCGCCCAGAGCGGAAAAATCGAATTTAAGCGCGTCGCCGGCATGGATCGTCAGCTTTGCCGCCGGATAGTTATTCTGCAGTCGGGCGATGATGTCGCGGTCGATTTCCACCACGTGGAGGCGGGGCAGGGTCTTGAGCAACGGATCAGTGAGCGCGCCCAGGCCAGGTCCGATTTCGACCATAACGTCGTCGGGCTGAGGATGGATGGTGCTGACGATTGCCTGAATGACACCCTGATCGGTGAGGAAATTCTGGCCGAAGCGTTTGCGTGGGGTGTGGCCGCTCATGGTCTGGCGGCTTTCTGATTGCGTGCCATTTCCAGCGCCAGTTGAATCGCTGCTGTGAGGCTGCCGCTCTCGATCTTCCCGGTGCCGGCGAGCGACAGTGCTGTGCCGTGGTCTACCGAGGTGCGGATGATGGGCATGCCCAGAGTGACGTTGACGCCGCCGCCGAAGCTGGCAAATTTCAGCACCGGCAGCCCCTGGTCGTGGTACATGGCGAGCTGGCAGTCTGAGCCTAGCAGTTGATGGCGGGTGAACAGGGTGTCGGCGGGCAGCGGCCCGACGAGATCCATGCCCTCTGCGCGGAGCGATTTCAATACCGGAGCGATGACGTCGATTTCCTCGCGCCCCATGTGGCCGGATTCGCCGGCGTGGGGGTTGAGTCCTGCGACCAGAATGCGCGGGTTCGCCAATGCAAAGCGCTGCTTCAGGTCGCGGTGCAGGATGCGGATGACTTGCTCCAGGCCTTGCCGGGTGATGGCGGCGGAAACGTCCTTGAGTGGCAGGTGGGTGGTGGCCAGCGCTACACGCAGACCCCCGCCGACCAGCATCATCACCACTTGCGAGGTGCCGGTCATCTCGGCCAGGAATTCGGTATGGCCGGTGAAAGGGATGCCGGCATCGTTGATGATACCCTTGTGCACCGGGGCAGTGACCATGGCGTCGAAGGCTCCGTCCAGGCAACCTTGCGCCGCTGCGGTTAAGGTGTCGAGCACATAGCGGCTGTTGGCCGGGTTCAGCTTGCCGGCGAGGGCGGGTTCAGACAGGTCGCGGTGCAGCACTTCCAGCACGCCAGCCCTGTCAGGAGCGGCAGCGGCAGGAGAAAAATCCACCAGTTCGAGCGGCAGTCCCAACTGTGCGGCGCGCTCGACAAGCAGGCCACGGTTGGCGATGGCGACGATGCGTGACCCGGCTGGTTTCTGCTGTGCCAGCAACACGCATAAATCCGGGCCGATGCCCGCCGGCTCGCCTGCGGTCAGGGCGATTATGGGAGTTCTGAGTGCCGAGTCCTGAGTGCTGAGTGTCATGAGTGCCGCGCCCGTGTTTTTACTCAGGACTCGTTTTCATTTGTCTTCCAGACGGTATTCGACGAAAGCCTGGTCGCGCAGCTGGCGCAGCCAGTTTTCGTAGGCTTCGTCGGCCTTGCGGGCACGGATTTCCTGGCGCGCCATGAGGGTTTGCCGTTCTTTGCTGACATCTTCTGAACGGCGCTCCAGCACCTGGATCAGGTGCCAGCCGAAAGGCGATTTGACCGGTACGCTGGTTTCCCCTAGCTTGAGGCCATCCATGGCACGCTCGAATTCGGGTACGGTTTCGCCCGGAGAAAGCCAGCCTAGGTCGCCGCCTTTCGAGGCGGAGCCATCCTCGGAGTGGAGGCGCGCCAGTTCGGCAAAGTCGGCGCCGTTGTCAATGCGCTCCTTGAGCTGGATCATACGGTTCTTGGCGTCGGATTCCGAGGTGATTTCGCTGGTCTTGATCAGAATGTGGCGCGCATGGGTTTTTTGTATAATCAGTGCTCCCCCCTTGCTGCGCGTGTCGAGTAGCTTAAGGATGTGGAAGCCGTTCGGACTGCGTAGCACGGCGCTGGTTTCGCCTGGTTTCAGGCCGTTGACCGTTTCCAGGAACAGGGCTGGCAGGCGGCTGGCGGCACGCCAGCCAAGCACGCCGCCCTGCAGGGCATCCGGTGCATCCGAATAGCTTGCCGCGACTTGGGAAAAATCCATGTTTTTCAGCTCTGCCAAAGCCTTCTCGGCATGTGCGCGTTTGCCCTGAATCTGTTCCGGGCTGGCTTGCTCCGGTACGCGGACCAGAATGTGCGCCAGATTGAATTCGTCTTCCCCGCCGGTTTGAGCGGCGCGGCTGCTGAGGAAGTTCTCGACTTCGCCGTCGCTGACGGTGATGCGGTTTTCCACTTCGCGCTCGCGCAGGCGGCCGAGAATAATTTCGTCGCGGATTTCCTCGCGAAATTTGGCGAAGCTGACTCCGTCCTTCTCCAGGGCACCACGGAAGGCTTCCACGGTCATGTTGTTTTCCTGGGCAATCCGTTGCAGCGTTTTGTCGAGTTGAAGATCGTCGACACGTATGCCGGTTTCCTTGGCGAATTGCAACTGCACCCGGTCGGTGATGATGCGTTCCAGCATCTGTTTTTCCAGCACTTCCTGCGGTGGCAGTGGCGTGCCCCGTTTTTTCAGCTGTTGAGTGACGGTCCGCATCCGGTCCTCGAGCTCGAACTGGGTGATGACTTCATTGTTGACCACGGCGACGATGCGTCCGACCAGCTGAACTGGGGTCGAGGGTCGCGCAGGGTCGTTCCCGGCGGCGTGAGCAGAAGCCAGGAAAAAAACGAGCAGGAATGCCAGGAGATGGTTAACGGGATTCGGTAATGTTGTTTTCATTGGAGATTTGGGTGGTTTGGGTATAGCCATAAATATTGCGTTTGAGCACGTCTAAAGGATTCGAGCCGATAGTACCGATTCCGTTTAGCTCCAGCTGGAAAAAGATGGAGTCGCTGCGTTGCGAAGTAGTGGTGGCGAAGCTGTGCACGACCGCCCGGAACGCCCAGCAACCTGCATTGTATTCGAGACCGGCCAGGGTTTCCAGATTCTTGCTGTCGAGTATTGAATGGTTCCATCTGGCCAGCCCGCTCCAGCGTCCGGTCAGAGGCCACTGCGCGGAAGTGTCGATCTGCTTGATGCCTATCGGGGCGATGAGGGTGGCCGGAGTATAGCGGTAACTGACATTGATGATCTTGCCCGGTGCGGGCAGATAGCGACCGGTGAGCGAAAAGTTGCCGGTTTGTTTCAACTCGGGGTCGTACTGCCACAAGCTGTCTAGAGTCAGTGCATTCGTGATCCGGCCGCCGACTGAGGTGAGCAGGTCGGAATATTTTCTGCTGGGAGGTATTCCTCCTGGTAACGTGACCTGGGGCAAGCTCAGATAGTAGCGTTGAGCAAGTGTGCCACGCAGGCGCTCGATGCCGGCTTCCTCGAAGAAGCGCGAGGTGACGCCCAGCGTGACCTGGTTGGCGTCGCTGATTCTGTCTACCCCGGCGAAGCGGTTTTCAGAGAATATCTGCGGAATGCCGAATCCGATGTCGCCGGAATCGAATACCGGAATCTGGCTCTGGTCGCTGTAAGGCGTGCGAACATAATACAGCCGGGGCTCCAGCGTCTGCTGATAATCTGAGCCGAACAGGTTGATATCGCGTTCGAAGTACAGGCCGCTGTCGACGCTGAAAATAGGCAGGGTGCGATTGACGTCCGGCTGCGTGGTGATGCTGTTGTCGAAGCTGTAGCTGGTGCTGTGCACCCCGATCTTCGGTGTGATATAGCCGTAAATCGGAGTTAGCGGCAGGCTGACGCTGGGGTACAGGCTGAAGCGTCTGGCGCCTGGCAGGCTGGGGTGGGAGAAGTTGACTACCTCGCTGTTCAGTGCCAGGACGGCCCCCGGACCCAGATTGTTTCCACTCCAGTTGACTGTGCGGGCGCCGTTCAACAGCATCTGGGTGCGGCGGTAGGGTGTGACGACCAGCGCCTGTGGGTCCTGCAGGGTCTGGAAGCTCTGCGAGCGCGCCGAGAAATTCCAGTTCATGTTTCCATAGGCGCCCACATTGGAAAGCATGCCGTCACGCAACAAGTTGATTTGCGAGGTGACGCCGATGTTGGTGCTCAGATCCCTGAAATAATTGTCGTCGGAGGCTCTCTCCAGGTTCAGCATCCCCGTCCAGCCGTTGCCCAGGTTGTGATTATGCTTCAGAGACATGAAGCTGCGATCCAGATTTGCCACTTGGTCGTTGGGCAGGATTTCAAGGTTTGCAGTCCCGGCGTATTTTGGATCCAGATAACGCATCTCGCTCTTCAGTTGCATGCCGCGCTTGGTCATGAATCGGGGCGTGATGGTGGCGTCGCGGTTAGGTGCGATATTCCAGTAATAGGGCAGGGAAAACTCCGCGCCACTATTGACGGTGCTGCCATAGCTAGGGCTGAGCAAGCCAGATTTTCGCTCGCTGTTGAGTGAGAAATTCATCCATGGCGTGTAGAGGATAGGCACGCTCATGAAGTCGATGTAAGCGTGGCTTGCCGTTCCTACCTGAGTAGTGCGGTTGATTTCGAGGTCGCTGGCGTGGAGGTACCAGTCATCAGATCCGGCCTGGCAGGTCGTGTAACGCGCATCCTCCATCCGGTATTGGTTTTCTCCCTCGAACAACAGCATGCTCGCATTTCCGCGCCCCGCCGGCTTTTGCTCGGTCAGTTGGAATGCCGGTTGCTTCAGGTAACCTTCCTTGCTTGTCAGTTTGAGTTTAAGTTCGGGTCCTTCGGTGATGTCGCCCTTCTGTTCGATGCGTACATTGCCTTGGGCGAAAACTTCGTCTTCGGGTTTGTTGTAGCGCAGCAGATCAGCACTGATGACTTGGCCCCATTGGCGCAACTCCGCTTCGCCGATGACTTCTGTCTCGATGTCATGATGGCCCTGGATGCGCATTCCGCCGATGAAAACCGGCATGGAAGACGTGCCTGACGGTGGATTCAAGGTCAGGCTCCGGCTTGGCTTGAGCGATAGTGGGATATCTTCCGTTACCTGAGCGGGTGTCGCCGGTGCTTCAGCCACTTCGGACTCAGCCGGTATGGCAACAGGTTTCGGCGTGACCAGTGTCTTTCCCCCGACTTCCATGATGACCTGCTTTGTTTGGACAGGTGTTGTTACTGGGGCTGACAGAATTTCGGCAACAGGCGCCACGGGTCTTGCTGCCTCGGGAACAGTGGGGGGCTGAGCGGTAACCGGTTCACGTTTTGGTGCCGGTATGGCCTTGGGAGCGGGTTGCAGCAGAACGGGGTCAATCTGGAGTGATGGCAGGCCCAGTGCGGCCTGCGATGCGGCAGGGAACAGCCAGAACAGGGCGAATGCCAGCGGTGTAGGGCGGAAGCCATGGAATAATCCGGCCATACGCGGCAGTGGCTGTTCGCGGAAAGGTTTTTTCATGTTCTACAATATGGCAACAGCCTCGCTCAGCGCCAAGTGGACGCGGATCGAGGCTATCTTGTGCGCTCGTTATTATTTGGGCAGGTATCGGTGATAAAATCGCACAAATTAGGCTTTTACGCAATGCGAGATTAAATGGACCGCCTTGAATTACTTGAAAACTGGCTGAAGCCACAGTTACCTAGCGCATCTTATACGCTAGCCCCGGCGTCGGCCGATGCCAGCTTCCGCCGCTACTTTCGGGTGAGCCTGCCGGATCGCTCGCTGATCGTGATGGATGCGCCACCGGAACTCGAGGATTGCCGGCCTTTCATTCATGTGGCGGAACTGTTGCGGGAGGCGGGCGTCCGCGTGCCGCACATTCTGGCGCAGGACTTGCAGCAAGGTTTTCTGCTGCTGACCGACCTGGGCAGCACGACTTATCTGGACGCGCTGAATCAGGACGAGGTGGCAGCGGATACCTTATATGCCGCTGCTGCCGGAGCGCTGATCAATATTCAGCTGGCCAGTCGCCCGGCTGTGCTGCCGGACTACGACGAAGCATTGTTGCTGCGCGAAATGCGGTTGTTCCCGGATTGGTACGTGAGCAAGCACTTGCAGATTGAGCTGACCCGCTCCCAGGCGGAAACTCTGGATGGCGCTTTTACCCAGATCCTGCACAACAACCTGTCTCAACCCAAGGTGTTCGTACACCGTGACTACCATTCCCGTAATCTGATGGTAGACGGCGATGAGCCGGGCATACTGGATTTTCAGGATGCGGTATACGGGCCGATTACTTACGACCTGGTTTCCTTGTTCAAGGATGCTTATATCCACTGGGAGGAGGAGCGGGTGCTGGACTGGACGATACGCTATTGGGAAAAGGCGAAGAAAGCGGGGCTGCCGGTGTCGCGCGACTTTGCCGAGTTTTACCGCGATTTTGAATGGATGGGCGTGCAGCGCCATATCAAAGTGCTAGGCATCTTCGCCCGGCTTTGCCATCGCGATGGCAAGGAGAATTACCTGAAAGACATGCCGTTGGTGATGGCTTACTTGCGCAAGGTGTGCGAGCGCTACCGCGAGTTGGGTCCGCTGCTGAAGCTGCTGGACGAGCTTGAGAACAGGCAGGCCGTGGTAGGGTATACCTTTTGAGGTTATTTACCGCAAAGGACGCAAAGGTTCGCAAGGGGAAACGAGGTAAAGCTTTCCTTCGCGTTCCTTTGCGTCTTTTGCGGTGAGATTATCATGAAAGCCATGATCCTCGCTGCCGGGCGTGGCGAGCGTATGCGGCCACTCACCGATCTCACGCCTAAACCTTTGTTGGAGGCGGGAGGAAAGTCGCTGATCATCTGGCACATCGAAAAACTGGCGCGGGCCGGTTTCACGGAGCTGATCATCAACCACGCCCACCTCGGAGGGAAGATCGAGGCGGCCCTGGGTGATGGTAGTCGTTTCGGGGTGAGTGTTCGCTATTCTCCCGAGATTGAAGCGCTGGAGACCGCTGGCGGCATCGCCAACGCCATGCCGCTGCTGGGGTCGGAGCCCTTCCTGGTGGTCAACGGCGATATTTTCTGCGACTATGACTTCACTACCCTGCCGCGTGAACTGGGTGAGTTTTCGGCCTGGCTGGTACTGGTGGATAATCCCGATCACCACCCCGATGGGGATTTTGCATTAAGGCAGGGCAAGGTGCTGGATGATGGCGAGCACAAACTCACATTCAGCGGGATAGGGATTTACCGCCCGGAATTGTTTTCGGCTATTGCCCGTGGGACGAAAGCCAGGCTCGCTCCGCTGCTGCGCGAACAGATGGCCGCGGGACGGGTCGGTGGCGAGCATTACCACGGCTTGTGGCTGGATATCGGCACGCCGCAGCGGCTCCAGGCGCTGGATGGCTTGCTGCGGAACTCCGGGCGGGACGCGCACTCTGAATAGGATATGATGAACACCCCGATATACACTCAGCGGCGCCGCCGGCTGGCCGAACAGATGCAGGACGGCGTGGCGGTGATCCCCACTGCGCCTGAGCGCTCCCGTAATCGTGATAGCAGTTATCCTTATCGATTCGACAGCTATTTTCATTACCTGACTGGCTTTGGCGAACCTGATGCTGTGCTGGTTCTGGTCGCCGGAGTTGCACCTAAAAGCATCCTGTTCTGTCGTGAGAAAAACCCCGAGCGCGAAGTCTGGGACGGATTTCGCTATGGTCCGGAGGCGGCATGCGAGGCTTTCGGCTTCGATGAGGCTCATCCCATCGCCATGCTGGACGAGATGATGACCAAGCTGCTCGCCGACCAGCCCAGTCTGCATTTCCATCTCGGTGCCGACAGCGCCTGGGATGCGCGGGCAGTGGGCTGGCTCAACGCGGTGCGGGCCGAGGTGCGCAACGGCGTTGCGGCACCGTCCGCAATCAGGGACGTGCGCGTGCTGCTGGACGAAATGCGGCTGATCAAAAGCGCCGAGGAAATTGCCACCATGCGCCGCGCTGCCGAAATTTCCACCGCCGCGCACTGCCGTGCCATGCAGCAGGTCCGGCCTGGGGGATACGAATATGAAATCGAAGCGGGCTTGCTGCATGATTTTCGTCGCCAGGGTGCGCAGGCGCCGGCGTATTCGTCCATCGTGGCGGGCGGCGCCAATGCCTGCGTGCTGCATTACGTGGATAACAGTGCTGTACTCAGGGATGGCGATCTGCTGCTGATCGATGCCGGCTGCGAACTGGATGGTTACGCTGCCGATATCACCCGCACCTTTCCGGTCAACGGGCGCTACAGCGCCGCGCAGAAGGAAGTGTACGAGATGGTGCTGGCCGCACAGGCGGCAGCAATCGGTGCCGTCAAAATCGGTGCCAGCTGGGATGATCCGCACCAGGCTGCCCTCAAGGTGCTGGTGCAGGGCATGATAGACCTTGGCCTGTGGACGGGAAGCGTGGACGGGCTGCTGGAATCGGGCGATTACAAGCGCTTCTACATGCACAAGACCGGCCACTGGCTAGGGATGGATGTGCATGACGTAGGCGACTACAAGAAAAGCGGAGAGTGGCGCAAGCTGGAAGCAGGCATGGTGCTGACCGTCGAACCCGGCTGCTACATACGGCCCGGAGAAGGCGTGCCGGAGCATCTGTGGAATATCGGTATCCGCATCGAGGACGACGTGCTGGTGACGGTCGAGGGTTGCGAAATTCTGACCCAGGCCGCGCCGAAAACGGTTGCCGAAGTTGAAGCAGTCATGGCGGGGGTTATATGAGCGACGAATTCGACATCATTATTGTGGGTGCCGGTTTGGTTGGCGCGTCGTTCGCACAGGCGATGAAAGACAGCGGGCTGAAACTAGCGCTGGTGGAAGGCATTGCGCCGACTGCACCAGCGCCGGAGTGGACCAGCCGGGTCTACGCCATCAGTCCGGGCAGCATCGAATTCCTCAGCGAAAGCGGGGCCTGGCAGCAGTTCGATGCCGCCCGCATTGCCCCGGTGCTGGGTATGCATATTTACGGCGATGACGGGAAAGCCAATCTGGATTTCGACGCTCATCAATCCGGGCTGTCCGAATTGGCGGTGATTGCGGAAGTGCGCCATATGCAGTACGGCCTGTGGCAGGCGCTGCAGCGGCAGGAAAACCTCGAGTTGTTCTGCCCGGCACGCTGCGCCAGCATGAGGCTGCAGGAAGAAATCGCTGTACTGCGCCTGGAAGATGGCCGCGAATTGCGTGCTCCGCTGATGGTCGGCGCGGATGGGCGGGAATCCTGGGTACGTTCGCAGGCCGGAATGGATGCCGAGCCTGCTCCCTACCGCCAGATGGGGGTGATTGCCAATTTCGAAACCGAACTGCCCCATGGCGATGCTGCCTGGGAGTGGTTCCGTGGCGACGGCGTGCTGGCCTTCCTGCCACTGCCGGGCAATCGTATTTCGATCGTCTGGACAGCGTTCGAGGAGCGTGCGGCCGAACTGATGGCACTGCAGCCGGATGAGTTCTGCCATCAGGTGCAGGAGGCGAGCCTCAGCGCCCTGGGTGAATTGAAACTGCTCAGCAAGCCTGCTGCGTTTCCGCTGCGCTTGCTGCATCTGGAACACCTGGTCCAACCTCGGGTGGCACTGATCGGAGACGCCGCCCACAACGTTCATCCGCTTGCGGGACAGGGCGTCAACCTGGGGTTTCAGGATGCCCGGGAGCTGGCAAAAGTACTGAAGGATCGTGGCCCTCAGCCGGACTGCGGCGATTATTTCCTGCTGCGTCGCTATGAGCGGGCGCGCAAGGCGGACATTCTGGCAATGCAGATGGTTACCGATGGGCTGCAAAAGTTGTTCAACAATCGTAACCCGGCACTGAAGCTGGCGCGCAATCTGGGCCTTTCCCTTACCGGCAGCTTGCCCTGGCTGAAAAACGGCCTGGTGCAGCATGCGGTGGGGCGGCATCTCAACTAATTAAATTTTTTTACCTTGAAGGAAATTGTAATGCGTTCAAAATTTTTGGTTTGCCTGGTGTCGGGCTTTTTCTTTGCCGGCGCGGCACTGGCTGATACCAAGCTGGGTGTGGATGAAGTGGCGGTTAAGGCCGCCATTCAGAAAAGGTTTCCCGATATCAAGCTCGATAGCCTGCAAAAAACCCAATACGGTGGCCTGTATGAAGCCGTCATGGAGGGAAGCCAGGTTTTCTACACGGACAAAAATGCCAGCTTCATTCTTGTCGGCAACCTGATCGACGCCAAGACCCAGCGTAACGTGACCGAGGAGCGGGTGCGCGACCTGATGCGGGTAAAGTTCGATACGCTGCCGCTGGAGTCGGCAATCAAACAGGTGAAGGGTAACGGCAAGCGCAAACTGGCTGTGTTCTCCGACCCGGATTGTCCGTATTGCAGGAAGCTCGATGCGGAACTGGAAAAGGTCACCGATGTGACGATCTACACTTTTCTCTATCCGATCGCCAGTCTCCATCCCCAGGCCGGAGACAAGGCCAAGGCGGTATGGTGTGCGCCTGATCGCGTCAAGGCGTGGGAAGATCTGATTCAGAAGGGAACTGTGCCACAGGCGGGCGGCAAGTGCGAAAATCCATTGGCGAAAATCGCCGAGCTGGGCCAAAAGCTTAAGATCAATGGCACGCCTACGATCATCTTCGCCGACGGGATGCGTGTTCCCGGTATGATTCCAGCCGCCAATCTGGAAAAGCTGCTTAACGGGGAAAGGCCGCAACGTTGAAAGAAATATGGAACCAGCGCTATAGCGGCGCCGAATTTTTCTACGGCACTGAACCTAACGCTTTTCTGGTCTCGCAGCTTCACCGCTTCAAGCCAGGGCAAAGCGTTCTGGCCGTGGCCGATGGCGAGGGTCGTAACGGCGTCTGGCTTGGCCGGCAGGGGCTGGACGTGACGGCGGTGGATTTTTCCCCGATCGCCGTGGAAAAGGCGCAACGGTTGGCGGGGCAATACGGTGTGACTGTGCGCCACGAAATCAGCGATCTGTTTGCCTGGAACTGGGGTGAAAACCGCTTTGATGCCGTGGTGGCGATTTTCACCCAGTTTGTTGGCCCGGAGCAGCGACGCATCCTGAATGAACTGATGTTGCGCGCTCTCAAGCCGGGCGGCTTGCTGATCCTGCAGGGCTACCGGCCAAAGCAGCTGGAATACCAGACTGGCGGTCCTTCCAGTGTGGAAAATCTGTACACGGCGGAAACTCTGCGCGGGGAATTTTCCACCATGGAAATTCTTCATCTCGCCGAACATGACGACGAGATTTGCGAAGGGGAGGGGCACTGCGGCATGTCGGCACTGGTGGACTTGGTGGCACGCAAGGGTTTTTAGGTCTATATTGAATTTAGATTCATTCTAAAGGAGAGTTGGATATGAAAATCACCAAAAAGAAACTGCTAGCAGAACTCAACAAAGACTTGGAGTGGGAATACGCCGCGGCTGTTCAGTACGTCCAGCATGCTTCCGCGATCACCGGTGCTCAGTACGAATCGATCCAGAAGGAATTGATCATTCACTCTCAGGAGGAGATGATGCACGCCGTTATGCTGTCCGACCAGATTGATTTTCTGGGTGGGGTGCCCACGGTGGACGTGGAAAAGCGCGAAACCGACAGCGACAGCCTGGCGATGCTGAAGCAGGATCTAAAGGGCGAGGACAATGCCATCAATCGCTACAAAGAACGGATTTCCCAGGCTGAGGCGCTCAAGGAGTATGGTTTGCGCCGGGTGCTCGAGGATATCCTGATCCAGGAGGAAGAGCACAAGCGTGACCTGCTGACGGTGATCAAGTCGAAATAGAGTAATTCCTAAATAAAACGGCTCCTAAAGGAGCCGTTTTATTTAGGAAGCTGTCTGTTTACGCTTCGCCCACAAGGCCGGATTCTTCGGCGCCAAAGTATTTCTTTATCCGGTAAAGCAGGGTGTAGCGACTGATGCCCAGCAGCTTGGCGGCACGGGTGCGGTTGCCTCTGGTCTGTTCCAGAGCTTGCAGGATGAGATCGCGCTCGGTCTGTTCCAGGTTGAGCGGGGCAGTCGCAGGGCTGGATGTGGCAACACGCTGCCCACCGCGGATGTTGAGCGGCAGGTTTTCCACGCCCAGCGAGCCGCGCTGGAAATTGCACAAAATCGTCAGGCGCTCACACAGGTTTTTCAACTCGCGCACGTTGCCAGGCCAGTCGTAAGCCTTGAGCACTTTTGTTGCTTCCGGGCTGAAGGAAACTGCATTGAGACTGTGCTGCTGTGCCGCCATTTCAACAAAATGTTCTATCAGCAAGCCAATGTCGCTCGCGCGTTCGCGCAGCGGCGGCACTTCCATTGGCACCACCTGCAAGCGGTAAAACAGGTCGGCGCGGAAGCGGCCGATCTTCACCATCTGTTCCAGATCGCAGTTGGTCGCAGCGATTACGCGTACGTTGGCCTTGATCGGCTGATCGTAACCCAGCGGCAGGATTTCGCCGTTTTCCAGGAAACGTAACATTTTGGCCTGCGCCGTTAGCGGCAGTTCGCCGATCTCGTCGAGGAATAATGTGCCGTTGTGGGCTGCCCGCACCAAGCCGTCGCGGTCGACAACGGCGTTGCTGAAAGCGCCGCGGCGATGGCCGAATAGCTCCGACTCCACCAGGTTTTCCGGCAGGTTGGCGCAGTTGACCGCAATGAAGGGCCGACTCGCCAGGGGGCTGTGAGTGTGCAGGAAGCGCGCCAGATTTTCCTTGCCGCTGCCCGATTCGCCGCAGATCAGCACGGTCGCGCGTGTTGCGGCAACCAGTTGTGCCGTATTCAGCAGTTGACGGAAAATTGGGGAGTGGCCGATAAGAGAGAAAGTATCCATGAAGCATAGTATAAGAATACTGATTTCATACGTCAATATCCGATTAGCGTGGGCGTGCGATATGGCGCAATTGCATCGTGTCGCACGCCGAAATTTGTCTGATTTTGTTGCAAGTAAGCCAGTGATCCCTAGCATGATGATTGCTCTGAGTTACCCTTTGACATGAATCAAGGTGGCGCAAGTTAACTTGAAGCATAATCCGACAAAATTAATTTTAGAGGGAGTGAAACTGAAAATGAATAACAAGGTGTTGCGTGGCTTGGTGGCTGGGGTGTGCGCGGGGATGTCAGGTGCAGTTTTTGCGGCGGATACGGCCAGTGTGACGCAATTAGAGGAAATGACCGTTACCGGAACGCGTGAAGGTCAGCTCAAGTCGGAAACGCCAGCTACAGTGGATGTCATCAAGGGGGAAGCCATCAAGGATGTTCGCCCCACTCACCCCTCGCAAATCATGGGGCAGGTGCCAGGCGTGTGGATCAACACCACTAGCGGGGAAGGCCATCAGACAGCTATCCGTCAGCCTCTCACAACGAGTGCGGTGTATTTATATCTCGAAGATGGCATTCCTGTGCGCTCCACGGGATTTTTCAATCACAATGCCCTGTATGAGGTCAATATTCCCCAGGCGGGAGGCATTGAAATCAACAAAGGACCAGGCTCTGCACTATATGGTTCAGATGCGATTGGCGGCGTGGTCAATGTGCTCACCCGTCCGACTCCCCTTAAGCCAGAAGCTGATGTGTCCGTCGATGTGGGCGAGTTCGGCTGGAAACGCATGCTGGTATCGGGTGGTAATACGCAGGGCGATAATGGCTGGCGTGCCGATGTGAACCTGACCCAGACGGATGGTTGGCGCACCAAGACTGCTTACGAAAGGCAGAGCGGAACACTGCGCTGGGATCGCGCCCTGGGGAGCGATGCCACCCTGAAGATGGTTGCCGCCTACACCAATGTCGACCAGGATCTTGCCGGCAGCTCGACGCTTACGAAAGACGACTACGAGAACAACCCCACCGCCAACTACACACAGATGGCTTTGCGCAAGGTCAAAGCGTTCCGCATCTCCGCTGCATACGAAAGGGAGTCAGCCAATTCCCTGCTGAGCATTACGCCCTATGTGCGCGACAATGAGATGGATCTGATCGCCAATTGGGCGCTTGGTTATGACCCGACGATCGCCAATTCTTTCAACCGTTCCTTCGGCGTGACGGCGAAATACCGGCAGGATTTTGTGCCCTACCGTGCCCGGCTAGTGGTCGGCGTCGACGTTGACAACAGCCCCGGTGGACGCAAGGAAAAATCCATTGCCACCACTAAGGTCGGGTCCGTATATACAGCCTACACCGAAGGGGCCACGGTCTACGATTACGATGTGACCTATCGCGGTATTTCCCCTTATATTCACGGCGAAATGTCGCCTAACGACCGGTTGCGGCTAATCGCCGGCCTGCGTTACGATGACATGCGTTATGATTACGATAATAAGATGGCGGATGGTGCGACTAGCGTTGTGATCACAGGCCCGTCTACTAAATGGTATGGCCACGTTGGCGATACCAGCCGCAGCTATAGGCGCTTCAGCCCGAAGCTGGGCGCGACCTATGTGTTCAGCCAGGAACTCAACGGCTTCGCCAACTACAGCCAGGCTTTTCGGGCGCCATCGGAAAGCCAGTTGTTCCGACCCTCGAACGAATCCACCGCTCTCAGAGCGCAGGCCAATGCACAAGCAGCTCTTGACCTCAAGCCAGTCAAGGTAGAAAACTACGAAATCGGCCTGCGCGGCAAGGCAGCGAAGAAACTCAACTGGGAGGCTTCGCTCTATCACATGATAAAGCGCGACGACATCCTTAGCGTGAAGGACGTCTCCGGCGCTACCATGCAAGCCAACTCGGGCAAGACCTTGCATCGCGGTATCGAGGTCGGGCTGGGGGCGGAACTTGCTCAGGAGCTGCGTCTGGATGTGGCCTATTCCTATGCCAAGCATACCTATGAAGAGTGGATATCAAAAAATAGTGTAGGGGTGAACGTGGACTACAGCGGCAAGGAAATGAGCGCTGCTCCGCGCACCATCGCCAACACCCGCCTGAGCTATGCTCCAGGCACCCTCAATGGCGGCAAGGTGGCGCTGGAATGGGTAAGACTGGGCAGCTACTGGGTAAATGATGATCACGATGCCAAGTATGAAGGGCACGATGTGTTCAACCTGCGTGCCAATTACCTGCTCGACAAGCAGTGGGAAGTGTTCGGCAGTATCATGAACCTGACCGACAAGCGCTATGCCGAGAGCACCAAGTTCTCGAATGGAAGCGTTGAATACGCGCCGGCCATGCCACGCACCGTCTACGCCGGTCTCCGATACAATTGGGGAAAATAGTCATTGAAAACCTCCGCAATGATAGGCGTGCTATTGCTAACAGCAGGTCTGGCTGCCAGTGCTCCTGCTCTGGCAGTCGACCCGCCGCCACAGAAGCACGACATGGGCAAGATGTGGCAGGCGGCACTGGCGCGCCCGGCACTTTCAGTTGGAGCGTCTTTCGATCAGCGGGGCTGGCTGTGGCTGGCCAAGGTTGAGAGCGGCTACCTTTTCGTCAGTTATTCCAAAGACAAGGGCAAGACTTTCGGTCCGGCAGTAAAAGTCAACTCGGTACCCGAAAACATCGCTGCCGACGGGGAAAACCGGCCGAAGATCGTGGTAACAGGAGAAAACCGGGTTTACGTCTCCTATACTTCCAGCCTGGAGAAACCCTTCAGCGGGCATATCCGTTTCAGTCGCTCGACTGATGGTGGGGCAAGATTTTCAGAACCCTTTACCATCAACGACAACCGTGAAGTCATTAGCCATCGTTTCGAGGCAATGGCGGTCGATAGTCGCGGTCGGATCACCCTTGCCTGGCTGGACAAGCGTGATCAGTCTGCAGCGCAGCAGAAAGACCAGGCTTACACCGGAGCCGCAGTCTACTATGCGGTTTCCAGCGATGGCGGGGTGGGTTTCAATTCTAATCGCAAACTGGCCGACAATTCTTGTGAGTGCTGCCGTGTGGCGATAGCGATGGACAGGGACGATGTGCCGGTCATCTTCTGGCGCCATGTCTATGGCAAAAACGTACGCGACCATGCGCTTGCCAGGCTGGACGGCAAGTCTCAACCGGTACGTGTAAGCCATGACCAGTGGGAGGTGGATGCCTGCCCCCACCATGGCCCGGCGATTTCAATTTCTGATATCGGAACTTACCATCTGGTCTGGTTCGATAACGGGCCACGACTCCACGGCCTGTTTTACGCCAACTCGGCTGACCAGGGCAAAACTTTTTCCACGCCGCAGGCCTTTGGCAATTTCGAAGCACAGGCCGGACATCCGTATGTACTGAGCTTCGGCAAGGCGGTGCATGTAGTCTGGAAAGAATTCGACGGCCAGAACTCGGTCATCAGGGGAATGTCCTCTAGCGATGGCGGCAAGTCGTGGTCGTTGCCGCGCCAGATTGCCGCGACCGCCGGCGCTTCGGATCATCCCCTGCTGATAGCCGACGGCACTCAACCCTATCTGTCGTGGAACACCGCCAAGGAAGGCTTCCGACTGATCGGGATGGAACCGTGATGCAGCGACACCTATGTTTGGCAATGGCTGTGCTGTCGATGCTGCCCCTTCCCGGTGCGGCGCAAGAGCTCAAGCCCTTTGTCGTCGGTAGCATGAAGGAAATTACCGCAGCCCGGCAGGGCAAGCCATTCATCCTGGGTATGTGGTCGCTGACCTGCACCCATTGCCGGGAAGAACTCGCCTTGCTGTCCAGTCTGGTAAAAAAACATCCCGATCTTGATCTGGTACTGGTTGCTACCGATACGCCGGAAGAGGGTGAAGAAATCGGCACTACGCTGCGGCAATCCGGGCTCGGAGGATCGCAAGCCTGGGTTTTTGCCGACCCTTTTGCGGAACGCCTGCGTTTTGAGATCGACCCCAAATGGCATGGCGAACTGCCACGCACTTATCTTTACGATCCTTCCCACAAGGCTTTGGCTTTCAGCGGCAAGCTCAATGGCCTGCAGTTAGGGCAATGGCTGAAGAAATACTACTCTCGTCGCTAACTCACTAATTTCTCCCCGCCTAACCGCCGGATATCCGGCGTTTTTTTGTTCTTCAACTTCATCCGGCAATTTGGCTGGATGTGTCAACTCGCGCAACTGCGCCAAATGGCACTGCATTGATCTGCGTCAACCTGTTGTTTTTAAACGCACGCGTTGATGGCATGAAGGTTGCTAAGTAAATCCCTGTCTAAATTAAAGATAAGAACATCCGGATATCTGGGTGTCGCAAATTTACACATTATCAAAGGGGAGTAGTTGAAGATGAAACAAAGGAATTATTTATTGCAGCGGTTAATTGTGGGAATTTGCGCCGGCATGGCGGGCAGTGCCTGGTGCGCCGAAGTTGGCCAGGATGCCGCTCAAACCATGAAGGAGGTGGTGGTGACTTCCACCACCATCGATGATCGTTTCGCTTCAAAGCGTGACGAGCCTTCAAATACTAGTGTAATAAGGGGCGAGAAGGTGGATGCCGCACACGCCAAGGATATCACTCAAGTTCTTAATTCCATTCCCGGCGTGACAGCCGAGGTGCAGAGCGGCGATTCGGTCAAGATCATGCTGCGCGGCATCGAAAACCAGCGCTACATGGGCGAGAAGCCGGGCGTGGCGGTCGTGATCGACGGCGTGCCGGTGTTCGAGCGCACCGGTCGGGTCAATATCGACCTCGACAACATCGAATCCATCCGGGTGATCAAGGGCGGCGCGTCTTACCTGTTCGGCGAGGATGCGCTTTCCGGTGCGGTGATCATCACGACCAAGCGCGGCGCCAAGTATGCTGGCGCTACTGTTGCTGCCGAGACCGGTTCGTTCGGCTACGCCAAGAGCATGCTGCGCGTGGGCGGCGCCGGCGAGAAAGGCAGCGCCCATATCCAGTACACCGATAAGGGCGCCGACGACTATTACTATCAGGGTATATACGGCAGCACTTATCTGAGCGGCAACGCTCAGCTTTACCTGAGCGACAGCAGCGACCTCAGCTTCGGTTTCGAGAAATCCGACCGCAACAAGGATTCGCATGGCACGGTTAACGGCGTTACGCAGGCTGCCACCGACCCTCGTAGCATTACAGGAACTGACTATTCCCGGAAATATGAAGTCGCCCTGGAAAAGGTGAACCTGACCTACTCCAATAATTACAGCAAGTCAGGTAACCTGCTGGCGATGGTTTATCAGTACAAAGACCACACAAAGTTCTGGACAAAGGCCATAACCCCCGAAGTTTACACTTACGATAACGACCAGAACCAGGTTCAGCGTGGGCTCAAGGGAGAATGGCGCGATACGGTCAAATCCGTTGGCTTGCTGGGCGGCGTGGATATTCGAGCAAACAACTACAAAAGCCTGGTTATAACAAAAGCCACCGGAGCGACATATTCAAACGGCGACACGGATGAAGACATGAAGGCGGTCTACGGCGAGGTCAGGTTCGACCCAGCGAAAGACTGGACGCTCACCTTCAATGGTCGGCACGACAATGTGGCGCTGGATTATAAAAATATTCTAAATTCCACTTCAAACTCCAAATCATTTGGCGCCAATTCATGGCGTGCTGGCGCAAATTACGATCTCAGCCCGTCCATGGGGTTATATGGCAACATTTCCACCGGTTTCCGCTTGCCGACGGCTGATCAACTCTTTGTCACGACAGCCAGCGCCTTTAGTGGTTACACCATTGCCAACCCGGATCTCAAGCCGGAACAGGCGGTGAACAAGGAAATCGGCTGGCGCGCCAAGACGGCTTGGTTGGGTGTCGACTTCGATGTGGACGCAGCGTTGTTCCAGATCGACCGCAAGGACTACATCATGGCGACGAACGGCCAGTATGCCAGCGCGCCATCGGCAAACGACCAGACATGGGACAACATTGGCGGGGTGCGCAACCGCGGCCTGGAGCTTGCCCTGAGGAGCGATCCGAAGCGCCCGGTATCGCTGAATGTGGCGTATACCCATATCGATGCCAGATTCACCAGGTACGATAATTATTACCAGACACTTGGCGATCCAACAAAGCCGGCACAATGCCCCTTGACTACGCCAACAACAAATTACTGCCAAGCTAACTACAACCTTGCCGGCTATCGAGTGCCACGAGTCGCGGAAAACCAGCTGAATACCACCCTCAACTGGCAGCCCACTTCCGCCTTCCGCCTCGGTCTGGAAGCGGATACCAGATCCTGGTCTTACGCCGATGAGATCAATCAGGAAAAACTGCCGGGGCGCACCCTGTTCAACCTGCTGGCCAATTACGACGTCAAGGATAAAGGGTTCATGAGTGCCAAGTGGTCATTTTTTGCGCGCATTGACAACCTGCTCGACCGCGACTACTGGGTGACGGCACGGGCCAGTGGCAATGACTCGAAAAACACCGGTGCTTACGATGGCAAGTACAACGGCGAGGACCTTTCCATCGTTGTTGGACGTGGCCGAGTCTGGACTGCCGGCCTGTCAGCAACCTTCTAACCAGCCAGGAACAGGAGAGTATTCATGCAACGATTTATCAACCTGATTCTGTCGGCAACACTGGCGCTGGCCTGCACCTTCGTTATGGCGGAGGGCAGGCCAGCCAACGGACGCCCGGCAGGCACCCTGGCCACTACCGAGTCGGTTCGCCAGCACGACCAACATGATCATGCTCCGGCGCAAGCCGCAGAATCAGCCGGAAACCCAGCCGCTGCCAGCCAGGACAAACGGCAGGCGCGGGAGTGGACCAAATATCCGCTGATCACGCCGATGATGGGCAGGGGTGGCGACCGCGCGGTGGCGAAGCTGGCGGTGAAGAATCTCCAGCCTGCCGAGCTGGAGGTGTTCGCCGCCGAAGGGCCGGATGACCGTCTGCGCCGCCAGTTTCCGGTCACTCCAGAGGGAACCCGGATCGAGGCGGTGGCGCCGAAGATCGGCAATTACCACTGGGTGAGCGCGCGCGAGGAGACGGAAGGCAAGGTGACGGTGGCCTCCACTGCCGCTTATTTCAGCAATCCCGGCGAGGCGCCGACCGCATTGCTGCTGAAGCAGAAATCCGAGCTGGAGATTATTCCCCAGCCCCTGCCACGCGAGCACGGTTCCTACCGAGAAAGCGATAAATGGCAGTTCATGCTGCGCTTCAATGGCCAACCGCTGGCCAACAAGGAGCTGAAGCTGGAGACCGAGTTCGGCACTAAAACCGCCTTCACCAGCGATGAGAAAGGGATGGTGACGGTGTTGTTTCCGTTGGATTTCAAGCCGGCCGACCCCGCCAAGGCGCACGACCAGCACATGGGTCCGCGCAAGGGAAAATTCGTGCTGGCGGCGGAGCATGACGAAGGCGGCAAACATTATCTGACCGCTTTCAATTATGCCTATTCGCCCGATGCCACTACCGGCAAGAACCTGATGGCGGGCGCCGGTTTCGGCGTGTTCGGCATGCTGCTCGCCGCACCGCTGCTGCGCCGCAAAAAAGTCGATAAGAAAAATAGTGCGAAGGAGTCATGATGTTTAAATCGATTTTCCCCACCCTCGGCCGTTTCCGGCTGTTCATTCAGATATTCATGCTGCTGTTGACCGTCTATGGCTCCAATGTGGTCGGCTTTTACATGGCGGAAAAAATTTCCAATGCGCTGCCCGCGCTGTCCTGCGCCTTTGACCAGCAGAACAGCGCTTATTGCGTGCTGATCCCCACCCAGCACCAGTTGCATCACCGTGTCGGCGAGGCCATCGTCAAGGCCCAGCAGTTCACCTTCCAGATGGTGTTGCCGCTGCTGTTCACCCTGCTCACTTTCTTCACTTTCTTCGTGGTGTTGAGCAAGGTGTTTTGCGGCTGGATCTGTCCGCTCGGCACAATCCAGGAGTTGATCAACAAGCTCGGGCGGCGGCTCAACCTTCCCCTGCGCCGCTTCGAGAACGGCAGCGTAAGCAAAGTGCGGCCGGTGAAGTGGCTGATGCTGATCGTGCTGGTACTGGCGCTGCCGCTGCTGGCCGGGCTGGGAGTGACGCCCCATGCCACCGGCGATGCTTACTGCCAGGTTTGCCCGTCGCGCCTCGCCACCACTCTGCTGACCGCCAATACCGATCAGATGGCAATCCGCACTGGCAGCAGCCTGGACTTTGCTTTCGGTGCCATTGCCAACACCCTGTTCGGTTTTATGCTGGTGGCGGCATTCGCGGTGCGTCAGCCATTCTGCCGTATCTGCCCGATGCTGTCGTTCAACGCGACTTTCCAGCGTTTGTCGCCGATGCGGCTGGTGAAAAAGCAGCATGACAAGTGCGACAAGTGCGGTATCTGCGCCAAGGCCTGCCCGATGGACATCCACGAAATCGCCCGCGAGCACGGCACCAAGGCCTTCCACGAAGACTGCACCCTGTGCGGACGTTGCGTCGAATTCTGCCCCGATGACGGCGTGATCCAGATGAAGTGGGGGCCTCTGACGTTGTTCGGTTCCAGCCGCGAGTATTACAAGCAGCGCATGAAAGGCGAGATGCCGGACGGCACGGTCAAGATCGCCGCCGCATTGCGCAAGCCAGAGTCCGGAGCGGAGAATGCTTGATACCATCATGCCCGGCTCGGCGACTCTATTGCCCGAGACCATCAGCCTGTTCTCGGTCTGGCTGCTGGGCGTTTCCATGGGGCTGACCGCCTGCACCGTCACCTGTTTGCCGTTCATGGGCACTTGGGTGCTGGGGCGCGGTGGCAGCAACCGTGAGGCGCTGCTCGATACCGGCATCTTCGTGCTCGGCCGGGTAACGGCTTACAGCCTGCTCGGCGGTCTGGCCGGGGCGCTTGGGGTGTGGCTGACCCACGCCCTGAGCAGTGGCGTGGGCAATGCCTTCATCGGCATGGCCAGCCTGGGTGCCGGCGTCTGGCTGCTGTTGCCGTCACGGCGCAAGACGGCGTGCGGCGCGGCCCAACGGGGGGCGGGTACTCCGCCTTTTTTGCTTGGTTTTTCCCTGAGCCTGACGCCGTGCGCGCCGCTGGCCTCTCTCCTGGCGGTGTGTGCGCTGTCCGGCGGCGCACTATCCGGCGTGGGCTACGGTTTGTCTTTCGGTTTGGGCGCGGCACTCACCCCGCTGCTGGTGATTGTGCCCCTGCTGAGCTTGTTCGGACGCAATCTGCGCGAAGGGCGGCAGTGGCTGGGCAAATGGCTGCGCTGGGGAGCAGCGGTTGTATTGATCGCGATCGGGTTGCGCCGTTTGATTATGCTATTCTAGGCGCCATTTTGGATCGTATTTGGAATACGCAATGATGCAAGTCGAATCCGACCGGGAGTGGCCGCGTTGGCTACCTTCGTTCGGTCTGGTTGTTCTCCTGCATGTGACGGTATGGTGGGGATACACTCATTTCAAGAGCGAGCTCATTCCGCCTCGGCCCCTGCCGGTGGTGCAGGTTTCGCTGATCGCACCGCCTGCCCCCCCGGAACCGAAGGTGGTTCCGCTGCAGCCCCCGCCACCCAAAGTGGAGCGGCAGCCGAAACCGGTCGTGAAGAAAGCGGTTTCGGCACCGACACCGGTTCCGGTGATGCAGCCGGTTGTGGAGCATGCGCTACAGCAGGCGCCAGTGGCGATCGCGCAGCCATCTCCGCCGGCTCCATCGCCCCCGGCGCCGCCCGCACCCGAGCCGGTGCTGGAGTTGCCACGCTATAATGCCGCCTACCTCAGCAACCCGCCGCCAGCCTATCCGCTAGCGGCGAGGCGGCGCGGCATTGAGGGAACGGTGCTGGTGCGCGCCGAAATTTCGGCTGGTGGCGAGTGTCAACGTGCCGAGTTGAAAAAAACCAGCGGTCATGAAATGCTCGATCATGCCGCGCTGGAAGCTGTGAGAAAGTGGCGCTTCATGCCCGCCAAGCGGGGAAGCCAGGCGGTTGTTGCCTGGGTCGAGGTGCCGATTACGTTCAAACTCGAAAATTATTGAAAGCAGGATAGCTCATGCCCCATTTTTCCTCGTCGGATATCGTCGTCATCACACTGTGGGTTCTGGCCGTTTTCTCGGTCGTGACCTGGACCCTGATCGTCGTCAAGGGTTGGGCGCAATGGCGTTTGTCGCAGGAAAACAAGCGCTTTGGCCTGGCATTCTGGAATGCCAAAGGCTTGCTTGAGGCGGAGCAGATTACCGCCAGTGCTACCGGGCCGCTGGCGCGCCTCGCCCATTGTGGCTTTACCGCGCTGCGCGACATGCACAAGGGAGGCGAACAGAATCTGCAGCACAGCGGTGACCAGCAGGACATTCTGGAGCGCTGCCTGCGCAGCCAGGTGCAGAAGGAGCAGAACCGGCTCGACAGCGGCTTGATGGTGCTGGCGAGCATCGGTTCCACCGCGCCCTTCGTCGGTCTGTTCGGCACGGTGTGGGGCATCATGCACGCGCTGCAGGACATCAGCAAAAGCGGTTCCGCCGGGCTGGACGTGGTTGCCGGCCCGATTGGCGAGGCGCTGATCGCCACTGCCCTCGGCATCGCCACTGCCATCCCCGCTGTGCTCGCCTACAATTACGGTCTGCGCCGCACCCGCTTGTATGTGGCGGAGATGGAGGATTTCGCTACCGATTTCCTGCACCTGGCGATGAAGTCCGGTTTCAAGGTGGAGTAAAGCGATGGGATTGCACAGCCGTTCTGAACAGACCGCGATGAGCGAGATCAACGTCACGCCGCTGGTGGATGTGATGCTGGTGTTGTTGATCGTGTTTATCGTCACCGCGCCGCTCTTGATGCAGGCCGTCAAGGTCAACCTGCCCAAGACCGCAGCAGTGTCGCCGATGAAACAGACCAAAACCATACAGATGGCGATCGACGCCCAGGGCGGCGTATTCATCGACCAGCGCCTGATCCATTTCGACACGCTGGAGGCCGAACTAAAAAAGATCGCCGCCCAGGATGCTGACCCCAACGTTCAACTGCATGCAGACGAAAGCGTGCGCTATGGTCGCGTCGCCCAAGTGCTGGCGATGCTGCAGCGCGTCGGCATCACCAAGCTGGCTTTTGTTACCACTCCTATCGGCAAGGTGCCGGCTCCGGAAGAAAATCACAAGCAGTAGCCCAACTGGGCATTCTGCCCAATTCATTTCTCGATATGAGTCATTTGCCACGCCCTGTGCGAAATAGCACAGGGCGGACAACCTGTCCCCACTGATTAGTAAAGGTTTTTCCCTGGCACACGGATTGCATTAGCAAGTAACTATTTGCTTGTTTAATTCAATAAGAAGGGAATTATTAAGAATGAAGTTCAAACCCCGTGTTCTTGCCGCCTCACTGGCTGCCATCATGCCGTATCACTTTGCGCTGGCCGCCGATGAAGTCACTCCGACGAAGCTGGAAGAAGTCGTTGTCAGTGCCTCGAAAGTCGATGCACAACCCGCTTTCGGTTCTTCCAGTTTAGGTGAGGCAAGCCTTGCTCCCATGCGGTCTTCCACCAGCGATACCGCCAGCCTCCTCAGGGATGTGCCCGGCGTCAGCCTCTACGGCGCTGGCGGCGTTTCCAGCCTGCCGGTGATTCAAGGCCTGGCCGATGACCGTCTGCGCATCAAGGTCGATGGCATGGACCTGATTTCCGCCTGCGGCAACCACATGAACCCGCCGCTTTCCTATATTGATCCGTCCAGCGTAGGCAGCATCCAGGTGTTTGGCGGTATTGCCCCGGTGAGCGTCGGCGGCGACAGTATCGGCGGCGCCATCCACGTGAACTCGTCAGAACCGGAATTCGCCGCGGTCGGGCAGGGAACCTTGACCAAGGGCCAGGTTGGCGCCTTTTATCGCAGCAATGGTAATGCTACAGGCGGCAATGTTTCGGCAACTATCGCCAGCGAAAAATTGAGCATGACATATAGCGGTTCAACCGTGGAATCCGGCAACTACAAGGCCGGTGGGGACTTCAAGTCGGCAGGACCGGCGGCAGCGGGCAGGGGTTGGCTGGCCGGGGATGAGGTGGGGTCGACCATGTATAAGTCGACCAATCAATCCCTCGGTTTTGCGCTGCGCCATGAAAACCATCTGGTCGAACTCAAGCTGGGCGTGCAGGACATCCCCTACCAGGGCTATCCTAACCAGCGCATGGACATGACCGGCAACGACAGCGAACAGATTAACCTGCGCTACAAGGGGAAATACGAATGGGGCGCCCTGGAAGCCCGCGCCTATGAAGAGAAAACGCGACACAAGATGCAATTCTACAATGACAAGCTCTATTGGTATGGCTCCAATACTGGAGCGCCCTTTCCCGATGGGCTGCCATGCGTTCCCAGTGCAGGAGCGGCCGGCTGTGCTGCGGGTATGCCCATGGACACTGAGGGCAAAAACACTGGCATAGCCGTCAAGGCGGACATCATACTTTCGGTTCGTGACCTGCTGCGCGTGGGTGGCGAAACCCAGCGTTACCGCCTGAACGACTGGTGGGATCCGGCCGGCAAGGGGATGTGGCCCGATACGTTCTGGAATATTCGCAACGGAGAACGCGACCGCCTGGCTCTCTTCGCTGAATGGGAGGCGCAGTGGAAGCCGCAATGGCTCACACAATTCGGCGTGCGCCACGAAACGGTGGATATGAACACGGGGTCTGTGCAAAGCTATAGCAGTCCGAACGCCGAGGTAACAGCCTTCAATCTCAGGGACCACAAGAAAACCGATCACAATCTGGATCTCACGGCGCTGGCTCGCTATACGCCGGATGACACGCAAACCTTCGAGTTTGGCTATGCTCAAAAGACCCGGTCGCCCAACCTCTACGAACGCTACACTTGGTCTACCAGCGGCATGATGATGCGCATGATCAACTGGGCGGGTGATGGCAACGGCTATGTCGGCAACCTCGACCTGACGCCGGAGGTGGCCCATACTCTCAGCGCCACTGCCGACTGGCATGATGCCGCCAAGGAGCAATGGGGTCTGAAAGTAACGCCCTATTACACCTATGTCGATAACTATATCGATGCAGCTCTCTGTACGACTGCAAGTTGCGTTGCATCGAATGCTACGCCTGGATTCCGGTATCTCCAGTTCGTAAACCAAAGCGCCCGTCTCTACGGCATGGATGTTTCTGGCTACATGCCACTGGCGAAAACCAGCGGTTACGGCCGTTTTACCGCGACCGGCATGTTGAATTACGTCAACGGTGAAAACCGGACGACCGGCGATAACCTCTACAACATCATGCCGCTGAACGTGAAGTTAGCGGTGGTGCAAAGTCTGGGCGACTGGACCAACACCGTCGAGGCTCAACTGGTGGATGCCAAGACGGACGTGTCACAGGTTCGCAACGAAGTTAAAACCGCCGGCTACGGTTTGCTGAATCTGCGCAGCAGCTATGCGTGGAAACAGGCCCGTTTTGATGTGGGCATCGATAACCTGTTTAACAAATTCTACAATCTGCCACTGGGCGGGGCATATGTTGGCCAGGGAAAGACAATGACTTCAACTGGTGTAGCCTGGGGTATTCCCGTCCCCGGGATGGGGCGTTCGATCTATGCAGGCGTAAACGTGAAGTTCTGATGCTGAGTTGAGCGGCGACCTGTCCTGGTTGCCGCTCTCAGTGATCAGTGAACTCTATGTTTTAAGGGGAGGCCGTAAAGCCTCCCTTTTTTATTGTCGCCTTCGCCGTTTATACTGGCGGCGGCATGAGCAAATTCAATTCCAATCCAGAGCAAGACGAAGTTCCCGATGCGGCGGCCCGCTTTGCGCTGGCGCTGGCGGTTTCGCTGGCGCTGCATCTGGCGCTGGTATTTGGTGTTCACATCAAGGCATCGCAGCCTGAAGGGCGGTCACGGGTCGCCATGGAGGTGAACATCGAGCGTGTGCCTCAAGTCAAGATTGAATCTTTGTCGCTGGAAAGCGCGGTAGAGATAAGCGTAATAAAACAGGATGAGCCGAAACCGAGCGAGGAAGAGCCTGCGCGGCAGCCTCCGGCGCCCGCAGAGCCGGCACCAGCCATCCTGCCGACGCTGGAAATCCCCTTGCTGGAAGATCCCACCTGGTATCCGGCCAAGCAGGTAGATGTGCATCCGACTGCGCTATATGAGATCAAGCCGGTCTACCCCGAGCAGGGCGTGGAGGGGTATGTAGTATTGCTGCTGCTAATCGATGAGTCTGGCGCGGTGAAAGAGGTTGAAGTGATGGAAGCAAACCCTGAAGGGATTTTCGAGGAATCCGCACTGTACTCTTTCCGTGAGGCGCGCTTCGCGCCGGCGAAAAAAAATGGCCGGGCGGTAAAGAGTCGGGTGCTGATCAAAGTGTCCTACGAATTGAGCGACCGGAAAAAACCGACGGTGATTCAACCGCCGCTGCCATTGCTCCCCTGACCGTTGCCGTTCTGCTGCAGAGTAAAGCCTTTGGGCAACAGCACCCACATTTTCCCGCTTTGCTTCATGCTGCCGGCCAATTTGCCAGCCTCTTTGCCGAAGCCCCAGAAAAAGTCCGCCCGCACTACGCCCCGGATCGCGCCACCGGTATCTTGTGCCAGCATCAGGCGGTTGAGTGGCTTCGCGCTATTCGGCCAGGTGGTGGCCAGAAACACCGGCGCACCGAGCGGGATATGGCGCGGGTCGACCGCAATGCTGCGCCCGGCGGTGAGCGGCACACCCAAGGCACCGAGCGGGCCGGAAAGATTGTTCGGCAGATCGCGGAAAAAAACATAGCTGGCGTTGAGATTGAGCAGTTCGGAAAGTTTTTCTGGGTTTTGCTTGCCCCAGTCCTTGATGCCCTGCATCGAGGCTTTTTCCAGCGGCAGGTCGCCGCGCTCCACCAATGCCTTGCCGATGGATTTGTAGGGAAAGCCATTCTGGTCGGCATAGCCGATGCGCGCGGTTTCACCCCCGGGCAACGCAATTCTTCCGGAACCCTGGATTTGCAGGAAAAACAGTTCGACTGCGTCATCCACCCAATACAGTTCCTTGCCCTTGAGTGAGGTCGTGCCGTTGTCGATTTCGGCGCGGTTGTAATAAGGCACCACCTTGCGACCGTCAAGCCGACCGCGCAGGCGCAGGTTTTTCAGCTCCGGATAAACCGAGCCCAGATCCACGATCAGCAGGTCGTCCGGCACTCCGTAAAGAGGGTGGCGGTAGCGCTTCGAGGGGGTGCGGCTGCCATTGAGCAGCGGCTCATAATAGCCGGTGACCAACCCTTCGGAGCCGCCGTCGGGTTGCATGGCCTGATAGGGGGTGAAGTATTGCTCGAAGAATTCGCGCAGGGCTGCGTCGTTCGAGGAGGCCACTCCCGTTGTTGCAGCGCAGGGCACTTGCCATGCCGGTTGTTTCTGCAGCGCGACGCAGCTTTGTTTGAAACCGTCCCAGGCGGCCGCCAGATCTTCGTCTTGCCAACCGGACAGGGCTTCCCAGCCAACCGACTGCAAGGGCGGAACCGCAACCGGTGGGGTGAGTGGAATAGCAGGAATGGCTTGCGGTGGGGCGACAGGCGGTGGAATAACAGCCGGTTTTTCCAGCGTGGCGCAGGCGGAAATGGCCAGAGTAAAAAGCAGGGCAAGCAGTTTTTTCATGGAAAAATTTGGTTTCGACTCGAGATCAATGCACTGAAATAATTGCGAATGCTGCATTTTACCGCAGAGGCATAGAGGGTGCAGAGGTTAAAAAGACGTTATTTACTTTCCGCCGCGTTCTTCGCGGTGAAAGCATTTGCTTGAATTGCGGCTAGTGCAACACGCGCGGCATGTTCAGGGTAAATTCGGCAACGGGCGCGTCGAACTTGGTGCCGTCCTCCGCCGTCATCTGGTAAGTGCCGTGCATGGTGCCAACCGGGGTGGCGATCACGCAGCCGCTGGTGTATTCGAAGCTCTCACCAGGCTTCAGCAAGGGTTGTTCGCCGATCACGCCCAGACCACGCACTTCCTGTACCTGATTGGTGGCATCGGTGATGACCCAGTGACGGCTGATCAACTGGGCGGCGACGCTGCCAGTGTTGGTGATGGTGATGGTGTAGGCGAAGACGTACCGTTCCAGATCGATGTCGGATTGGTCGGGAATGTACTCGACGTGGGTTTTTACCGTAATTTCATATTTTTTGCTGTCAGCCATCGTGCTATTGCACACGATTTTGGCTTCCCGCGCAAGCACGATAGGCCGTTGCCACTCATTGGGACATGCGACCTTTCATTTGCGGGCAGTTGCCGCGGATAGAAAGTCGGAGTCCTTTAGGGTAAAATCCTGATTTTTGGTTAATAAAGGAAGTGCCATGCCCCAATACAGAATTGCGCCAAGCATCCTGTCCGCCAACTTCGCCACGTTGGGCCTGGAGGTGGACAACGTTCTCGCCGCTGGCGCCGACATCGTTCACTTCGATGTCATGGACAACCATTATGTGCCCAACCTGACCATCGGCCCGCTGGTGTGCGAGGCGCTGCGCAAGCATGGCGTGACCGCACCCATCGACGTGCATCTGATGGTCAAGCCGGTGGATCGCATCATCCCCGACTTCGCCAAGGCTGGCGCTAGCTACATCACGTTCCACCCGGAAGCTTCCGAGCACGTCGATCGTACCATCGGCCTGATCAAGGAAAGCGGCTGCAAGGCCGGTCTGGTGTTCAACCCGGCCACTCCGCTGGACGTTCTGGAATATACCCTGGACAAGCTCGATATGGTGTTGTTGATGTCGGTGAACCCCGGTTTCGGCGGCCAGAAATTCATCCCCTACGTCCTCGACAAGGCACGCAAAGTGCGCCAGATGATCGACGCGCGCGGCCTGAACGTGAGCCTGGAAATTGATGGTGGCGTCGGCCCCGGCAACATCCTGGAAGTCGCCAAGGCAGGTGTGGACACCTTCGTGGCTGGTTCGGCCGTGTTTGGCGCCGCCAAGGACAGCGATCCGCACCGCTACGATTCGATTATCGCCGCAATGCGCGCTGAATTGGCTAAAGTTTAAAGACATTAACCGCCAAGGACGCGAAGGTACGCAAAGGAAAACCAGGTTCATGGGTTACCTCGCGTTCCTTTGCGTCCTTGGCGGTGAAAGAGGTTTTCATTGAAAAATATCTTCCCATTACCCGTCAAAGCCGTCGTCATCGATCTCGACGGCACCTTGCTGAATACCGCTCCGGATCTCGCCGAGGCGGCGCAGCGCATGCTGCGCGATCTGGCGATGCCCCCAGTCAGCCTGGATACAATCCGGTCCTACATCGGCAACGGTATTGCCAACCTGGTGAAGCGGGCGCTCACCGGCGAAATGCACGGTAAGCCGGATGATGCCCTGTTCGTCAAGGCGCTGCCGCTGTTCGAGAAACATTACGATGAAGTGTTGCACCGCGAAACCCAGCCTTATCCAGGTGTAATGGAGGGCCTGAAGGCCTTGCGCGATGCCGGTTATACCCTGGTCTGCATCACCAACAAGGCGCAGCGCTTCACCTTGCCGCTGCTGGCGGCGATGGGTATGAAGGATTATTTCGATCTGATCCTGTCTGGTGACAGCCTGCCACGCAAAAAACCGGATCCCCTGCCGCTGCGATATGCCGCCATTTACTACGAAGTCGAGACCAAGGACCTGCTGCTGGTGGGCGACTCTCTGAACGATAGTCAGGCTGCGCGCGCTGCGGGTTGTCCGGTGGTGCTGTTGCCTTACGGTTACAACGGCGGCAAGGATGTGCGCGAACAGGACTGCGATGCGGTGATCGACAGCCTGCCGGAATTGTTGGCGTTGATTAAAAAAGCAAATTAACCGCAAAGGACGCAAAGGTTCGCAAGGGAAGGCTTCAATAAAAGCCCTGCGCAGCCACAAAGCTTGAAAATTGTGTCATTGCTATGATGATGGTTTTTAGGTTTCCTTTGCGTTCCTTCGCGTCCTTCGCGGTGAAAAGTTTATATGACTGAACACGAATTTAACGCCCTTGCCGCCCAAGGTTACAATCGCATCCCGCTGGTCAGGGAAACCCTGGCCGACCTCGATACACCCTTGAGCGTTTATCTCAAGCTGGCTAACCGGCCTTATTCCTACTTGCTGGAATCGGTGGTGGGGGGGGAGCGTTTCGGTCGTTATTCTTTTATCGGCCTGCCGGCCAAAACCCGGATCAGGGTGCATGGCTGCAGCGTCAGCGTCGAAAATGAGGGCGCAGTGCTGGAACAGCTCGAAACCGATGACCCGTTGCAGTTTGTTCAGGATTACGTCGCGCGCATGAAAGTGGCCGAGCACCCCGGTCAGCCCCGCTTCACTGGCGGGTTGGCGGGCTACTTTGGATACGACACCATTCGCTATATCGAGAAAAAGCTGGCCCACACCGTCAAGCCGGACGTGCTGGGCGCGCCGGATATCCTGCTGCTGCTGTCGGAGGAAGTCGCGGTGGTAGACAATCTGTCCGGCAAAATTTATCTGGTTGTGTATGCCGATCCCACCCAGCCCGGCGCGTATGCACGCGGCCTGACGCGGCTGGATGAAATGCGTAGCCAGTTGAATAAGCCAGTGGAAATCCCTGTTACGGCCTCTTATCCGCCTGCACCGGCAGCTTCGGAATTCGGCGAAGAGGCTTTCAAGCTGGCGGTGGAAAAAGCCAAGCGCTATATTTTCGACGGCGACATCATGCAGGTGGTGCTGTCCCAGCGCATGTCGCAGCCTTTCGCCGCCTCGCCGCTTTCCCTCTACCGCGCATTGCGCTCGCTCAACCCTTCGCCGTACATGTTCTATTACGACATGGGTGATTTTCAGGTGGTCGGCTCGTCGCCGGAAATTCTGGTGCGGTTGGAAGATGAAACCGTTACCGTGCGTCCGATCGCCGGTACCCGCCCGCGCGGTAAGACCCGCGAAGAGGACGAGGCGCTGGCTGCTGACCTGCTGGCTGACCCCAAGGAACTGGCCGAACACCTGATGCTGATGGACCTGGGGCGTAACGATGCAGGGCGCGTTGCCCAGACCGGTTCGGTCAAGGTCACCGAGAACATGGCCATCGAGCGTTACTCCCACGTCATGCACATCGTTTCCAACGTCGAAGGCAAGCTGAAAAGCGGTCAGAACGCGATGGACGTGCTGCGCGCCACCTTTCCGGCGGGCACCGTGTCCGGTGCGCCCAAGGTGCGCGCGATGGAAATTATCGACGAGCTGGAACCGACCAAGCGCGGCATCTACGCCGGCGCAGTAGGCTATCTCGGCTTCAACGGCGACATGGATCTGGCGATCGCCATTCGTACCGCGGTGGTCAAGGATGGCACGCTCTACGTTCAGGCGGGCGCGGGTATCGTCGCCGACTCGGTGGCGGACAGCGAATGGACGGAAACCCGCAACAAGGCGCGTGCCGTGCTGCGCGCGGCGGAACTGGCGCTTAGTGGATTGACTGGCCAGAATGACTGAAATTCCTTACCGCAAGGGACGCGAAGGTACGCAAAGGAGTTCGATTAAGATTTCCTTCGCGGACCTTTGCGTCCTTAGCGGTGAAAGGTTTTATCTATGCTTTTGATGATCGACAATTACGACTCCTTCACCTACAACCTGGTGCAGTATTTCGGCGAGTTGGGTGCAGAGGTGCGGGTATTTCGCAACGACGAAATTACCGTAAAACAGGTCGCGGCGCTCAAGCCTGACCATATCGTGATTTCCCCGGGGCCATGCACGCCGAACGAGGCAGGCATCTCGGTGCCACTGATCATGGGATTTGCCGGCAAGGTGCCGCTGCTTGGCGTGTGTCTGGGCCATCAGAGTATCGGCCAGGCTTTCGGTGGCAAGATCGTTCATGCCAAACAGCTGATGCATGGCAAAACCTCGATGATCCACCACAAGGACATGGGTGTGTTCAGGGATTTGCCCAACCCGTTCCGCGCCACTCGTTACCATTCACTGGTGATCGAGCGCGAGAGCATTCCCGATTGTCTGGAGATCACTGCCTGGACCGAAGACGGCGAGATCATGGGTGTGCGCCACAAGGCTCTGCAAGTGGAGGGTGTGCAGTTCCATCCCGAATCCATTCTGACCGAGTATGGCCATGAGATGCTGGCTAACTTCCTCAAGGAGAAGCTGCCATGATGACGCCGCAAGCTGCATTAACAACCCTGCTGGAAAAACGTGACCTGACCCGCGACGAGATGCTGTCAGTGATGAAGCAGATCATGGGTGGGGAACTGACGCCGGTGCAGATCGCCGGTATTCTGGTTGCGCTTCGCGCCAAGGGTGAGACCGTGGCTGAAATCGCTGCCGCCGCCGAGGTGATGCGCGAGCTTTCGAACAGGGTGCCGGTGGGCGCAGAGCAACATCTGGTGGATACCTGCGGCACCGGCGGCGATGGTGCACATACTTTCAATATCTCCACGGCGTCTGCGCTGGTTGCCGCTGCTGCGGGTGTGAAAGTCGCCAAGCATGGTGGTCGCTCGGTGTCTTCCACTTGCGGCAGTGCCGATGTGCTGGAGACGCTGGGCGTCAACGTCAACCTCACCCCCGAGCAGGTGGCGCAGTCCATCCAGGAGATCGGCGTCGGCTTCATGTTCGCACCCAACCACCACAGCGCCATGAAATACGCCGCGCCGGTGCGGCGCGAACTGGGCGTGCGCACCCTGTTCAACCTGCTGGGTCCGCTGACCAATCCGGCCGGGGCGAAAAACCAGGTGATGGGCGTGTTCCGCAAGGATTTGTGCCGCCCGCTCGCGGAAGCGCTGAAATCGCTGGGTGCGAACCACGTCATGGTAGTGCATGGCGGCGACGGCATGGACGAAATCACCATCACGACCGAAACCCACGTCGCTGAACTCAAGGATGGCGGCATTATCGAATACGCCATCGATCCCGAAGAATTCGGCATGCAACTCGGCTCAGTCGAGGCGCTCAAGGCGCATGATCCCGAGGAAGCCAAAGTCAGGCTGCTCGCCGTACTCGGCAACGAATACGGTGCCGCTCGCGACATCGTCGCCCTCAATGCCGGTGCAGCGATTTACGTCGGCGGCATGGCGCAGACGCTGGAAGCCGGGGTGAAAAAGGCGATTCATGCCATCGCCAGCGGCGAAGCCAAGGCCAAGCTGGAACAGTTGATTGCATTCTCGAATCGCTTTAAAGCGGTCTAACCGCAAAGGACGCGAAGGTACGCAAGGGAATGCAAGATCAAGAAGAGCGGGTCGGTAAGCGGATAATTGCCGAGGCTATGAGGGTCCATAGCGCTTTGGGCTGCGGTTTGCTGGAAAGCGCATATGAGGTGTGCCTTGCTTACGAACTAGAGAAAAATGGGCTCGATGTTAAACGCCAGGTAGCCCTTCCAGTTGTATATGATGGTTTAAAGCTCGATGCCGGCTATCGGCTTGACTTGCTGGTTGGTGATTGCGTCATTGTTGAATTAAAAGCGGTGGAGAAATTGGCACCCATTCATACCGCCCAGTTATTGAGCTATCTAAAATTAAGCGGCCATAAGCTTGGCTTTGTCCTTAATTTCAATGTCATCCATATGCGTGACGGCATCAGGCGGATCGTAAATGGTTTGTAAGTTTTTCCTTTGCGTACCTTCGCGTCCTTTGCGGTGAATTATTTTTCTAATGAGCCTCCGCGGTGAAAACAAAAATGTCCGACATCCTGCAAAAAATCCTCGAAGTCAAACAAGCCGAAGTTGCTCGCGCCGTGGCGAAAAAACCCTATGCGGCCATCCGCGCCGAAGCGGAAGCAATGCCGAAGCCGCGCGATTTCGTTGGCGCCATTCGAGACATGATCGCATCAGGCAAACCGGCGGTGATCTCCGAGATCAAGAAAGCCAGCCCTTCCAGAGGTGTAATTAGAGAGAACTTCGATCCCGCTGCCATTGCCCGAAGCTATGAGGCCCATGGTGCGGCCTGTTTGTCGGTGTTGACCGACGTTCAGTTTTTCCAGGGCAGCAAGAACCACCTGATCGAAGCGCGCGCAGCCTGCAACATCCCGGTGCTGCGCAAGGACTTCATGATCGATCCCTACCAGATCTGTCGTGCCCGCACCATCGGCGCCGATGCCATCCTGCTGATCGTGGCGGCGCTAGAGCTGTCGAAGATGAAAGAACTGGAGGCGCTGGCCCACGAACTGGGGATGGCAGTGCTGGTGGAGTCGCACGACGCCGCCGAACTGGAGGCGGCCCTGCAGCTCAAGACCCCGCTGATCGGCATCAACAACCGCAACCTGCGCACCTTCGAAACCCGGCTCGAAACCACGCTCGATTTGCTGCCGCGCATTTCCGGCGATCGCATTGTCATCACCGAAAGCGGCATTCTCAAGCCGATGGACGTGCAGATGATGCGTGGTCAAGGCGTCAACGCCTTTCTGGTCGGCGAGGCCTTCATGCGCGCCGATGACCCGGGGATCGAGTTGGCGCGGTTGTTCGGCTAACCTAAATTTGATTTCTAAATCTTATTTAAAGAACATTCACCGCAAAGGACGCAAGGGCTCGCAAAGGAAAAGCAATCAGGCTCGCATGTCTGAAGGGTTGGGATTTCCTTTGCGTCCTTCGCGTCCATTGCGGTTAAGCTGTGTTTTTAGACTGTGCGTTGCAAAAAAACAACACATTTTCCCCTTCCAATGAAAAACAAGACGTTTTTATCGACTTGTGCTTGGAATTCGAGGGGAAGGGTGGTGATAATGAACTCGTCTGTAAAGGACAGGGCTCAATCAAGAGCCTCGTTGCAAAACCAACCTCTCTAGGAGATCACTACATGAACAAAAAACTTATCGCTTTGGCAGTTGCTGCCGCAATCGCTCCTGCTGCAGCCATGGCTGACAGCGGCAATGTCACCATCTACGGCCAGGCTCACGTTTCCCTGGATAACAACAGCTACGGCACCTCCACTGCTGGCGTCAACAGCGAGAAAAACACCCGTCTTTCCAGCAACACATCCCTGATTGGCTTCAAGGGCACGGAAGATCTGGGCAACGGCCTGTCCGCCATTTGGCAGATGGAAGCAGACATTAGCATGGATTCACGTTCCGATGCAGCCGCCGCTACCAGCGGTGGTTTTGCTTCCCGCAACACCTACCTGGGCCTGAGCAGCAAGACCATGGGTACCGCTCTATTCGGTAAGCACGACTCCCCTTACAAGATGGCTACTGGCTCACTGGACAACATGGCTGACACCGTTGGTGATTACAACGGCATCGTCGGCCAAGTGAATGGTGTTAACTATTTCGACAGCCGTCTGGGCAACGTTTCTGCTTACATTTCCCCGAACTTTAGCGGTTTCAGCTTCGCCGGTGCCATCGTGGCCGCCAACGAAACCTCCAGCACCACGCAGCCTGATGGCAAAGCCTATTCGCTGATGGGTAAGTATGAGAATGGCCCGTTCTTCGCTTCCTTGGCTCGTGAGAAGGCCAGCAATACCCAAACCGCAGTCAGCACTCAAACCGCCCTGCCTATGGTGGGTGCTAACAACGATGCTGCCGCGACCAAGATCGGTCTGGGCTACAAGATTGACGCTTTCAAGCTGGGTCTGGTATGGGAGAAGATTTCTGCTTCCAACGCTACTCTCGGTGCTACTGTAGAGCGTAAAGGCTGGTCTCTGCCTGTTTCATACACGATGGGCGCTAACGCCATCAACTTTACCTATGGCAAAGCTGGCTCCACCACCAACACAACTGACAATGGCGCCAAGATGTATGCGTTGGGCTTGAACCACAGCCTCTCCAAGCGCACTTCGGCTTATGTTGTGTACGCCAAGATGGATAACGACACCAATGGCGCCTACGCATTGGGCTTGGCTGGCACGGGCCATGGTCAGACCGTTACTCCGGTTGGCACTGGTGCCGATGTGTCCTCCCTGTCGGTGGGCATGAAGCACACCTTCTAATTTCTCACCGGCTTAGTCCGGTTTGAAGTGTGAAGATTAAAACGGGCCTCTTCGGAGGCCCGTTTTTTATTGGTTGACGATAATTTTTATTATGATTAGACTTAGCTAATATATTAGTCAAGGAGGGCTTATGTCTACTCGAACCGTTAATATTCATGAGGCAAAAACTCATTTGTCGGAGCTGTTGGCGCTGGCGTTGGCGGGCGAGGATGTGGTCATCGCCAAGGCTAACAAGCCGATTGCCAGGCTGGTTCCGCTGGTGCCGCCGAGAAAGAAGCGGGTTTTTGGCCTGCATCGCGGGGATTTCTCGATTAGTGATGATTTCGATGAGCTGCTACCGGATGCGTTCTGGCTGGGTACCGGCCCGATATGAATTTGCTGCTGGATAGCCATGTGTTTTTATGGCTGATGAATGAGCCAGAGAGGGTGCCGGACCGGGTTCTGGTTATGTGCGAGAATGGCGAAAACGCATTATATTTGAGCGTTGCGAGCATTTGGGAGCTGCAAATAAAACACGCTCTTGGCAAGCTGACGATGCGACTGCCGCTAAAGCAAATACTGGATGAGCAGCAACAAGGCAATGGCATGGGGATTTTGCCGATCAAACTGCCGCACCTATGGCGGCTTACCGATCTTCCCCAGATTCATGGCGACCCTTTCGATCGTCTCTTGATCGCGCAGGCTGTCGTAGAGGATATGCACCTGATCAGCGCTGATCGAGTGTTCTCGAGTTACCCTGTCAAATTGTTCTGGTAAGGTTGAGGGCGAATGCCCTGTCTAAATATGAGCGACCCTCCCTCTCACCCTCAAGAAAAACTGCCTGATCCGTTAGTCGATGTGGCTGCCCGCTGCGTTTCCTGCGGTCTGTGCCTGCCGCGCTGCCCCACTTATCGCAAGACGCTGAACGAGGCGGATTCACCGCGCGGAAGGATTGTGCTGATGCAGGGCGTGCTGGAGCAGCGCATTCCGGCAAACGAACGATTCCTGGCGCATATCGATTTGTGCCTGGCCTGCCGGGCTTGCGAGAGCGTCTGTCCAAATAATGTGGAATATGGGCGTCTGATCAACGGAGTCCGGGGTGTCGTGGAAAAAACTCGCCAGCGCAGCCTGTGGCAGCTGATGGGGAGGCGCGTGCTGATGGACGGCGTGGCGACGAAGCCCGCCATGTTGCGCTTGGTGGGTGGCGTGTTGCGTACCTGTCAGGCTATGCTGGGCCAGGCAGGCTGGTTGATGCGATCTCCTCTGGCGCAGATCGCGACACGGCTGCCTCGACTGCGGCCTCAGCCAATCTGGAAGGCAATTTACCCGGCCGCAGGCAAGGAGAGAGGCGAGGTGGGGCTGTTTCTCGGTTGTGTGGCCAGAGTGTTAGACGTCGAAACCCTTACGGCCTCGATTTTTGTGCTTAACCGCTTGGGCTATACCGTGCATGTGCCGTCCCGGCAGGGGTGTTGCGGCGCCATGCATGCCGGTCTGGGCGAACCGGAGAAGGTGAGCGAATTCGAGGAGCAGAATCTCCGGGCATTTGCGGGGATGAATTTGGAGGCTGTGATTTCAACCGCGACCGGTTGTGGCGCGGCGTTGAAAAACTATCCTCAGGATTTCGCGGGCAGGGTGAAGGACATCAGCGAGTTCCTGGGCGAGGCGGAAGGCTGGGAATCGGCTGAAATTGAGCCGCTGGCTGAAAAGTTGGTGGTACACGAGCCGTGCTTGATGCGAAATGTGCTGCATTGCCAGGGTAAGCCCTATGATCTGTTGCATCGTATTCCTGGAGCGGAAGTTGTGCCCTTGGCGGGGAACGACCAGTGCTGCGGTGCGGCAGGAACATATTTTCTGACTCAGCCGGAGATGGCGGCAAGCTTGCTTGCTGATAAAATAGAGGCAGTAAAGGCCAGCGGAGCGCAGATTTTGGCAACCTCTAACATCGGCTGCGCCATGCATCTGGCTGCTGGCTTGAAGGCGTCGGGAATAGAGCTTGAAGTGGTTCATCCAATCACTTTGCTGGCCCGACAAATGGGGTTTCAAAATGATAAAAATTGATGACTTGATTGTGGAATTCGACAAAGGCTTGCGCACTTTGCTTGCACCCGCGCGAACTTCACGTCCGTTGCCAGGGAAGAGCCTGGCTGAAGCCGAGATGGGCGAGGAAGAAAAACGGCTGGCGGCGGCGCTGATGCGCGTGAACCACAGTGGAGAGATCTGCGCGCAGGCGCTTTATCAGGGACAGGCGCTGACGGCGCGCAGGCCAGAAATTCAGCAGGCGCTGAAAGAGGCGGCCAGCGAGGAAACCGAGCACCTGAACTGGTGCGAAAGCCGTATCAATGATCTGGGTGGACGCAAAAGTCTGCTTAACCCCGCCTGGTATACCGGTTCGCTGGCGATTGGCGCGCTGGCCGGCGCATTGGGTGACAAATGGAATCTGGGTTTTCTGGCCGAAACGGAGCGGCAGGTGGTGCGCCATCTGGACAGCCACTTGCAGCGGCTGCCCGCTAGCGATGCAAAAAGCCGTGCAGTGGTCGAGCAGATGAAAGAGGATGAGGCCAGGCATGCCACCACGGCGCTGGAGCATGGCGGAGCGGAGCTGCCCGCTCCGGTGAAGATCGCGATGAAGCTTTCCGCCAGGATGATGACGCGGACGGCTTATTGGGTTTAACGGCATTTACCGCTAAGGACGCAAAGGAACGCGAGGTAAATCAACTACGGGATTCGGAGAATCAATCCAAGAAGGGTTTTCCTTTGCGTAACCTTGCGTCCTTTGCGGTGAAAGTTTTTTTACTCTTCCACGATCTCGAAATCGTGCGTCATCTCGGCAGTTTTCCCTAGCATGATTGACGCCGAGCAGTATTTCTCCGCCGACAGCTTGATAGCTTTCTCTACTTGCTCCGGTTTGATACCCTTGCCGCGCACCGTAAAATGGAAATGCATCTTGGTGAACACCTTGGGCTCCTTGTCGGCGCGCTCGGCTTGGATAGAAACTTCGCAACCACTGACGGCTTGACGGCTCTTTTTCAGGATCGCTACAACGTCGAAAGCTGTGCAACCGCCGGCGCCAAGCAGCAGCATTTCCATCGGACGCGGCCCGAGGTTGCGTCCACCAGCGTCGGGTGGGCCGTCCATCAGGACTGCGTGGTTGCTGTCAGTAATGCCGAGAAAGCTGGCGTCTTCTACCCATTTAACCCGTGCCTGCATGAGATTTCCTTTTTTGTCAGTTTTGTAAGCCGCGAAATTATAGCACTGCAATAGTGACAAACGTTTGACAGCGGCTGCGTTATTGACATAAAATGCGCGTCTTTCTCTGATACAGCAACCGGAATTTGTGCATGAAAACCTTTTCTGCAAAAGATCACGAAGTAAAACGTGATTGGTACGTGGTGGATGCCACCGACAAAGTTTTGGGCCGTTTGGCCAGCGAGATCGCATCGCGTCTTCGCGGCAAGCACAAGCCTGAGTATACCCCGCACGTGGATACCGGCGATTATATCGTGGTGATCAACGTGGACAAACTACGCGTTACCGGTAACAAGGCCGAAGGTAAGGTGTACCATCGCCATACCGGCTATCCCGGCGGGATTATCAGCACCACTTTCGCCAAGATGCACGCCCGTTTCCCGGAGCGTCCATTGGAAAAAGCGGTCAAGGGCATGCTGCCGAAAGGCCCGCTGGGCTTCGCCATGTTCCGTAAGCTGAAAGTTTACAAAGGCGCGCAGCACATGCACAGCGCGCAGCAACCCAAAGTACTCGAAATTTAAGGGATTATCATGATCGGCACCTACTACTACGGCACTGGACGGCGCAAGTCTTCTGTTGCACGCGTGTTTCTGAAGCCAGGCAAAGGCGACATTATCGTCAACGACAAACCTGTGGATATTTTCTTTTCTCGCGAAACCGGCCGCATGGTTGTGCGCCAGCCGCTGGAATTGACTAGCCATCAAGGCACGTTCGATATTATGATCAACGTCCATGGTGGCGGCGAATCTGGCCAGGCGGGTGCCGTGCGTCACGGTATTACGCGTGCCCTGATCGATTACGATGCGGCACTGAAGCCTACCCTGAGTGCTGCAGGTCTGGTGACTCGTGATGCACGTGAAGTTGAACGGAAAAAAGTCGGTCTGCGTAAAGCTCGCCGCGCTAAGCAGTTCTCCAAGCGTTAATCGCAGCTGCAATCGCAAAAAAGCCGCCCTTTGGCGGCTTTTTTGTTGCCTGTCGGTAATTGTTGTCTATGAGCAACAGGGTTATTATTGACGATAAATTCAACATTGGGATATTGATCGATGGTTAAAGTCGGGATCGTTGGGGGTACAGGGTATACCGGGGTGGAGTTACTGCGTTTGCTTGCGCAGCATCCAGATGTCGAGTTGGTGGCGATCACCTCGCGCAAGGAAGCGGGGATGGCAGTGAGCGACATGTTTCCCAATCTGCGCGGCAGGGTGGCGCTGAAATTTGTCGACCCAGTTGATGCGCCGTTGAAATTCTGCGACGTGGTGTTTTTTGCAACGCCTAACGGTATTGCCATGCAGCAAACGCGCGAATTGCTCGACGCCGGTGTGCGCGTCATCGACTTGGCGGCGGATTTCCGCATCAAGGATGTGGCGTTGTGGGAAAAGTGGTACGGCATGCAGCATGCCTGCCCTGACCTGATTGCCGAAGCCGTCTACGGCCTGCCTGAACTCAACCGTGAGCAAATCAGAAAGGCGCGCTTGATCGCCAATCCCGGCTGTTATCCGACTGCGGCTCAGCTTGGCTTTCTTCCCCTGATCGAGGCGGGTGTGGCGGATCTTGATCATCTGGTGGCTGATTGCAAGTCAGGGGTGTCCGGCGCGGGTCGCAAGGCTGAGGTGGGCGCCCTGTTCAGCGAAGCTGCTGACAACTTCAAAGCCTATGCCGTGGCGGGGCATCGCCATCTACCGGAGATTAGCCAGGGGCTCACGCTCGTAGCGGGCAAGCCGGTGCAACTGACTTTCGTGCCTCATCTGACGCCGCTGATTCGTGGTATTCACGCCACGCTGTATGTGCGCCTGACCGCTGAAGTGGATTTGCAGGCGCTTTATGAAAAGCGTTATGCCAATGAATATTTCGTCGATGTGCTTCCTGCTGGAGCGCACCCAGAAACACGCTCGGTGCGTGGCGGCAACTTCTGCCGCATTGCCGTGCACCGGCCGCAGGGCGGTGATGTCGCCGTGGTGCTGTCTGTCATCGACAATTTGACCAAAGGCGCTGCCGGACAAGCCGTGCAAAATATGAACCTGCTGTTTGATTTGCCTGAAAATAGGGGCCTGGAGCAGATTCCGCTGCTGCCATGAGGCTGGACCGCAGGCTGAAGCACCGTTTTGGTATTGCTGCGGCCCCTTTGGCGGTGCGGCGGCATGTGGCGTGGTACTGGCGCTTGCCGCTGTTGGTGGCGATTCTGCTGGCTGGCGGACTAGCGTTGTCCTGGTTGTTTTACGATGCCGGGGCGCGCTTTACGGGCCTGGATCGCGGAGCGGCAGTGGACGAGTTGCAGCGCTTGCGTGAGAAGTTGGGATCGCTGGAGCGTGAAAACGCCAGTCTGCGTTCAGATGGGGCGCAAAGCGATCGCAAGATGCAGATCGAGCAGGAGACGCAGAATGATCTTGCCAAAACCGTCAAGACGTTGCAGGATGAGAATGCTCAATTGAAGGAGGATTTGACCTTCTTCCGCAAGCAGATGTCCTCCGACAAGAGTGACGGTGATCTCAGTATCTACCGTTTCAAGGTCGAAAACACCATGCCGGGCGAGTACCGCTACAGGTTGTTGCTGTTGCAGGGCGGGCAAAGGGAGCGCGAATTTCAGGGTAAAGTGCAGTTTCTGGTCAGTTTTATCCGAGGGGGGGAAAAGCTGGTCATGACGCTTCCTTCCGTGAAGGAAGCAGAGGCGCGATCCTATAATTTGAATTTTAAGTTTTACCAGCGTTTGGAGGGGGTTTTTCATGTTGAGCCCACTGCGCAAGTAAAAAAAGTCCAGATACGTGTGTTCGAAAACGGTGCTGTGCAGCCGAAGCTGATGCAAGCCGTCAATTTATCATGAGGATAGCTGATGTTTTTCGGAAAAAATAAACGCAGCAGACCGCAAAACCGAATTGATTCATTGATTGGTGTTGGGACGAAAATTGAGGGCAACGTGTTCTTCAGTGGCGGCTTGAGGGTGGATGGCACCATCAAGGGGAATGTCAGCGAAACGGGTGACCAGCCCAGTACGCTGGTGCTGAGTGAGCAGGCTAGAATCGAGGGAGTGATTCACGTGTCGCATGTGGTGATTAATGGCACCGTGGTGGGGCCCGTGCAGGCGCAAGAATACGTGGAACTGCAATCGAAATCTCGTGTCACAGGCGATGTGTTCTACAAAACCCTGGAGATGCATGTCGGGGCGATTGTAGAAGGAAAATTGGTGCATCAGGAAGGTGTCGCCGTGCAACCGGTGGAAGTTCAGCCAGTTACGAGTAATTGACTAAATAACTCAACTATAGGATAATTAGTTGCAGTAGTTTTTTAAGGAGATACAGAATGAATGCAGTGACTGAAATGCCTAGCCCGTTGAACTTTACCGACAGCGCGGCGGCCAAGGTGAAACAGCTGATCGACGAGGAAGGTATTCCGGGTCTGAAGCTGCGCGTGTTCGTTAGCGGCGGCGGTTGTTCCGGCTTCCAGTATGGTTTTACCTTCGATGAGACGACCAACGAGGATGACACCACGGTGGAGAAGAACGGAGTTGCTCTTCTGATCGACCCGATGAGCTTCCAGTATCTGGCGGGCTCAGAGATCGATTATCAGGAAGGGTTGCAGGGTTCGCAGTTTGTGATCAAGAACCCGAACGCCACTACCACCTGCGGTTGCGGATCGTCTTTTTCAGCGTAAGCTGTTCGTTATTCAGGAAAGAAAAAAGGGGCGTAAGCCCCTTTTGTCTTTATCAAGCCGGATAGATCGCGCCGAGGATGCGCGATCCTTTCGCTCCAGTCACTTCCGGTAGGTTGCCGGCATTCCCATTCAGTGTCTGCCTGGCGAGCCAGGCAAAGGCAAAGGCCTCCACCCAGTCTGCGTTCACTCCCAAGTCATCGGTTAGTGCTATGCTCGCGTTGGGCAGGGATTGTTTCAGTCTTCGCACCAGTGCCCCGTTATGGGCGCCTCCTCCACACAGGTAGATCTCTCTGGCTGTGCTGCAATGGTCCAGAATGGCACTGGTAATCCCTTTTACGGTCAGCTCAAGCAGAGTAGCCTGAACGTCGGCTGGGGAAAAATCGGGTGACAGGAAATGCTTTAGCCAGGGTAGATTGAACAGATCTCGACCAGTGCTTTTGGGTGGGGGCGCGGCAAAGAACGGTTCGGTGAGGAGTTGCCGCAGCAGTTCCGGGATGGGGTGGCCGCTTGCCGCCCATGCGCCATCCTTGTCATAGGGCTTGCCCAGGTGCAGGGTGGTCCATGCATCCAGCAAGAGATTGCCGGGTCCGCAGTCGAAGCCGAGTACGCTGCCGCGGGGCGGCAGGCTGGTTAGATTGCTGATGCCGCCAATATTGACGATGACACGGTGGTGTTCTGGATGGCTGAACAAAGCCGCATGAAATGCCGGTACTAGCGGTGCGCCCTGCCCGCCGGCAGCGATATCGCGGGTCCTGAAGTCGGCGACCACGGCGATGCCGGTCAGTTCGGCCAGCAACGCCGGATTTGCGAGCTGGATGGTGAATCCGAGGTCGGGACGGTGGCGCACGGTTTGTCCGTGGCAGCCGATGGCCTTTACTTTCGTTGCCTGGATTTCCGCTTTCACTAGCAAGGCCTGGATTGCTGATGCATAGCGGCGAGAGAGCTCGTTTGCCGCCAGAGCGGCACACTCGAGTTCGTTTGGTCCAGGGCTGTTTAGCGTGAGCAGTTCAACACGCAGCGCTTCGTCGAAAGGGATGAACTGGCTGTGCAGCAGTTTGCAGGTATTGTTTTCGAAAGCAGCCAGAACCGCGTCAATGCCGTCAAGACTGGTGCCGGACATAAGTCCGACATAATGCTCCGGCGCACTGAAAGGCGGGTTCAAAGCGGCCGGCCAAATGATTCAGATGGGAAGTTAGTCCAGTGATGCCAGGTTGGTATTCTTCAGCAGATTTAGACGCATAGACAGATTTTCGGCCATCTTGCTGAAATCAGCCTTGTACTGAGTGGCGATAGGGAAAGCGGTCGGCATAGGAATGCTTGTGGGATTGCGCTGTACACCCGCGACACGGAATTCGTAGTGAAGATGAGGGCCAGTTGCAACACCGGTCATGCCGACCTGACCGACGATATCGCCCTGGCTGACTTTGCTGCCCCGGCGCAGGTTCTTGGCAAATGCGGAAAGATGACCATAAGCCGTGCTGTATTGGCCTTGATGTTGCAGTATGAGCAGGTTGCCATAGCCACCTTGTTTGCCAATGAAGGCGACAGTGCCATCTGCTACCGCTTTAACGCGGGTGCCTGTAGGTGCGCCGTAGTCGACACCTTTGTGGGCACGCCATGTTTTAAGTACCGGATGGAAGCGGGCGTTGGTGAATCCTGAGGTGATTCGGGAAAACTCCAGGGGGGAGCGCAGGAATGCCTTGCGCAGGTTTTTCCCCTCTGGCGTGTAATAGCCACCACGGCCTTCGCGATCCTGGAAATAAACCGCACGATAGCTCTTGCCACTATTGATGAATTCCGCTGCAAGTACGCGACCAGTCTTGATTAGTTCGCCCTTGTTGTAGAACGATTCGTAAACGACGGTGACTTTGTCCCCTTTTTGCAGGTCGCTGTGGAAATCGATATCCGACGAAAAAATATCGGCAATTTGCATGGCGATATTGTCTGGAATATTGGCGGCATCGGTTGCGCCGAACAACGAGCTTCTGATTTCCGCCGATTTCATCATCAGGCGTGATTCGAGCGGCACCGGGTCATCGCTGGCTTTGAAACCGCTGGCCTGTTTCTCTACCTTCAGCATGGATTCGCTACTGCTAATGTACTGCAGGGTGAGGAGATTTCCTTCCGAGTCGGTTTGGGCGCGGACTATCCGGCCGGGAATTAATAGACGCAGGGCTTTTGAGTCCCTTGCACTCTGCATGAATCCGCTGATGTCCTCATCATTGACATTCAGTCGGTCCAGCAGAGCTGACATCGTGTCGCCACGCTGAATTTTTTCCTCGTGCCAGAAGTTGCCGGAAATGCTGGATGGTGTGGCGACACTGGGAAGTTGCAGGTTTTCAATGACGGTATGAACGGGAATCTGGCGCGTTTGTGTGTCAGGCGCAATACCGAAGGCGGCGACTATGCCGAATAATGGCAGGCTGGAAATAGCCACCAGCCAGCGCAGGCTTAATTTTCGTTCTTGCACAAACAGCTTTTGCGCTAAAATACCGATCTCGTTGTTTTGCATGACTTCCCTGAGCGTTTAGTGTGGGCAGAAGCTTACCAGAAGATGGACGATCAGTGAAGGTCGAATCGATTACATATTGTTTAAGCAGGCGGTAAAGATGACTCAGGTTAACGAAGCGTTGCAGGTAATAAAAAGAGGATGTGACGAATTGCTGGTGGAGCAGGAGCTTATTGAAAAGCTGGCGACGGGCAAGTCGTTGCGCGTCAAGGCGGGGTTCGACCCTACAGCGCCGGATTTGCATCTTGGACATACCGTTCTGCTTAACAAGTTGCGTCAGTTTCAGGAGCTGGGCCACGAGGCCATGTTTCTTATAGGTGATTTTACGGGCATGATCGGTGATCCTACCGGGAAGAACGCAACTCGCAAGCCGTTGACCCGCGACGATGTGATCGAGAACGCACGAACTTACGAGCAGCAGATCTTCAAGATACTTGATCCGGAAAAGACGCTGGTAATGTTCAACTCTAGCTGGATGTCTGAAATGAGCGCATCCGATCTGATTGCCCTGGCGGCGAAGCACACCGTGGCGCGCATGCTGGAGCGTGATGATTTTCATAAGCGCTACAGCTCCGGTCAATCCATATCTATACACGAGTTCCTTTATCCGCTGATTCAGGGATACGATTCGGTAGCGATGAAGGCGGATGTGGAGCTGGGAGGGACCGACCAGAAATTCAATCTGCTGGTTGGGCGTGAGCTGCAGAAGCATTACGGGCAGCCCCCCCAAGTTGTTTTGACCATGCCGATCCTGGAAGGATTGGATGGTGTGCAGAAGATGTCCAAGTCGTTGGGCAACTATATAGGCATACATGAACCGCCGAACGAAATGTTCGGCAAGCTGTTGTCCGTGTCGGATGATTTGATGTGGCGCTATATAGAATTACTTTCGTTTCAGCCTTTGGCTCAGGTGACCAAGTGGAAAATAGAGACGGATGAAGGGCGCAACCCACGTGATATCAAAGTGATGTTCGCCCAGGAAATTGTTACCCGCTTTCACAGCAGGGCAGAAGCGGAAGCTGCTTTGGCGGATTTTGAAGCGCGTTTCAGGCAGGGCGCAATGCCGGATGAAATGCCAGAGGTTACGCTCATCGGCGGGGTGGATGGGTTGCCGATTAGCCAGGTTCTCAAGCAGGCGGGGCTCACCGCCAGCACTTCGGACGCGTTGCGTATGATCGATCAGGGTGGGGTAAAGCTCGATGGCGCGAAGCTGAGCGATAAGGCGCTCAAGCTAAAAACCGGGCGTTGTGTTGTGGCACAGGTGGGTAAACGTAAGTTTGCACGCATCACGGTGAGCTAAGCGAGGTGCTCGCAGTCCGATGATTTTCAATGGCTTGTAATTTTCTTGTAACAAATCTGTCAAAAGGCCTTGACCAGAGTATTTGGGCATATATAATGCGCACCTTCCTGATGCAGCGCAAACAAGCGCAGTGACAGGAAAGGCGCAGAAAATAAGGGTTTGACGAAACAAAAAAACTCTGTAGAATGCGCCGCTCTCGATAGCGCAAAGCAACGCGGTAGCGAGTAAGGTGAAGCAAAAGAGTTGTTGCAGTTTTCGAATAACTCTGTAGAATGCGCACCTCGCTTCGGTAGTACGAAGCGCTGCTTCATTAGGTTGAAGCCCTGTTCTTTAAAAATATACAGCCGATAAGTGTGGGCGCTTGTTGCGGGTGAGCATTAAATCCTTCGGGGTTTAACGCGACTCAAAAGTAACAAGTGCTTACATAGAACGAACGTTTTAAGTGAGTATTAAAGTAATAAAATTGCAGTGATTAAACTGAAGAGTTTGATCCTGGCTCAGATTGAACGCTGGCGGAATGCTTTACACATGCAAGTCGAACGGCAGCACGGGAGCTTGCTCCTGGTGGCGAGTGGCGAACGGGTGAGTAATACCTAGGAACATGTCCAGTAATGGGGGATAACGCAGCGAAAGCTGTGCTAATACCGCATACGCCCTACGGGGGAAAGCGGGGGATTCGTAAGAACCTCGCGTTATTGGAGTGGCCTAGGCCTGATTAGCTAGTTGGTGAGGTAAAGGCTCACCAAGGCGACGATCAGTAGCTGGTCTGAGAGGATGATCAGCCACACTGGAACTGAGACACGGTCCAGACTCCTACGGGAGGCAGCAGTGGGGAATTTTGGACAATGGGGGAAACCCTGATCCAGCCATTCCGCGTGAGTGAAGAAGGCCTTCGGGTTGTAAAG
>JAHJJI010000103.1 GCA_018823025.1 Gammaproteobacteria bacterium | reverse complement strand
TCCCCTTGGGCCGCCGCCGAGCAGCACAGCCGGGCCGGGGGATTTCGGCGAGGACTGTCTGAGGCCGCAGGCCGAGTTCCGCAGCCGCCCGGTTCGGCGAGCAGCGCAGGGAACCCGTAGCGTAGCGAAGGGCGGTGGATAGGGACGGCTTTCTTGGGTTACTTTCTTTAGCCGTTTAAAGAAAGCAACTAGCTCGCCGGGCTACCCCCGGCACCCAAACAATTGCGCGAAGCGCACACCCCATTGGTCATCCAAATTCAATAGCCAGGCACAACATCCCCTGCTTGAGCACGGTGATACCACCCCTCCAGCGATTCCGTCTGCACTCCTTCAGCGGGTGCCCAGGGAGCGTAGTTAGCCTCGGTGATCGTCGTATAAGGACCCTGCTTGACTTCGAATACCACTGTGCCCGCTTTCAGAGATACCACCGCGTGCCAGGTGTTGGCCGGGATTTCTACTGCGGTGACTTCTCCGCCTGCAGCCAGTTCGATCCGCTTCATTACTCTTCCGCTATCGTCGAAAGTCAGCAGCGCCACGGCACCGCTTAAGATCAGCAGGATTTCCCAGGTTTCCGGCTGCATGTGGCGGTGCGGCCTGACGTAGGTGCCGGGTTCCATGGCGATGCACAGGCGCTGGACCGGATCGTCGAGTTGGGGGTGTAGGTTGTAGTGCGCCCGCTTGCGCGGCGAGGCGGCTGCCTGGCTGGAGAGGGTGGTGAGCAGAGTCTGGTCGATGCGTTTCATGCGCGCTTTCTGGTTTCGTTCAAGGGGATCAATGGGATTATGCCCTGCGGCGGCTCGTCAGGCTGGGCCGGCACGTGCTGCATCACCTTGGCTAGCATGTCGGCATCGAGACTGGCCTCCGCCTGGAACTGGCCGGCGTAGGCCGCTTCTTCCTGCTTCAGCTCGTAGCAGTTGGCGCCGCTGATATCCATCAGCACTGCCGCCATGCCCGTCTCGCGGAAAGCGTGGTGGCGCTTGATGAAGAACTGGCTGCAGCAGGCGCCGACATAGGCTTCGACACCATTGTTTTTCATCTCCGCCAGGGTGGCGGTGAGGTGTTCGTAGTGGGTGATGGTGGTTACCTGCATATTGCGTTCGCGCGCCAGGCGGTAGGCATCGCCCACTTCGCATTTGCCACATTCCACGCAGTCGTCCTGGTGGCGCCATTTGCACCAGGCCGGCTTGGCGCAGTAGGGCAGCAGCATCACGGTAGCCTGCGCGAGGATGGCGGGGGTGTCGTGCGTGGTTTCGCTGCCCAGCACCATCAGGCTATTGGCCTGGGCCGGACTCAGGCCGAACTCCCGCTGCTGGTCGAGCTTGGCCAGCGCCAGCTGCAGCACCCGGATCACGTCCTCCGGTGAAAAGCCGAGCAAGTCGCAGGGAAAGTTGCCAAAGAAAGCACGGGCGGCCGCTTCCGCCTGTGCCAGTGGCAGACCAGCGAGCGCATGCTCCAGGTGTTCCAGCGTATCGGCCGGGTGCAGGTTCACATCGCCGGCAAAGCGGATGTGTTCGATGTGCTGCTGCCCGGCATCCGGCCACAGGCGCACGCGCAGCACCCCGCCGGCAGTCTTGTGCAGGGATTCGAGCGTGCCGTCGTCTTCCACGTGCCACTCGCCCACGCCGCTGATGCCGTCATTCCCGCACCAGCGGGAATCCACGGCTTCCGACGCAGCATCAGAAAAACTCACCCCCAGCGCCTCTGCGATCGCTAGCCGCAGCGTCTGCTGCAGCACCGCATCCTCAGGCACTTCACCGAGCAGTTCCTTCAGCGTGACCAGCCGCTGGCGCGCGCTTTCCAGCCCGGTTACGGTGAGCTTCTCGGTCGGCACGCGCAACGCTTCCAGCATGGTCTTGATGTTGGCGTCTATCAGCAGCGTCGCCTGCAGCAGCAGCGAATTGCCTGCCGTAGCGATGAAGGCGGAAGCCAGTTTGCGACCATCAATTTCCAGGTCGTTGGGCGCCTTGAAGTGTGCCTGGATGCCGAGGTGAGCAAGGCCATCGGCGAGCGCTGCACAGAAGCGGGAGAGGATGTCCTGCATCCCCCCCCATTCCGCTGGACGGCGGATGATCAGACTCAGCCCCAGTTGGTTTTCGTCGAGGTAAAGCGCCCCTCCGCCGCTGGCGCGTCGCACCACCTCGATGCCGCGCGTGAGGCAGTAGTCCAGCCGGATCTCGCGCGCCAGCGCCTGGTGGCGGCCGGCGCTCGCCGCTGGTCGGCTGCGGTAAAAGCGCAGCAGATCAGGCCGGTCGCCGCGCGCGTGCAGGGTGAGCCAGTTCTGGTCGAAACCGGCATTCCAGCTCGCGCTGTTCAGGCCGTCGTCGTGGCAGGCTATGGTGCTGGAGGGCTGGTTCAAGATGGAAGGCTTAGGGCAAGGCAATGGATCAAAGTATAGCAGGAGAGGGCGGAGGCTTTATCGACTGACACAGACCGATGTTTGGAGTTGTGTTGGTGTGGGAATTTGTCGTCGTTCATCGATGCGATGTATATTCTCCGGCAAGCACTTTTTTATCGGAAACGCCCATGAAGACGCTGCACATCGCTGCCAACGAAATCGTCCTCGACTTCGACGCCGCCATCAAACTTGCCACGGTGATCGCCGACAATCTGACCGGTGAAAACATGCTGCTGTCGTGGTATGACCGCGACCGCGATCTGGAATCGCCGCGCGGTGTCAGCGAGTGTCATGAGGGCTGCCTAGTCAAGGGGTTCTGGGATTACGGTCTCAATCACGGCGCGGAACTGGCGGTGAATTTCGATGACGGACGGTTCGTTTTTTGTTTTCAGCCGCTGGGGGAGTTTGAACCCAAATAGTTCATTAGAAAATTTGACCTGCTTCCCCCTTTGGAAAAGGGGGATTGAGGGGGATTTGGCGGCGCATCAAATCCCCCCTAGCCCCCCTTTTTCAAAGGGGGGAATACCCCGATTTACCTCTAATGGATAATCCGGGTTGAATGAATCGGTTCAGAGTAAGTTAAATTATGCCCTCCGGAAATCTCCAGATAGTAGTGAATTTCTCAATCAGAAAACATGCGTATCATGCACAAAGTGCCCAATGATGCGGCAGGCAAATGAGTGGGAGCATCTTGCAACCAGGCCATTAACGTTTCCCACCCATAATCGATCCCAGCACACCACGGATAATTTGGCGTCCGAGTTGCGAGCCGATGGCGCGGGCGGCGCTTTTGATGGCGGCTTCAGCGACGCCCTGGCGGCTGCTGCCACCGCCCAGCATGTCGCCGATGCTGTCCAGCCAGCCGCCACTTGCGGGCTTTTCGCCTGCCGCCTCGCTGGAGGGTGTGGCGGGCGAGGTACTCTGTTCCGCCCGTTCCTTCAGTTTTTCATAGGCGGATTCGCGATCCACCTCGGCTTCGTAGTGGCCGAATAGCACCGATTGTCTGATGATCGCCTGGCGTTGTTCTGAGCTGACGGGGCCAAGCTGGCTGCGCGGTGGGACTATCAAGGCGCGTTCCACCGGATGCGGGCGGCCCTTTTCGTCGAGCAGGGAAACCAGGGCTTCGCCCACCGCAAGCTCGGTGATGGCGGCTTCCCCATCCAGGCCGGGATTGGCGCGGAAGGTTTCCGCCGCGGCGCGCACGGCTTTCTGGTCACGCGGCGTGAAGGCGCGCAGGGCGTGCTGGATGCGGTTGCCGAGCTGACCCAGTACTTTGTCCGGGATGTCGAGCGGGTTCTGGCTGACGAAGTAAACGCCTACCCCTTTGGAGCGGATCAGCCGGACTACCTGTTCGATCTTGTCCTGCAGTGCCTGGGGCGCATCGTTGAAGAGCAGATGGGCCTCATCGAAGAAAAACACCAGCTTGGGTTTGTCCACGTCGCCCACTTCCGGCAGTCTTTCATATAGTTCCGACAGCATCCACAGCAGAAAAGTGGCGTAGATCTTGGGAGATTGCATCAGCCTGTCGGCGGCAAGGATATTGATCATGCCTTGCCCCTTGGCATCGCACTGTATCAGGTCGTCGATATTCAGCGCCGGTTCGCCGAACAGATGCTTTCCGCCTTCGGATTCCATCGTGATCAGGCCGCGCTGGATGGCGCCGATGCTGGCAGCGGAGACATTGCCATACTGGGTGGTGAACTGTTTGGCGTTGTCACCGACATGCCGCAGCATGGCCTGCAGGTCCTTGAGGTCAAGCAGCAGCAGGCCGTTGTCGTCGGCAATCTTGAACACCAGCGTCAGCACGCTGGCCTGGGTGTCGTTGAGATTGAGCATGCGGGCCAGCAGCAGCGGCCCCATTTCGGAGATGGTGGCGCGGACCGGATGACCCTGTTCGCCGAACACATCCCAGAATGTGACCGGGCAGCCGGCAAAGGCAAAGTCGGTGAGTCCCAGTTTTGCGATGCGCTCCACGATTTTGGGTTTTTCCGTGCCGGGCTGGCTGATGCCCGAAAGGTCGCCCTTGACGTCGGCCATGAACACCGGCACGCCGATGCGGCTGAAACTCTCCGCCATCACCTGCAGCGAAACCGTTTTTCCGGTACCGGTGGCGCCAGCGATGAGGCCGTGGCGGTTGGCCAGTTGCGGCAGCAGAAAAAGTTCCTGAGTATCGTTCTTGGCGATCAGCGATGGGGTGGTCATGAGGGGCTCCAGCTTTTTCAGAAGATCTGAAATGGTACCACCGCGACTTTTGAAACAAAATCTCAGAATACGTTATGGCGGGTGATGGGAAATACAAAATCGGGGTAGATTCGATTGAATCCTAAAAGTCGATGCAGTATAGGGCAGACTGAGTCTAGGCGTAGACAGGAAACTCCCCCATCCCGCTAGCAGATGAATTTGGCAGGGGCCAGGCCGTTGAATCAGGCCGCATTCTCAGCCGAAGACGCTTGCAGATAGCTCTGTTCGATGCCGGGGCGGCCATGCCAGTAGCCGTCGCAGGCCTGGTCGGGCATGAGCTTGGTCATCTGCTGGTTGGCCGTCTGGGCGGGGAGGCGATTGTCCATGACTTCGCGGAATAATCTGAGAATTTTTGCAGTGAAAAATGCCTGCGGGCTGACGCGTACCACATCGACGCCGGTTTCGCGCATCGCATCGAGTTCGCCGATCAGGTTGTAGACGCTGGCGGACTGGGTCTGTGTGCCGTTCAGGGCGAGGAAGGGCTGGCCTTCGCGGGTTTTCAGGGTGAGTCCGTTGACGTAGTCCATGCAGCGGAACTGGCAGTCGTCCTTGGGCAGGTTGTGGTGGCGGGCGGTAAAGCAGCGCGCCGAGAAGGCCAGCGGCAGACGGCCGTAGGCGAACACCTCGGTTTCCAAATTGGATGGTCGGTCGCGCAGCATGTGGCCGAGCGCGACGCGCGACATCTCTACCGGCATGACCCAGCGCTTCGCTCCGAGTTCGGCCAGCAGGGACAGGGTCTGCGGGTTGTAGGTGTTGATGTGGGGGCCGGAGACGAAGGGAAGCCTGGCGGCGGAGAGCCGATGCACTGCACCCATGTCGTTGGCTTCCACCATGAATTTGCCGTTGTCCACGATGCGGCGCAGGGTCTTCAGATCGGATTCGGATTCGATCAGCGCCTGGCTGGAGAGGATGACTTCCTTGCCGGCGGCGGCGAGCTTGTCCGCGACTTCAATCCAGTCCTCGGTGCGCAGGGTGTGGCGGCGCGAGCAGACGGTTTCGCCGAGGTAGACGGTATCCACCGGAGAGGCGGCGATTTCGTCGTAGAAATTGAAGGTGGTTTCGCGTTCCCAGTAGTAGAGGATGGGGCCGAGTGCTAGTTTCATATCGAGTTCTCTTTAAAAACTTTTTGCACCGCAAAGGACGCAAGGTAACGCAAGGGAAAGCCTTTTATTAAGTTGAATTCCTTCGCGTACCTTTGCGTCCTTTGCGGTGAATTGCTATTCATTTCCACGGTCGGTGATATGCGCCCAGGGTGTTCTGCTGCCCTTCGGCGACTTTGTTCAGTTGCGCCATCCACGCCGGGTTGACGGCATAGCTGTCTGGTGCGCGTTTGGCGGAGTCGATGGCGGAGCGCCATACCTTGGTGACCTGTTCGACATAGGCGGGACTGCGTTGGCGGCCTTCGATCTTGATCGCGGCGATGCCCATGGCGATCATCTCCGGCAGCATCTCCAGGGTGTTCAGGCTGGTAGGTTCTTCGATGGCGTAGTAGGTTTCATTGTTGACTTCGAAACGGCCCTTGCACAGGGTCGGGTAGCCGGCATTTTCATCCTTGCCGTAGCGGTCGAGCAGGATGCCGTTAAGGCGCGATTCCAGGCCGGTGGGAGTTTGTTCCCAGCGTACCGCCTTGGCTGGTGAGCACACCCCGCAGGTGTTGGGCGATTCGCCGGTGGCATAGGAAGACAGTGCGCAGCGCCCTTCGACCATGACGCACAGGCCGCCGAAGCCGAACAATTCGATTTCCACCGGGGTGTTTTTCACCACCTGTTCGACCTGGGCCAGCGACAGTACGCGCGGGATGACCGCGCGTTGGATGCCGAAGTGCTCGTGGTAGAAGTTGATCGCTTCGTAGTTGGTGGCCGAGCCTTGCACCGACAGGTGCAGGCGCAGGTTCGGGTAGTTCTTTGCTGCGTAGCGCATCAGGCCGGGGTCGGCCAGGATGACGGCGTCGATGCCGAGTTCCACTGCGTTATCCACCGCCGCCTGCCAGCGCTCCCATGTGTCGGACTGGGGGAAGGTGTTGAGCGCGAGCAGCACTTTGGTGCCCCTGGCGTGGGCGTAGCGTACGCCTTCGCGGGCGCTGGCCTGGTCGAAGTTCAGCCCGGCGAAGGCGCGTGCATTGGTGTTGTCCTTGAAGCCCATGTAGACGCAGTCGGCGCCGTTATCGACGGCGACCTTCAGTGCGGGCAGGTTGCCTGCGGGGCAGACCAGTTCAAGAGAGGCTTTAGGCGACATGTCTGAGTTCTTCCTTGGTTATGGGGCGGGCGAACTGTCCCTGACGGGTATCCCGCCTTCTCAGTTCCTGCTCGATCTTGTTGAGTACATCCCATTTCTTCGAACACCAGTCGGGGGCAAGCAGAATATCCCTGGATGCGGTGCCGGTGACGCGGTGAAAGACAATATCCTCCGGCGTGCGTTCGATCAGGTCGGAGACGATGCGGGTGTAGTCTTCCTGGCTCAGCGGCTGGTATTCGCCGCGCCGCCATTCCTGGGCAAGCACGGTGTGCTTGACGACATGCAGTGGGTGCAGCTTGAGCCCGTCCACGCCGTGCTCGATTACGGTATCCAGGCTGGCGTGGTAGTGTTCCTCGGTTTCGCCGGGCAGGCCGACAATCAGGTGGGCACATACCGGGATACCTCGCTCGCGGGCCGCGGTCGTGGTGGCGAGGTATTCGGCCAGGCCGTGGCCGCGGTTTACCTTGTTCAGGGTTTCATCGAAGGCGGATTGCAGGCCGAGCTCAAGTACGACTTCGACGCCGCGCTCGCAGTATCCGGCGAGCAGGTCGAGCACCTCCGGCGGCACGCAGTCGGGGCGGGTGCCGACGGAGAGCCCGATCACGTCAGGCTCGGCCAGGGCTTCTTCGTACATCGCGCGCAATTGTTCGATCTTGGCGTAGGTGTTGGTATAGGCCTGGAAGTAGGCGATAAACTTTTTGGCGCGGGTGCAGCGGGTGATGGCGTTTCTACCCGAGCTCAGTTGCTCCTGCAGGGTGGGCGGCTTGCGCCCATTGGGGCTGAACGATTCGTTGTTGCAGAAGGTGCAGCCGCCGATCCCTTTGCTGCCATCGCGGTTGGGGCAGGTCAGGCCGGCGTCGAGCGCGATCTTGTGCACACGCTCGCCATGGCGTCGCAACAGGAGTTGCCCATAGGTGTGTATACGGTCGGAAAGAACCATCGGATGTCGGTTTCTGCCAGCTAAAAGCTATTCGGATTTAAAGGTCGATAAAGGCTGTTTAGGCTAGCATGACTGCCCGAAAGCATCAACCCTGCCTGGTCAAGAAAGATGAATCAGGTCTGGCACAGTGGGCGGTTGTCCGGATTCTCAACGCTGCGGGCGATGGTGGTGGCGAACTGATGGATTTCGTCGATGCTGAGGCAGCCCATCAGCCGGTTCATCATCACCGGCTCGATGCGGATCGCGCAGGTCCGGCCGTCAGCCAGAGTGATGTTGATGGAAGTGTTGTGCTTGAGGCCGGGCTCGGTTTGTTCCACCATCTCGGCTTGCTCGTCGAGCAGATGGGCGTAATAGGTGTCCAGTCGGTTGTCGAGTTCCTCGTCGAGATCTTCCGGCACGGCCACGATCAGCCCCATGTTGTCGCTACGTTCCTCGCAGCCGGCGCCGATCAGGCGTGCGAATTCGGCGAAGCGTTCGGCCAGTTCGGCGTTGAAAAAAATGTATTCCATCATGATGTGGTTTTCCTGGATGATTTGTTTGAAGGCGAGTACGTCCGGGTTGTCCGCGCTATAGCGTCTGCTTGATGGCCAGCAAGGCCTGGTTGCGCAGTGTCCTCAACAGGCTCAGCTCGTTTTCCGGCATATTGATGCCGCCTGCAGGCTCCTTGTCCGCATATATCAGCGCTACAGGTACGTTTTTGATATTCAGCGGAAACAGCACGAAGGTCTGGGCGGTTATAGCCTTGCGATACCAGTCCGGAATGCGATCCTTGATTTTCGGTTCGTTGATGTCGGAAATCAGGATGTCCACGCCCTTCGACAAGGCGGCGTGGAACACATCCGGGGTATAGCTGAGGGGGAACTTGAAGGTCTTGATGATCTGGTTGATATCCTCGCCGAAGCCGAAGCGCCCGACCATGGCGTTCTGCTTGGCATCCTTGATGCATAACAGCACGCGCTGAAAGTCCATGCTGCGGTACATGGTTTCCAGGATCATGCGCAGGAGGTCGTTGAGGGAGCAGCCATCCACCAGGGAATTGCTGATGTCCTGGATGCCGGCGGTGAGGATGGCTTGGGCATTGCCGGCATCCGGCTTGTTTCCCATGCCTTCTGGCAGCTTTCCCTGGGCCAGTGTGACTCCCTCGGTTGCGGTGATCGCCACCGTGTCCTGCATCTGCGTCTCTGCCTCGGTCAGCTCGGTACCTTCAGCAGTGTGTTCTGATGCTCCTGCGGCATCTACTTGATGGGTGTACCCGGTCCAGTTGGCGGCTTGCTTGCCAATTCGGCTCTCTCTTACCCCCAGACGCACCGTGCCGGCGAACTGAGTAATTTCATCAAGGGCTTTTTCCAGCGTCTGCTGTAACTGTTTTTCCTGGATCGGCATGCTGTCACCATAGCGCCCGGAGAGTTTTTTGATAGATTTCAGCCGGTCTTCGCTGGGCGTATGGGCAACGATAGCGCATAGCTCATTGGAGAAACTGGTGATGATGCGCAGCTTGTCCATGGAGGTTTTGGGACGGGGTACGGAGTCGGGCGGCAGCTTGCGCATGCTGTGCACGATCTGTTCCGGGAAACCCCAGGTTTTGGCGATGCCGATGCCCAAGTCCTGGTAGGAAATGCCGAGCACCTGGGCGGAAGCAATATCTTCGTTGCATTCTTTCTGGGCCATAACCCGGTTTATGGTTTCCGCCTCTTCCTGAAAGTAGAACATGGTCAGGAGGCGGCCCAGATTATGGAACATCGAGCAGATAAAGGCTTCTTCCGGATCCTTGACGTCTTTGGCAGCGCCTTTGGCAATATCCTTGGCGATGAGCCCGCTGAACAGGGCCTGAATGAACTCTTCCTTCAGGTGTGTCGCATGAGCCTTGTTCTGCATGTGTTCGAACAGGATCAGGGTGACGGCGATGTTGCGCACCGCGTCAAAGCCGAGAATAATCACGGCGCGCGAAATGGTGCTGATGGTGCCGCCGCCGTATGTGCTATAGAAGGCGGTATTGACCAGTCGCAAAATCTTGTTGGTGAGGGCGAAATCCTTCAGGATCGAGTTGGAAAGCTTGTTGATGCTTTCCCGGTCGGAGGAAACCACACGGTTGATGGAACTGACTGACTCCGACAGGGCTGGGAAGTCGCCTCTGTGGCGCATCCGCCGCAGCAGGAAATCCAGCGTGCTCTGTTTCGATTCGGCGGAGAGAGGAGCGGCTTCTTCGCCCGCCAGCATGAACGAGTGTAACGCGTCTCCCATTTCCTCGGCGCTGGCATAGCGGTCGAGAGGGTTTTTTGCCAGTGCCTTGAGGATGATGTCGCCGAGCTTCTCGTCGATGGATATTTCGCCGCTCGGGGGGAGTTCAATCGGTTCGGAAGCGATGCGGTGCATGATCTGGTAAATATTGCTGCCCTGCACGGCTTTGTGTCCAACCACCATTTCGTAAAGGATCAGGCCGGCGGCGAAAATATCATTTTTTTCGCTAATCATCCGGCCGTCGATGTATTCCGGCGCCATATAGGCTGGCGTGCCTATCAGGTCGTCGTCGTGCTCGCCCGGTTTGTCGGAGATGCGTTCGGCGATGCCGAAATCCATCACGCGCGGGATGCCTTCCGGGCTGATCAGGATGTTGGAGGGCTTGAGGTCTCGATGGATGATGCCGTTCTGGTGGGCGTGAGCGACGGCATCAAGCACCGGGGCAATAATGCCGATGGCCTCGTTGGCGGATAGCGCCCCTTTTTCCCTTAGCAGATCGGCCAGGGTCTGCCCCTCGACATACTCGAACACCAGATAAGGGTCGCCTTCGTATTCCCCGGCCTCAAAAATGGGTACGAGGTTAGGGTGGCGCATCTTGCTGACCGTGCGCGATTCCTGGATTAGCGCCTGAATCTCGTTCTGCTGGTCCTTCTGTTTCGTGAAATGCAGGGTTTTTATCGCCACTTCGCGTTGCAGTTTGGGGTCGTACGCAAGATAAACCACGCTCTGCGCGCCCTTGCCCAGAATCCGGGTCACTTCAAATCGGTCTATTTTCTGTAAGTCTTGATTCATGCTGTTTTCAGGGGGTACTCGCTATCTGGCTGCGTGGCAAAAATTATTGGGGAATCGATATACAACGCTATTCTGCAATAGATAGAGCGGATTGTCGCCTGCAGGCGCTTACTTTTGGTGAGTCCATCGCGGCCAGTCGGGCGGAACCGGAGTAAAATAGCGTTTTACGGTTGAATCAAGGCTGAATATGTCGCAAGTTAATACTGTCTGGCGCACGTTTTCTGCTGCGCCCCATCGCATGATGTTCCTGGCTGGTGCGGTACAGGGACTGGCTGTTATCGCCTGGTGGCTGACCGAGTTGATCGGTCGTTACACTTCCGCCTGGCTGGCGCCGGCCTGGACGATACCGGCGACCTGGGCGCACGGCTTCCTGATGATTTACGGCTTCTTCCCTTTTTTCATCTTCGGCTTCCTGATGACCGTCTATCCCAACTGGATGAACGGTACTAAGATACCGCCGCGTCGCTATGTGCCGGCTTTCCTGTTGTTGGCGTGCGGCGTGCTGCTGTTCTACATCGGCCTGTTGGCCGGCAAAGGCCTGCTGATCGTCGCGCTGGTGCTGATACTCGCCGGCTGGGGTGTCGCTTTTTATGCGCTGCTGGACGTGCTGATCACCGCCCGCCACCCCGACAAGCTGCACCCCAGAATTACCAGCGTCGCCCTCGGCATGGGCTGGGTCGGCATCCTTGCCTTCCTGCTCTGGCTGGTGACCGGCAACGCCCTGTTCGCGCTGTTTTCTCTCAAGGCCGGAGTATGGTTCTTGCTGCTGCCGATCTTCTTCACCATCTGCCACCGCATGATTCCGTTTTTTTCCAGCCGGGTGCTGGACAACTATCAAATAGTTCGGCCCACCGGGGCACTCGGTGTGATGCTGGTTTGCAGCTATGGTCACGGCATGCTGGAAATCCTCGGCTGGAACGCCTGGTTGTGGCTGTTTGACTTGCCCCTGCTGGCGCAAACAATGCATTTGAGCTGGCACTGGCAACTGCGGCGCAGCTTCGAAATCCGTTTGCTGGCAGTGCTGCATGTCGGCTTTGCCTGGACCTCGGTCGCGCTGGCGCTGTATGCCGTGCAGAGCCTTGCACTGCTGGCCGGCATCAGCATGCTGGGTTTCGCGCCATTGCATGCCCTGACCATCGGCCTGTTTGGCTCGATGGTGCTGGGCATGGCCTCGCGCGTCACGCTGGGCCATTCCGGTGCAGAACTCGAGGCGGATGGCTCCACCTGGGCTCTGTTCTGGGGATTCCAGCTTGCTGCGCTGGCTCGTATCGGTGGTGATCTGCCGCTGGCTGGGGCGGCGGCAGGTCATTTCTACCTGCTTGCCGCTGCGGTCTGGCTTGCCTGCTTCGCGCCCTGGTTCGTCAAATACGCGCCCAAGTATTGGCGGCCACGCTCGGATGGGCAGCCGGGCTAACGATCCTTGCAGCGGCCATCAGCGCATATGAGTTGCCGATTCTGATTTCTCGGCACCGTATATCCGGACGCAGTTTCTCCCGGCTTCTTTGGCTTCATAAAGAGCCTTGTCGGCATGAGACAGTAATTTTCCAATATTTATTTTCTCTGAATCTATAATAGCCACACCGATCGAGACAGAATAAGACAAGATGCATTGATTCAACTTGAATGTGCTTGAATTAACCCGGGAACAGATTCTTTGTGCGAGCAGAAAAGCTGAATCCAGCTCTGTTTCGGGTAGCAGGACAGCAAATTCCTCGCCGCCGGTACGACCGAAGATATCGGTCTCCCGGATTGTATCGCGACATATTTGAGCAAAATCTTTCAGCACTTCATCACCGGCACGGTGACCATAGGTATCGTTAATTTGTTTGAAGCGGTCCAGATCCAGCATCAGTATTGCCGCAGGCCGTTGATAGCGGTGTGCAAGGATCAACTGCTTTTCGGCTTCTTCATAGAAATAACGCCGATTGTAGACTTGTGTCAGATCGTCGATTCGAGCAAAGGCCGTGAGTTTATCTTCCAGTTCTTTACGCTCGGAAATGTTGCGTGCGATGCCTTCGACGCCGATGGCCTGTCCATTTTCATCTAGCCGCAGGTAAGCATTGGTTGAAATCCAAACGGCGGAGCCATCCCTGTGAGTCAGACAGGCTTCAACATGCCGGGCTTTGCCTTTACCTTCTTCTAATGCATTAAGTATTTTTGCTCGCTCAGAAGGCGTGCAATAAAAGCTGGCCAGAGGTTGACCTATCATCTCTTCCGCTTCATACCCAAGCGCTTCTTTACAAGAAGGCGACATCAGTGTGATCAGGCCTTGCAAATCAGTGCGATAGAAAACATCCGGCATATTGTCGAGAATAGATTCAATATCGTGCCGGGACCTGGCCAGATCACGAGTAGTACGTTTTGTTTCGCGGAGATCTTTAATTGTCCCAATCGAGGTGCGTAAGCCATCCGGAGCTACGGAGACCCCGACATTGATACGCACATCAATGGCATTGCCTTGTTTGGAGAGCATGCGAAACTCGTACTCATTGGGTACATTTTCACCTTGTAAGCGAGCCTGATAATGGCTGACGATTTTCTCCAGATCCTCTTTGTAGACAAAACAGGTAAAGGGCTGTTGCAGGATTTCGTCGAGGGGATAACCGATGAGCGTCGACAGAGCCTGGTTGGCGTAAACCATCATTCCCTCTTCGATGGAAAATACTCCGTCATGGAGATGGTCCAAAAGGGTCTTGAGTTTCTTTAGAGTGAGCTGACTGTTTGGCACTATCTGGCTTCCTTGTACGGCCCGGAGAGATCGACAACACTCGCTCGGAGAGTGAATGTCTTAGGTAACAGTTTTTCTCATTTCCCGGTTTTACGCAAATTCGAAATCGTCTACGTGATGCTAAGGTCCCGTTCCATCAGGATAAAATTAACTCTGGAGGCAGGGGCCGGGCAGCGCTGGACGACCCGAGCTGCCGGTCAATTTCGCAGCTGAGGACGGTTGTACCTGCTGGGATACACGCTAAATGAAGGTGGATACGAACTGTTTGCCGCCACTAATAATGGGGCGGCGTTTCATTCGCTGTGCGCTGTTCGGCTGCGCCATCCGATAATTCCTTGACGTGCCGGATCAGCGCTTCGCAGACTGCTTCCAGGTGGTCGAGCTTTTTTTGTTGCTGGCAGACCACCTTGTTCAGCTCTTCGACCGTATTTTCCTGATGGGAAAGTTTTATTTCGATATCGACCAGACGTTCTTCGTCGCTCACTTCGGTACTCCTGTTAATTTAGCCGCATTCCCCACCGCCAGCATCACCGCAGCCGCTATCCCCACCTGTGGAGCCTCCGTCGGCACCGCCGCCCAAGCTGCGTCGTAGTTGGGCAACTTTGAGTTTATTTTTTTCGAATTCGTCATCAATTGACGCGATTTGCTTGTCCGTATAAAGCAGTTCGGGCGGAAGCGGTGTACCGCATGATTCGCACTTTTTGACGCGGCGGTTGAAAATGGTAAAGCTGCAGTTTGGACATTGATATTTCATGGCATGACTGAAGCAAACATCAAACCAGGGGGCTGCCCTGTTCGCCGATCAGATCGGCCAGGGTATACAGATCCAGCGTCGCAAGAAAGCTTTGCAGGGCCTCGCTCATGGCGGTTTTCAGGCGGCAGGCGGGTGCCAGAACGCAGGCGTTGAAGTCGGGTTGGAAGCAGGCAACGATGTCCATGTTCTCTTCCATGCTGCGCACCACGTCGCCCACCACAATCTGATTCGGCGGGCGCGCCAGTCTGATGCCGCCGCCTTTGCCTCGCAGGGTGTCGATATAGCCGTTTGCGCCGAGCTGGTGCACCACTTTCATCAAGTGGTTGCGCGAGATGTCGTGATAGGCGGCGATTTCGCTGATGGTGGCGAGCTTTTCCGGTCTCGTGCCGAGATAAATCAGCGTTCGCAGGGAATAGTCGGTGTAGCGGGTCAGGTGCATGGAGGGTCGGCTAGTTAGCGGGTCAGCTGCGCATACAGCAGCGGCAGCTGTTTCGGTAGTTCCGATGGTTTCCTGATTACAACATATCCGCCGATGCCGAACAAGTGCGGCAGGTAGCTGCCGGCCTTTTCGTCGATCGTGACGCAGAATGGACGCAGCCCCATCTGCCGTGCTTCGAGCAGGGCGACGCGGGTGTCTTCGATGCCGTAGCGTCCTTCGTACTGGTCGAGGTCGTTGGGTTTTCCGTCGGTGAGGATAAATAAAATCCTTTGCGTGGCCTGCTGCTTTGCTAAAAGCTGGCTGGCGTGACGGATGGCGGCGCCCATGCGAGTGTAGTAGCCGGGCTTGATGGCCTGGATGCGACCGCGCACGCTGGCATTGTATTTCTCGCCGAATTCCTTGATGACGTGAAAGCGCACGTTTTCGCGCTTCAGCGAGGAAAAGCCGTACAGGCTGAAACGGTCGCCGGTGGCGGACAGCGCCTCGGCGAACAGGTACAGGCTGTCGCGGACGACGTCGATGACACGGGCGGTATCGCTGACCCATGCGTCGGTGGAGAGCGACAGATCGGCCAGCATCAGACAGGCCAGATCGCGGTCGCGGTAGTGGTGGGCGCGGTACAGGCCGCGTTCTGCGGCGTGGCCGGAGAGGCGGTCGGCGGTGAACTGGACGCAGGCGTCCAAGTCGGGTTCGGTGCCGTCGAACTGACCCCTGATCCACACCCGCGCCGGGGTCAGCGCTTCGAACTGGCTGCGGATGCGGCGCGCGGTGGCTGCGAGGTGGTGTGGCAGGGCGCAGGGCGGCGCTGCGCGCGCGACCATCGGCTGCAGGCAACAGTGGTTGGGCTGTAGAATCTGCTTTTTGTAGTGCCACTCCGGTAGCAGAATGCCCTGCCCGAGAGGCAGGTCGTCCTGTGCTGCGGAAGGCAGGTCGAGGTCGAACCTGAGGCGCGAGGCAACGCTTTTTCCGTCCTGCGCCACGCTCAGGTGGTTGAGATCATCGGCGGCCGGGTCGGCACCCGGGTCGTTGTTGTCTTCGGTCGGACGGTTGGCCTTGACGTATTCGGCCCAGCTGAAAATGCTTTCGGCGCGGAAGAAGAGGATGAAGGGGTTCTTGTTGTCCGGCATGTCCACCCGTTCGGCCTGGCGGCGTTTGGTGTCATCGGTTTTCTTGCTCTTGCCGTCGCCTTCCTGCTGCGGCTCGCCGGATGGTGGGGCGTTGCCGCCGGCCTGATTCGGCAATGTGCGCGGCGGGTTGGGGTGCAGCCACAGGTGTACCGGATGGGGTGGCCGGCTGGCGCGCGGTAGTTTGTCCACACTGCCCGGGTTGGCCAGCGCGGCACGAATGGCCTGCTCCATGGCCGCTTCGTCTTCCGGCAGATTGGCCGGGTCAGGGCGCAATGCCAGCGTGGCATCGAGCAGGCGCTGGTAGCGCGAGCGGATGCCGGGGAAGCGATCGAATACCGTCAAGGTGGCCTGCTGGTTGCGCACCACCCAGGCGGGTGTGTCAGGTTCATCCACTGCCGCCAGTGCAATCAGCCACAGGTAGAGATCACGGTTGAGGCTGCGCTGTGGCAGGATGTCGAGTACTGTGGGCAGGCGCAGGGTGTTTTCGTCAAGCCAGGTCAGTTCGGTTCTTGCGCCGCTGCCGGCAATGCGCTGCTTCAGACTGCGGCGCGCACCGTGTTCGGTCGCGCTGGTGGCGCTGACGCTGAGACCGCTATCGCCGCCGAGAGCGCGGAAGAAGATGCCGGCGGTCTTGCTGATGCTTGTGAGTGTCACCGCTTCCTGCGGATAGCGCTTCTCCGCCGCGCCGGTGATAAGCTTGTGCCAGAAGGCGCCGACTGTTTCTTCCATTTCAGAGCCTTGTTAACCGCCAAGGACGCAAGTGTACGCAAAGGATTGCCGATCAGCTTTCCTTTGCGATACTTGGCGTCCTTTGCGGTAAGTGGTTAGGGAGGATTCTTTCTGGTTGCCCTGGAGGATTGACGCTAAAACAATTCTCCGGAATGTTTTCATGGTGCCCGAAATCGCGCGTTGACTTGTCCAGCGCACATTCCTTGTTCACCCATTTCAACAGGGTGCCGCGGGGATTGCCGGCCTGGACCTGGGTGCAGGCGTTGGCGCACTGGCCGCACTGGGTGCAGGTGAACATGTGGCGCTTGGTCGAGCGGGGCTTGATGCGCATCGGGCAGACGTTATCGCAGGCGGCGTTACAGTTGATACAGGATTCGGCACGTTTGCGGTCGAAACCAATCACCATCGCCTTGCGGTTGCCCATCCAGGCCAGCGACTGGAACAGGCCGACGGCGCAGCCGAAGCGGCAGAACAGGTGGCGCGCAAACATGAACTCGATGAAAAACAGCAGCGTGCCGATGCCGATGAAGCGTGCCTGGTTGCCAGTCAGTTCGCCATGCCACAGGTTGCCGTAAATCTCGGCCGGCGGCAGCATATAGGTGAGCAGCGCCACCGCCCAGGTAAAGGCGAAGGCCAGCGCCAGCGGTACCACCACCAGCCAGTAAAGGGGGTTGGCCCTGGTGATGCTGCCGTCGGCATTGCGTTCCGGCAGGGGGTGTCTGTCCCAGATGCTCTGCTTGCCGATGGCGCGGCGCAGTACGCTGTTAATGGTTTCCACCACCGAAAAATGCGGGCACAGCCAGCCGCAGTAGAGGCGGCCGTATTTCCATGAAATCCAGATGACGGTGCCGATCACGCCGAGGATCGGCAGGCCGCCGCGCAGGATGAGGTTGAGCGCGGCCTCGCCGGCACTGATTTTCTGGGTGAGGAGATCGTCCAGCCCCAGTGTCCAATTGAAGCCGAGGAAGAAGAAGTGTTTAACGTTGAGGTCGAAGCGGAACAGGTCGAATACCGGTGCCAGCATGAACAGGATGAAGAAGCCAGCCTGGAACCATAATCGCTTTTGCTGAGTATTAGTCACAAGGCCTTCCTACCAGCGGATAGACATACTTCTGCCCGGCCATCGCCTTGGCCAGGCCGAGCACGCCGAGCAGCACCAGGGTGGAATGGCAGGTGGTGAAATAGATGATAACGATAACCCAGGTATTCGGCGCGGCATAGCCGCCGAGCAGGATGATGAGCAGGTTGGCGATCACCAGCAGGGTACCGGCCCAGACGCTGGCGCTGAGAGCCTGGCGCAGGTGGCAGAGGGCGAGTGCCGGCATATTGGCGCTACGCTTGAAATACAGCCAGAGCAGTATGAGAAAGGCCAGCCCCGGCGCCAATAGCAGATTGGCGAGGTATAGTGTTTCCGCCCAGACCGCCAGGGACTGGCCGGGGGTTTCCTGTTCGTTATCTTCCAAAACTGGCATGGACAATCTCCATCAATGCATCGGCGGTTTCTACATCGTCAGTCAGGGTTTCCACCATCGCTGCACGGCATGCATCCACCGGGTCGAAGCCACTGCCGATCAGCGTTGCGGCATAGACCAGCAGGCGCGTGCTGGCAGCCTCCTCCAGGTCGTGCTCCTTGAGCGCGCGCAGGGCATTGGCGAGGTTGACCAGGCGCTTCGCCAGCATCGCGTCGGCGCCGGTTTCACCGATCAGGATTTCCTGCTCCAGCGCGCTTTCTGGAAAGTCGAAGCGCAGGGAAACGAAGCGCTGGCGCGTGCTCGGCTTCATCCCTTTCAGAAAGTTCTGGTAGCCGGGGTTGTACGACACCACCAGCATGAACTCCGGTGGCGCCTGCAAAATTTCTCCGGTGCGCTCGATCGGCAGGATACGCCTATCGTCGGAGAGAGGATGCAGAACGACTGTCGTGTCCTTGCGCGCCTCCACCACCTCGTCCAGATAACAGATTCCGCCTTCACGCACTGCTCGTGACAACGGGCCATCGCTCCAGTAGGTGCGGCCGTCACCGATCAGATGGCGGCCGACCAAGTCGGCGGCAGTCAGGTCGTCGTGGCAGGCCACGGTGTACAGCGGCCGGTTGAGTTTGGCTGCCATATGCGCGACGAAGCGGGTTTTGCCGCAGCCGGTCGGCCCCTTTATCAGCAGTGGCAACTGGTTACTGTAAGCGTGTTCGAACAATTCGATTTCGTTGCTGTGCGGTTTGTAGAATGGCACGTTGCTCATGAGGGTACTTTCACTTTGACAGAGGGTGGGCGTGTTGGTTGCAGTTATTTGAGTCCGACCAGGTAGGCGATGGCAATGCCGCCGCCGACTATCACCAGCCAGGACGCCATGATGGCGCGCCATAGCAGGCTGGTGTTGCGCAGGCCCATGAAGAAGCCGGCGACCATTTCGCCCTTGATGAAGGTGATGATCAGTACCAGCATCACGATTTGGGTGCCGCCCAGTTCCATTCTGCCAATGCCGTAGGTGACGCTGGTCAGCGCCAGTAATCCGAGCCAGACGCGGGTGCAGGGGCGGATGAACTGGCTGCGTTGGTTTTCGATGTTATGCATTTTCTCTCAACGAATGACGTAAACCAGGGGGAACAGGATGATCCACAGAAGATCCACCATGTGCCAGTAGGAGGCCCCGGTCTCGACACCAGTGTGGTGCTCCGCAGTATAGCCGCCTTGATGAGCTTTCAGCATCACTGCCGCCAGAATCACCATGCCGAGAATGACATGCATGAAGTGGAAGATGGTGAGCGACAAATAGAACATGTAGAAGGTATTGGTGCTGAGTGAGATCCCGGCGGAAAATTTGGCGTGAAACTCAAACAGCTTGATGACCAGGAATACGCCACCCAGTCCGATGGCTGCGCCTAGCCAGTAGACGCACTGGCGCGATAGCCCTTCGCGGATGGCGGCAACGGCACGCACCACGAAATAGCTGCTGGTTATCAGGACCACGGTATTGATGGCGCCGGATTCGCGATTGAGGTGCTGCTGCGATTCATTGAATAGCTCGACATTGTTGGCACGCGCAAAAGCGTAAGCAAGAAAGAATATGCCGAATGCCAGCAGTTCGGCAAATATGAAAAACCAGATTGCCAGATCGCCTGGCGGGGTGCCGGCCTTGTGGCTATCCAGGGTAAGGATTTGAGTAGACATTGATGTTTAATTCCGATTCCGGATAAAAATGATCACTGCGCCGGCTTTGTCCTGGGCTCCTCGGCATACAGTACGTGCTGTATGGGTTGCCTTGATTCTTGCCGCCTTGTTTTCCTGTTTATTCGGAATTGGACTAATTCGGTGTGGTGCAAAACGCGACATTCTAGCGCTTGCTGTCCCGGGATAATAGCCTATTAAAATAGTATGGTATTTGAAGTTAAAAAAGGGAGGGGCGAACCCCTCCCTTTCAAGCTTTAAGCTGCTTCTTTAGTTTCGCCTTTTACGAAGAAACTGATGATGTAGAGAACCAGGCCGATCAGGAAGATCACACCCGAGATCTCACGCAACCAGTAGAACAGCGTCACCTGATCCTGCGCCGCCATGAAGCCGAGCGGTTCAGTAGATACGCGCTGCAGCCACACTTGCAGGATGCCGGCGGCGGTCAGGAACAGGGTGATGAACACCATGGCGACGGTCATCAGCCAGAACGACCACATTTCCAGTACCTGGGACTTTTCGCTGTTGGCAGCACGTCCGCGCAGCATTGGCATGGCGTAGGAGATGATGGTCATTACCACCATCGCATAGGCGCCGTAGAACGCCATGTGACCGTGAGCGGCGGTGATCTGGGTGCCGTGAGTGTAGAAGTTCACGGGAGCCAGGGTGTGCAGGAAGCCCCACACGCCGGCGCCGAGGAACGCCATCACGCCGGTGCCCAGTGCCCACAGGACCGCAGCCTTGTTGGGATGCTCGCGGCGGCGACGATTCACCATGTTGAATGCGAACACGGTCATCATGAAGAACGGAATCGGCTCCAGCGCGGAGAACACCGAACCAAACCATTGCCAGTACTCCGGCGTGCCGATCCAGTAGTAGTGGTGGCCCATGCCGATGATGCCGGTGATCAGCACCATGGCAATGATCATGTACAGCCACTTCTCGATGATTTCACGGTCAACGCCGGTCACTTTGATCAGTACGAAAGCCAGCAGCGAGCCGAGGATCAGTTCCCACACGCCTTCTACCCAGAGATGCACGGTCCACCACCAGAAGTACTTGTCCAGCACCAGGTTGGAGGGGTTGTAGAAGGAGAACAGGAAGAACACCGCCAGGCCCCACAAGCCCATCAGCAGAACGATGCTGATCGAGGTCTTGCGGCCCTTCAGCACAGTCATGGTGAGGTTGAAGAGCATGGATAGCGCCACGAGGACGATGCCCACCTTGGTGACTAGCGGCTGTTCCAGGAACTCGCGCCCCATCGTCGGCCACAGGTCGTTGAACGTGAACTTGGCCAGGGTGGCGTAGGGTACCGTCAGGTAACCGACGATGGTCAGCGCGCCGGCGACCAGGAAGACCCAGAACGTGAGCAAGGCCAGCTTGGGGCTGAACAGCTCGGTTTCGGATTCTTCCGGGATCATGTAGTAGGCCGCACCCATGAAACCGAACAGCAGCCACACGATCAGCAGGTTGGTGTGCACCATGCGGGCGACGTTGAAGGGAATGGCCGGGAACAGGAAGTCTCCCATTACGTATTGCAGGCCCATGATCAGGCCGAACAGGATCTGTCCGACGAATAGGCCAATGGCAGCGATGAAGTAAGGCTTCGCTACCGCTTGAGATTGATATTGCATAAGTTTTCCTCCTAAGCCTTTAAGAAATCAGGGTGGCCAAAATTAACCTTCGATGTTCGGCGGCCATTTGGCGGTGTTGATTTCACCGGTCCACTTAAGGAATGCCACCATGTCATCCAGTTCCTGATCGGTCAGGTTGAATTGTGGCATCTGGCGACGGTTGCCTGGTGTGCCTTCGGCGGGGCGGCTCTTGATCCAGGCCTTGATGAATTCACCGCCGCCACGTCGTGCGTAGACATTACCAAGTTCTGGCGCGTAGTAGGCACCCTCACCAAGTAGTGTGTGACAACCGATGCAGTTGTTCTTTTCCCATACCATTTTCCCGCGCTCCACTGCGGGAGTGATATTTTCCCGGTGGTCTCGCTTCGGCAGAACCTGCATGGTGTCAAAAGTCAGGGCGACGAGGAGCAGGAAAAAAAATGCCGATCCCCCGAAAAAAATGTTTCGCGCCATTGACTTGGTAAATGCTTGGCTCATGTTTACCTCCTAAAGTTAATCTTAATCCAAGAAACCTTCTTTTCGCTTCTTATTCAACTAAATGGAGCAACCGATTATTGCATAACCCCTTCAGGCTGGGGCTGGTTTGCTCCGTTGCCCTGCTTGGAACAAAGATGGCTCTTCTATCCTTTACGATGCAGGCTGCAATTTAGTGGATACGGGAGAAACCAACCTTGATTTAGGTCAAGGATTCTGAGAAGCGCTTAAACAAGAATAAGAGCGCCTCCTGCCGCGAGTTTTTATCCTGATAGAAGCGGGTGTTTATTCGGCGACGGGCATGAGATTTTATATCAAATAATCATCGGATTTCACTGGTCCGGTCTGATTTTCAATTTTCTTCAGCATTTAATTGGGTACGCAGGATTATATATGGACACCATCAGTAGTTATATGACCAGCGATCACCATCGCTGCGATGAATTATTCTCGCAGGCGGAAGCCGCTGCTTCCGGCAAGGATTGGGGCACGATCGCTACCGGTTTGCAGGGCTTTCTTGATTCCATGCACCATCATTTCAAGATGGAGGAAGAGGTGCTGTTTCCCGCTTTCGAGGAGCATACCGGCATGAGCATGGGGCCGACCCAGGTGATGCGGATGGAGCATGTCCAGATGCGCGAATTATTCGATGCCATGTCCGATGCGGTGAAGCAACAGGACCGGGACGAATTTCTGGGTCAGGCTGAAACGCTGCTGGTGATGATGCAGCAGCACAACATGAAGGAAGAGCAGATGCTCTATCTCATGGCCGACCGGGCACTGGCAGGTGAAATGGAAGCGGTGCTGCAACAGATGCGTGCTGTGGGCGCGTAGCGGGCAAAACGGCGATGAGTCAGGAGCGCGTGCTGGATGTCCGCGGGCTGGAGCCGCCCGAGCCGCTGGAAAGGGTGCTGGATGCTGTTGCGACGTTGCAGCCGGGCGAACGTGTGCGCATGATCCATCATCGCGAACCCTGCTTGCTCTACCCGCTGCTGTCGAAACGAGGGTTTAACCATCTGGCCGAAGCCAAATCGGAAGATCATCATGAGATTCTGATCTGGCGCAAGGGGGATGCGGCTGCTGCGCCCTATGGCCTGCAGGAATGAAGCTGGAAGCGGGCCTATCTTTCAGTCAGGCGCCGCCGATCCGGGTGCCATTCCGATTTTTTCTGAGTGCGCCGCTGTTTGGTCTGTTGGCCGCCCTGCTTGCTTTGTGGTACGGGCCTTCCCTGATGGACAGCCGCTGGCAGCCATCAGTGCTGGCGTTGACTCACTTGATGACGCTGGGTTTTCTCGGCATGGCAATGGTGGGAGCTATGATGCAGATGCTGCCGGTAGTGGCCGGTTCACCCGTTGCACATCCGGTGGGCGTGGCGCGTACCGTCCATGTTTTGCTGCTGCCAGGCGTGCTGCTGCTGGCAGGCGGTTTTCTCTTCGGCGTGCATTGGCCGATGCGCATCGCAATGGTTCTGCTGGGCAGCGGATTTACGGTGTTTGCCGTTGCCGTAGGGCTGAGCCTGAAGCGGGCATCTGCAGCCAACCCGACCGTGGTTGGGATGCGATTTGCGGTCGGCTCGCTGGTGGTTACTGTTGCCCTCGGTCTTACATTGGCCAGTAATTACGGCTGGGATTGGTGGCTGATCGAACGGGTGCGACTGACCAATCTTCATTTGACCTGGGGCTTGCTGGGGTGGATTGGGCTGCTGGTGGCAGGTGTTTCCTACCAGGTAGTGCCGATGTTCCAGCTTACTCCTTCCTACCCCAAGTTGCTGACGCGTTGGCTGACGACGGCGCTATTTGTGCTTTTGCTGCTGTGGTCGGTTGTTTACTGGTTGCCTGAGGGGGTGCAGGAGCAGGTGACGCTGGCAGTGGGTTTGACCGCCGCAACCATTTTCACTGTTTTTGCGCTTGTTACTTTGCGCCTCCAGTTGCAGCGACGCCGCAAGCAGTCTGATGTGACGTTGCTGTTCTGGCGCTTCGGCATGGCGTGTCTGCTGCTTGCTTTGGCATTGGGCGTTGCCGGGCAGGTCATTCCTGCATTGGATAAAATGCAAGGTGATAATCTTGTATTGGCGTTCCTGTTTATTGCCGGTTTTGCAGTGTCGGTGGTCAACGGGATGCTGTATAAAATCGTGCCGTTCCTGATCTGGTTTCACCTGCAAAGCCTGCTGATGGGCGTGGCGAGGGTGCCGAACATGAAACTGATCATGCCGGAGCCGGGAATGCGCCGACAGATGTGGCTGCATTTCGCGGCTGTACCTGCGCTCGCTTTGTCCGTGCTCTGGCCGCCGCTGATTTATCCGGCGGCGTTGCTGTTCGGCGCTTCCATGGTATTGCTGGAGATCAATCTGCTGAACGCTTTCCGGATCTACCAACAGAACGCCAAACTAGCACCTAAGGGTGATCTGTCAACAACTTGAGAGGTATCATGCAGAGTCCATTTGTACTTGAAAACGAAAGCGCTTTTCAGGCATGGCGCAGCCGCAAGCTGGAAGGCTACCCTACCCGCCTGGAGCAGATCCTGGTTGAAATCAATGATCCACGCAGCCTGACGCAGGCTGAATATCAGGCGATTCTGCAGATCTGCCAGAAAACCAATATGGCGGTCTATGCCAGCAAGACCGGCACCGATTCTGACAAGAATATCCCACGCTTGCTCGGCAAGCGGTATGGACTGGAGCGGCTGGATTGCAACATGCTCGCCGACGACGATGGACTGACTTCGCTCAGGGTGGTGGAGGGCGGGCAGCGCCACGATTTCATCCCCTATTCCAACAAGCCAATAAAGTGGCATACCGATGGCTACTACAATACGCCGGAGCACCAGATCTGGGGTCTGCAGCTGCATTGCGTGCAGAGTTCGGCGGAAGGGGGCGAAAATGCCTTGCTGGATCACGAGATCGCCTACTTGCTGATGCGCGACGAGAACCCCAGTTTTATCCGTGCCCTGATGCAATCCGATGCCATGACCATCCCGGCGCGAGTCGAGGAGGATGGCGTGGCCAGGCCGGATGCGGTTGGCCCGGTGTTTTCCATCCATCCGGAAAGCGGCGACCTGCACATGCGTTACACCGCGCGCACTCGCAGCATCGTGTGGAAGCAGGACGATTTGACCCTGGCGGCGGTTGCCTTTCTGGAAAAGCTCCTCACCAGCGACTTGGCGTTTATTTACCGTGGCCGCCTGGAACCAGGGATGGGGCTGGTCAGCAACAATGTGTTGCACGACCGCGCCGGTTTCAATGACACGCCGGACAAGAAGCGCCTGCTCTACCGCGCACGCTACTATGACCGGATTGCCGGTACCGGAGTGCGGGAAGTGTACGGTTTATAGGAAAACCGAACCGCAAGAAACCCGAAGATTAAGCGATTATCTCCGAATGAAGAAACGGTAAGTGTTGCGCCCGTCCTTCTTTGCCTGATACATCGCCGCGTCGGCCTGCCTTCTTAGCTCATTCATGTCACGGCTGTCATCCGGGTAAAGGCTGATGCCGATACTGAAGCTGATATTGACCTCCTGGCCATCGAACTGGTAGGGCTGCCGTACTGCTGTGAGCAGTTTCTCCGCCACCAAGACCGCATCAACCGCATTTTCTAGATCTGGAAGCAGGATGATGAATTCATCTCCGCCCTGTCGGCTCACCGTGTCTCCCTCGCGCACGTTCTGGGTGAGCCGTTTTGCCACGGCTTGCAACAACCGGTCGCCAATATTGTGGCCGAGTGAGTCGTTGATATTCTTAAAGTGATCAAGGTCGATGAACATCAATGCCAGGCGCTCCTGCCTTCGTCCGGCATGTGCGACGGCCTGCTTTAACCGGTCCTGAAACAGCATGCGGTTGGGCAGGCGGGTAAGTCCATCGTGCTCCGCCAGAAAGCGGATATGTGCCTCAGCAGCCTTGCGTTCGGTGATATCGGAAAAAGAACCGATGTAATTGACCACCTGGCCCGCATGATTCTTGATGGTGCTGAGCGTAAGCCATTTGGGATAGATTTCTCCATCTTTGCGCCGGTCCCATATTTCACCGCTCCACTTGCCAGACTCGAGAAGCGTTGCCCACATCAGCTGATAGAATTCCTTGCTTTGTTGCCCTGAACTGAGAATTTTTGGATCGGCGCCGATGACTTCCTGCTCCGAATATCCAGTGATGGTGGTGAAGGCCCGGTTGACCGAAATAATGAGGTTATCCTGGTCGGTTACCAGGATACCTTCGCCGCTGTTTTCAAATACCTGGGCAGCAAGACGCAGTTGGTCTTCGGTGCGCTTGCGTTCGGTAATGTCATCACAGATCACAAGCAGGTGGGATGGGTTGCCTTCGGCGTCGAACAACGGCAGTTTTTGGGTGTGGAGGTAAATGGTGGCAATGCCGGAAGTACTGGCTTCGATGGGAACGTCCACAATTTGCCCTTCCCGCATGGCTTGCTCGTCACAGGTCTGGTAAAAATCGGCCTGTTCCCGCGGCCAGTTGTCATAGGCGTTTCGCCCAAGAACCTCCTCCCGAGGCAAGCTGAAAATGGATTCGGATGCCTTGTTCCAGCGGGTAATGCGGAATTCATCCTTGGGATCCTTGATGATGATTGAAATGGGGATGTTTTCCACAATGTTGTCCAGCAGGGTTTCATTTTCCTTCAGTGCCTGCATGGCTTGCTGCATTCTGTCTAGTGCATTGGCGCGTGCTGTCACCATCGTGCGGGCAGCAATCAGTGCCCATGTCAGTGCGGCCAGTAGCAGACTGACCATAACGCCAAATAAGAGTAGCGTATGTGGCCGCTGATAATCCAGGGCGCTATCGAAGACGGGCAAAGAGGAAAAAAGCAGTGTCCAGGTGCGACCTCCGATGATGGTATTGTTGCGGGTAATGAAACTGCTTTTATAACTGTTTGCCTGGTCGCTGTCGTAAAGCTGGTTTTCCGGAGAGAGTTCGGTGCCGTCAAAAATATGCATGTCGATCGCGGGTTGGCCTGTGCCATGAATGCCTGCCATCAGGTCGGCCATGCGGAAAGCTGCAACAATGTGGCCGGTAAGGGCGGCGCGGCGTTGTTCTGTGGTCGCAGTGGGCTGGCCATGCCGGTAAATGGGAAAGACCATGATAAAACCGGGTTGTGGCTTCAGCTTTTCATCCTGCTGCAATAGCGTGATTTTTGCGCTGACAGTTGCTTGCCCCGTGTCGCGTGCAGTTTCCAGGGCGGCGCGGCGCTTCGGTTCAGTATAGGCATCATATCCGAATGCCTTGAGATTCATCCCCGCAAAAGGCTCGGTGAATACCAGGGGGGAGTATTCGGGACGTTGCCCGGCAGGATGGATGGCATAGCCGGGGAAGCCCTCCGCACGGACGGCATTTTCGTGTGAAGCCTTGTCTTTTTCGCTGACGAGTTGGTGGTAGCCCAACGCCTGCAGGCCAGGGTAGTTGGTGTTCAGATTAAGTTTCTGGACGTAGACGCGCCATTCTTCCCGATCGACTGAGACGGATGCATCAAACAGGCCAGCTCCGCCACGCATCACCTGTATGTAGGTTTCCATGCGCTTTTCAATTGCAGTTTTGACTTCGTCCGCACGGATTTCAAAAATCTTCTGTGCGCTAGCGATTTCGTTCTGTTTGGCCTGGTGCCAGCCCCAGAAGGTCAATGTCAGAGAGAAAAGAAGAACCAGCGAGACCACCAGCAAGCCTTTAGGTGCCAGGGCGGCCTCTTTCACGCTGGGATGAGAGAGCAAGTCTCCCGTGCTCTGGAGGGTCGATGAGGTAGGGGGTCCTGCCGAATTCATGATAATGAATCTCAATTGGCCCGGTTGAATTCAGTATATCCCAGAACGGGTGAGAGTAAAGTTACGTCACGTTCAGAAACAAAAGTGCGAATTTTTCGATGATCTTTTGAGGTTATTCAGAGCCCTTGCTGCGTGGAAAATCTTTTAGGCAGCAACGCCCGGAAGGATTGCTTGTCTCGCATGAGCAAAGCCCCTGTTTTGTCTGGGAGACAACATAATCCCTTGCCTTGGAGTCGCGCAATGCATCCGCTTTTGTTACCCCGAAGCAATAACAGACTAGTGCGTCATTCGACGCCTCCTTGGCGCCAACCAGGATTCTGAGCTGTGATTTCAGAACAACGGAATCATCGTCTCCGAAATAGACGACATCGCAAGCAGGATCATCGCAAAAAAAGTAGCGGCAGCTCCTAGGTTCCCGTTCCCACACCTGCTTTATGTGGTGGACAACAGTTTTCTCCGGGACTTCGGCATATTTCTTGCCGTTGACCGGACACCGATGCTTATTCGGATGAGGCTTTGCGCATTTTGGGGAAGAGCAACAATCAGTCATATCGCTTAAGCAGGATTCCTGCTGCACCGATCAGCTGCAGCAGGAACAGCACGAGCGCTGCCACAGCCAGTATCATTCCACCGCGCCAGCCGCCGGCCAGGAGCAGGCCACCGCCAAGAAACAGCAGGCCACGTATTCCGCCGCCCCACTGCAGTCGTTGCCGCATTTGTTCGTGCCAGACGTTTTGCGGTCCGGGTTTTAGCCAGACCGGCAGCAACTGACTGATCGCGCCGGTCACCAGCGGGAACAGGAAGGCGAGGATGAAGGCATGGGCGCTGTTGCTGGGGAGGAGCACGCCAGTTGCGTGCAGGACACCGAATAGCAGGGCGGCGGAAAATCCGGCCAGGGCTGTGGCGAGCGAGGGCGCTGCACCGTGGATATGCTGAATTTCAGCGTGATACAGAGTGAGCCAGGCCAGGCCCAGCCGCAATACGGGTAACGCCCACAACAGCGTGCCCAGCCATGCCAGCGGTGTGAGCCAGGCAGCCCCGACGGAGATCAGCAGCGTGCCGCCCAGCGCCCATTTTAAATCCTGACGCAATCGGTTCGCAGCCTGCGGATCTGGCCGCCCGACTGCCGTGGGTAATAGTACCTGCAGAGTGGCAATGGCAGTCAGCCCAATGAATCCCAGAGTGTTGAGATGAAGATGTAGTCGTTTCAGTGCCAGCCGTTGCTCCGGCCAGATTGCCATGGCCGCCACCGCCGCCAGCGCCAGTATCAGGCAGGCGATCGCGGCGAGGTACCAGTGCAGGCAGGGATGGGGTTTGCCCAGGGCTGATCGACCGCGACTGGCTATCCAGCCGGCAAACATGGTCGCAGCGGCCAGCGCAAGCAGGGCGGCGAAATAATAAGCCTGGTTGGGGGCGATAAAGGAAAAAACGGCCAGTACGCCAGCAGCCAGCGCCAGCAAGGGGATTGCGTGAATGGCGGCAGCGGGCGATCCGCTTCGCGTCAGCACCGGAACGAAATGACTCATTGCACCCAGGATCAGCGGCATGACGCCCGCAGCCAGGGCGAGATGGAGGTGGGTGGCCGGAGGCAGAGGCTGGAACCAGGCCAGGATAACGGCGCCGGCAAAGCTTGCCAGCGCCGTTATCGCTAGCGTCACCAGCATGTCTGCTGCCTATTATTTGCGGCTGAAATCAATCACGATCTGGCCGGGTTCGCGGGCGACGTACACAATTGCTATAGCGTCACCGTAGCGCTCCATCAATTGAGCCAGCAGCGGTAGTGGGTCGTGGTCGTTGACGAAGCGCATGGTTTCGCCTGGATGCAGCGAATCCAGAGCACCGAAGATGGCTGCGTGGCGGAAGCGTTTTGCAACGCCGCGAGCGTCGAATGGGTAGAGCATGTCTGGGGAGATGATGTTGGCACAATTGTGAGACATTTTCGGGTTCCTTGAAACGATTAATCGGAGGTGAGTGTCCGACTATTTTAATAAGATGTATTAAAAATGCAAGTTACAAATCAGGATGCCCATAGGCCATAACTCACGCGTTCGATGCCAGCCAGGTCGGCGCTCGAGGCTACCTGCTTGAAGCCCGCCTGGGCCAGCAGTTTGCGGCACGCCGTCGCCTGGTCATAGCCGTGTTCGAACAGCAGCCAGCCGTTAGGCTTGAGGTGGGCTGCAGCACCCTGGATGATAGTCCGGATGTCGTCGAGGCCGTCCTCGCCTGAAGCTAGCGCAGAGACAGGCTCGAAGCGCACATCGCCCTGTGTCAGGTGAGGGTCGGCAGCAGCGATGTAGGGTGGGTTGGATACAATCAGGTTGAATTTCTCTCCGTTCAGGGCGCTGTACCAGTCGCTTTGGATCAGACTCAGATTGTCTGCACCCAAGCGCTGCGAATTTTCCCGCGCCACTTCCAGCGCTGTAGCGGATTGATCCACCGCAATGACTTCTGCCAAGGAACGGTGCAATGCCAGCGTCACAGCCACAGCGCCACTGCCGGTACCCAGGTCTAGCACCCGGACTGAGTCGTCGGCAGGCAGGCGCTCCAGAGCCAGTTCCACCAGCAACTCGGTTTCCGGGCGCGGAATCAGCACCGCCGGGGTGACCTTGAAAGCAAGGCTGTAGAACTCGCGTTCGCAGAGGATGTAAGCAATGGGTTCGCCCTGGAGGCGGCGTTGTAGCAGCGCAGCAAAAGCAGCGGCCTGCTCCGGAAGGAGGGGGTCACGGTCATGCGCAGCCAGCCAGGAGCGAGGTTGCTGAAGTGCATGGCACAGCAGGATTTGCGCTTCGAGACGGGATTCTCTGGGGTCAAGATTCAGTGCTGCGCCCAGCGCATCAGTGCCCTGTCGCAGCGAGGTGTCCAGAGTGGCAGGCATGGTGTTGAGTGCCTGCTATTCTTCCCCGCCCAGGGAGGCTAGTTGCTCCGCCTGGTGTTCGGACATCAGCGCACCGACCAGTTCATCCAGGTCGCCGTCCATGATCTGATCGATCTTGTACAGGGTAAGGTTGATGCGGTGGTCGGTGATGCGCCCCTGCGGGAAGTTGTAGGTGCGGATGCGTTCTGAGCGGTCGCCGCTGCCGATCAGCGATTTGCGGGTAGCGGCTTCCTTGGACTGGCGTTCGCGCAACTGCCCGTCCATGATGCGCGCCGCCAGCACCGACATCGCCTGCGACTTGTTCTTGTGCTGCGAGCGGTCGTCCTGGCACTCCACCACGATGCCGGTAGGCAGGTGAGTAATGCGCACCGCCGAATCGGTCTTGTTGATGTGCTGGCCGCCAGCGCCCGATGCGCGGTAGGTATCGATTCTGAGGTCGGCGGGATTGAGGTTCACTTCAGCCAGTTCGTCCGCTTCCGGCATGATGGCGACGGTGCAGGCCGAGGTGTGAATCCGGCCCTGGGTTTCGGTCGCCGGTACACGTTGCACGCGGTGGCCGCCGGACTCGAACTTGAGTTTTGAATAGGCGCCCTGGCCGACTATCTTGGCGATGATTTCCTTGTGGCCGCCCATCTCGCCCGGGCTTTCCGACAGGATTTCCACATTCCAGCGCTGCCTTTCGGCGTAGCGCGCATACATGCGGAACAGATCGCCGGAGAACAGGGCCGACTCGTCGCCGCCGGTGCCGGCGCGGATTTCCAGAAAAATATTGCGTTCGTCGTTGGGATCCTTCGGCAGCAGCAGCTTTTGCAGGTCAATTTCGATCTGCGCGAGTTGCTCTTTGGCGCTGTTTGCCTCGTCCTCTGCAAAGGCCTTCATCTCCGGGTCGGACAGCATTTCCTGGGCGGTTTTCAGATCCTGTTCGGCTTGCTGGAAGCGTTGGTAGAGCTCGACCACCGGGGTGATTTCAGCATGCTCGCGGGTCAGGCGGCGATAGTTATCCATGTCCGACGTGGCGTCGTTGCTGCTCAGTCGCTGGGTGAGTTCAACCAGGCGTTCGGCAAGCTGGTCGAGCTTGGATTGGATAGAGGGTTTCAATGGGAATCTTCTAAATTATTCGGGGTGTATGTGATGCAGACGGCGCAGCAATGCTTCGAGCTGGGCGCGGTCTTCTCCGCTGGCGTGGTTGAGAGCGTGGCTGGAGTCGTGGAGGAATTTGTTGGCCAGCGCCCGGCTCATCTGTTCGAGCACTTCGCGCGGGTCCTCTCCCTTGTCGAGCAGGCGCTGGGCGCGCTCCAGCTCGTGGCGGCGCTGCCGTTCAGCATGGTCGCGCAGGGCGCGGATGGTGGGCACGACGCTGCGAGTATCCATCCAGTGCATGAAGTCTTCCACCTGAACCTCGATAATCGCCTCGGCTTCCTGGGCGGCCAGCTGTCGATTGCCAATGCCGGCCTCGATCACTTGGGCGAGGTCGTCCACGGTGTAGAGGAACACGTCGTCCAGTTCGCCGACTTCGGCCTCAATGTCGCGCGGCACCGCCAGGTCCACCATGAATATCGGTCGATGCTTGCGCTGCTTGATAACGCGCTCGACCAGGCCTTTGCCGAGAATTGGGAGGGGGCTGGCGGTGGAGGTGACGATGATGTCGTGGGTGGCGAGGTGGTCCGGCAGCTCGGTCAGGGTGATGGCGCTGCCGCCTAGCCGCAGGGCCAGCGCGCTGGCGCGCTCCAGGGTGCGGTTGGCGACGGTAATATGCTTGGGGTGCTGTGCTGCGAAATGGTTGGCACATAATTCGATCATCTCGCCCGCGCCGATGAACAGGACGTTCTGATCTTTTATCGAGGGGAAGATGCGTTCCGCCAGGCGCACCGCTGCGGCGGCCATAGACACGCTGTTGGCGCCGATCTCGGTCTGGGTGCGAACGTCCTTGGCAACCGAAAAGGTGCGCTGGAACAACTTGTGCAGCAGCGTGCCCAAGGTGCCGGCGCGTTCGGCGGTGTTCACCGCCTGTTTCAGCTGGCCGAGAATCTGGGTCTCGCCCAGCACCATCGAATCCAGCCCGCTGGCGACACGGAAAGCGTGTTTTACCGCCTCGTTTTGCGGCAGGGTGTAGAGGTGCGGCGCGATCGCCTGCGGCTTGATGTGGTGGTAATCCGCCAGCCATTCGATGGCTTGCTGTGGGCTGTCGGTGTTGCAGTAGATTTCAGTGCGGTTGCAGGTAGAAAGAATCGCTGCCTCTTTTACCGGGCGCTGGCCAACCAAGTCGTGCAGTGCCTGTTCCAGCGTTTCAGCATGGAAGGCGACCTGTTCGCGAACTGCCAGGGGGGCGGTTTGGTGATTGATTCCGAGGGTGAATAACTGCATGGCTCAATTGTGCCCTTTTCGCCGCGGGCTTGGCAAGGAGCGAGGCCGTTCGATGTGGCAGCCCCCCCAATCATGGTGACCAAGGGCAAACCCCAGGGGGATTTTTACGCACTACAAATTCTGGTGGCCCGGGGCGGAATCGAACCACCGACACAAG
>JAHJJI010000102.1 GCA_018823025.1 Gammaproteobacteria bacterium | reverse complement strand
TGATACGCTGGACGGAGTCTGCATCCGTGATTACGCTCACGTCGCCGGCTTGTGTAAGGTGTTGATAAGAGGAACTGGCTTGTTGGTGACAAGATAAAATAACTGCAACGTGGTTTTCAAAACGCTACAATCGTAAAACTATCTGATTTTTATAAAAATAATTTTAGCGCTAAGATTTGCATTGATTAACCTACCTGCTTCTGAAAAGACATTGTGGAGATACTGCAACCGGTGTTGAAATTCTGATCCGGCTAGCAAAATTAAGCCGCCAGCTTGAAGTGCGTTTAGTTACATTGCGGCGCCAAGGAAGTAGCCTATAGATGATTGCAGTATTAAAAAGCTTATACGATTACCGTGAGTTGATGGCTGTGCTCGCCTGGAAAAACGCCACGTTACGCTACAAACAGGCCTATCTGGGCATGGCTTGGACGTTTGACGCAATAATCTGCCTTTGTTTAGCACAGGATTCCCACGCATGAAGCTGGGAGAAAGTATCCGCAAAGGTGCAAAATGGTTAGTTGCCGGTAGTCTGGGTAACCAGATATTTCAATTTGCATTTGGTGTTGTCTTGGCACGCTTGTTGGTACCGGCCGATTTCGGCATGCTTGTCACGTTGCAAGTATTCACTGGTGTTGTCGGTATGATTGCCAGTGGTGGCATGGGAGAAGCTCTTGTTCGCGCAAAGAAGGCCGATGAACACGATTTCAATGTGGTATTTACCCTGCAGCTATCGATAGGTGTATTGATTTACCTTGTTTTCTTCTTCCTTAGCCCAGCAATTGCACTCGCCTTCAACGAACCTCTTTATATCGAGCTTATCCGCATCTCTGCCTTAAGTTTCTTGTTGCGGCCCATGCTGAACTCCCGCAACAATTGGCTGCAAAGGGAAATGCGTTTCAAGGAGAGCGCGCTAGTTGGATTTGCCGCCGCAATTTTCTCCGGTGGTATAAGCATCATCATGGCTTGGGCGGGGATGGGTGTATGGAGTTTGATCCTGTCCGGCCTGGCAGGCAGCTTGGTGGGCATCATCCTGCTCGACCGGGTTACCCCCCGGCGACCCAGAATAATTTTTGACATCAAGACTGCACGCATACACAGCAGTTATGGTCTGAAATCATCGGCCAATGAGCTTGTGAGTTATTTGCGCAAGCAAACCAGCAATTTGATCATTAGCCACGTTGCAGGCCCCGGATCAGTTGGGCTCTACAATAAGGCGGAGAGCTTGGCCATGCTGCCCTTTGCGACTATCAGCGGTGCCGTATATAGCCCGGTATTTCGGGCCATGGCCAAGGTGCAAGACGATGCAGCACAGGTTCGTTACTTATTTTACCGCATGATTTCGCTGCTGGTTGTCTATACTTTGCCTTTCTATGTCGGCTTGGCGTGGCTGGCAGAGCCCTTCATCGGTGTAGTCTATGGTGAAAAATGGTTACCAGCTGCCGCGCCTTTGGCGATCGTTTCTCTTGGTGGATTGATATTCTGCATTGGGCATCCTTGCGGTGCCGTATTGGCTGCCCGTAATCTACTGGGACGCGAGGTTCTCATCCAAGCTGCCACTTGGGCTTTTGTTGCCATTGCCTCCCTGATTGGATTACATTTTGGAGGGCTTCCAGGCGTAGCTTGGGGGGTGGTGGCAAGCCACATATTTGCCACCTCATTAATGTATTACCTGACCTCACAATCAGTGCAGGGCTCGTTAAGGGAGTTAATCAATGCCATCGCACCTGGATTGTTGCTCAATGCGCTCATGCTTGCTGTGTTGTCAGGGCTGGATATGATATTGCCCCCAGTGTTTCAAGAGCATCACCAGGCCACTTATCTGCTGCTTTCTGCTACGGTTGGCGCCCTCACCTATGGCGCGGGATTTCTTTATCTGCCCATTACTGCATTGACAGAGGAATCTCTGCGCTGGCGTAAAACACTGAGGCTTGCACGATGAAAGATGATCTCTGTATCGACCTCGGTGGCCTTTTCTCCGCCACGAGCGGTACGGAAGTATTGTCTTTTCAGGGAGTTAACAGGCGAAAACTCTGGCTAGACGAGCAAATTGCATTAATTCGCGATGGTTTTCCTGAGTTTGGTGCGGACTGTGTATTTATCCGCATTGGCAGCGAAAAGAATTTAACCTGTCGGCTTGAACTTACCGGCGGCTACCGTATTGCGTCCTGTGTCGCAGGTGGATGGCTCTTGTGCACAGAGGCTTCAGACTTGCCCCTATACTGGATACCGCAACCTCCGGTAATTCGCACCCTGGATGTCCAGCAGCGCATCCTTGAGGAACAGCATGCACAACTCCTCTCCATCACCGCCGATACCTGCATGCTTTCCACCAGTATTGCCATACTTGCTGGGCAGGTATTAGACCTGACGCTGTGGCGGTTTAACAGTGACGCTGTGACGTGGGCCAGTGAGCTAGATGATCTTTTGCCTATCGAGACTCAAAGCTATTTCACTTACGCTTCTCACACAACCTTCAACAGACCGGCTGATTTATACCGGCACCTCATTCATGGCTTCGTTTACGAAACCGTGTGGGGATGGCCGAAGCAAAAAAAAATTTGCGACGAGCTGGATGCCTACGCGCTTTACCTCATCTGTGCAGGTTTGCGCCGCGCCAGCGGCAAGCATTTATATCGTCTCTTCATGCAACAACTCGCCGCTTCAGTAATCGCGCGCCAGCAACCCGATGGTGGCTGGCGTCACGGCGAGTGGACGGAGCTAATGGAAGAGCACTTGCGCTTATCCTGCGGGGGTCTTCATTTGCTTGCCGCCGCAGCAGAAGAAGAAGAGGGGGGAGCCCTTGCATTGAATGAAGCGCTGCGACGGGGCGCCGCGCATTTGGCTCTCCAAACCGATCAAATTAATTCAGGAAGTTGGCTATTACACGATTCTCTGGAGCGATCCGAATCTGATCTATCTCACGGGCCTTTCACTTGGGTATCCAGCAGAGTCCTTGGTAAATCGCCCAGCAATATGCTAGTTCTCAATACCCAATTGGATGGCACTATCGCCCTAGACCGGGCACGCCAAATTCTCGGTGAAAAGATTCATAATGATCTCATCGCTTCAGCACAGAAGGCAAGCAAAGCAGTGCTAGCTGCGCGCCCGGCGGAATGGTTCTACAATGTAATCTACCGTGCTGTAGCTCTTACTTTGTTGCCCGAAGATCAAGCGCGAGCGCTTCCTGCGCCTGTGCGCATTATCAAGCGCCTGACCTGGAAATATCTTTATCCTCAGCTTAACCGTATCAAGACTGCACTGCCGCGCTTCGTCATGCCCAATGGTTACATTGAGAGGGACCTCGCACTGGGGTCGTTTTCTCATGCCTATCAGAGCGTAAACATCTGGGATTTAGCGCGATTCCGGCACCGCTTTGGCGGGGACTATTTGGACCCAATCATTGACCTTGCCGCACGCCATACCCAGTTGAGCGGCATGCGCGCGTTTTGGAAGCAAGGCAAAGGGCAGCATGCGCTTGGTTTTTGGACTGAAGCTTTATATCATTTATGTTTACAGGACAGTCGACCGGAATATCGTGCCTGGCTTGCGGAGTCCATGTTCGATGTCACTGATGCTGGCTTGGGCTTGCCACCTTCAACATTAGGCGCCTGCGCCGAGGTCATCGCCCCAGCGACACAACATGCCACCCCATCCCCCATGGATCCACGGATTCGGATTGCCAATTTGAGCAGGGGAGGACAGATTGAGTTTCTGGTCATCAATACTGCGCAGGAAGCATTGCCTTTTACCTTGCTTAATCTTCCCCAAGGCATAACTTGGAGCAATATACGGGATGGCGTATTGGGCGGGCGATCTTGGACTCTGGGAATCAACTGACAAATGGACGAACGTAACCATATGGATACTTGCAGTATTTGTGGAAATGAAGAGGGCAATCGGCTTCATAAAGTGCGGGAAATGATGTACGGCCTACGTGAAACCTTCGAGTATATTGAGTGTGCGAATTGCGGATGTCTGCAAATCCGGACCATACCGAATGATCTCTCCAAGTACTATCCGGAAAGCTATTGGGGCTTTCAAAAAAAACGCATGAAAATGGAAGCGCAAGAAGGTGCTATTTTGGCGTGGTTGCGCCGACGGCGCACGCAATATTGGCTGTCTACATCAAGGGATCCAATTGGGCGGCTGATCGCAATAAAACAAGACATTCCGAACCACATTACATGGGTCCGACGAGCCGGACTCACTGCTCTAAATGCACCCATACTCGATGTGGGCTGTGGACTCGGCGATCGCTTGCGGACCCTGCGGCGCGAAGGCTTTACCAACTTGACAGGGGTTGACCCCTTCATTGAGAAAGATATCGATTATCCGAATGGCATCCGTATCCGCAAATGTTCACTCTATGATATGAAAGGAAATTACGATTTCATCACCTTACATCATTCCTTTGAGCACATGCCCGAGCCAAAGGCGGCACTAGAAAAACTACACTCCTTGCTAAATGCACAGCGCGTTGCGCTGGTTCGTATTCCGGTCGCCGATTCTTACGCCTGGCGTAGCTATGGAGTGCATTGGGCTCAGATTGACGCGCCGCGTCATTTCCACCTGCACACGGTGAAAAGCATGCAGTATCTTGCCGAACAAACCGGATTTGATATCGTGGAAGTCGCTTATGACTCTTACGAATTTCAATTTTGGGGAAGCGAGCAATATAAGCACGACATCCCATTGCACGATGAACATTCTTATGAAACGCACCCCGAGCATTCCATGTTCACTGCTGAACAGATCGATGCTTACCGAGTCCGGGCGCGAGAATTTAACCCTAGCGGCGAGGGCGACCAAGCCTGCTTCTACTTGAAAAAAAGATAATTCAAAACATGACAGCCCGCGTCATCGCCTTCCACCTGCCGCAGTTTCACCCTACTCCCCAGAATGATTCATGGTGGGGAAAGGGGTTCACAGAGTGGACCAACACCGCCAAAGCGAAGCCGCTTTTCCCCGGGCATTACCAGCCACATATTCCGGCCGACTTGGGTTTTTATGATTTGAGACTGCCAGAGGCGCGGCAAGCACAGGCTGAGTTAGCCAAAGAATACGGCATCGCCGGGTTTTGCTATTACCACTACTGGTTTGGTGGTCAGCGTATTCTTGAACGACCGGTTAACGAAATACTTCAATCCAAAGAACCGGATTTTCCCTTCTGCCTGTGCTGGGCCAATCACTCTTGGAACACCGCCTGGCAGGGCACCGATACCATGTTGGTTGAACAGGTCTACCCGGGCTGGGACGATCATGCGGCCCACTTCGATTGGCTGCTGCAAGCCTTTACTGACCCCCGCTATCTGAAAGTGGATGGCAAACCCATCTTCGTCATCTATCGACCCGGTGATATCCCGGATATTGAAAAAGTGACAGATTTCTGGCGCGAACGTGCCATTAAGGCCGGTCTGCCGGGGCTGCATCTGATAGGGGTGTCGAATCGGAATGAAACATGGGATCCGCGTCCGCAGGGGCTTGACGCAAGCACCATGCAGGCATTGCCTTCGCGCAATGGTCGAATCCCGCGCCGTTATCTATGGACCAAGCTGAAACTTTTTCTGCAAGGCAATAATCACGAACTCACCATCTGGGATTATGAGGAGATTCTGCCCATCCTGCTGCGTAGCAACCAGGTTGACTGGCCAGACTATCCTCTGGTATTACCCAATTGGGACAATACGCCCCGCACTGGCATGCGCGGCCTGGTATTCCACAATGCCACCCCGGAATTGTTCCGTGGTCACTTGCGGGAAGCCATTTCCCGGGTCGCGGAGCGACCGGTGGATGAGCGTATCGTCTTTCTCAAAGCCTGGAATGAGTGGGCGGAAGGCAACCATATCGAACCGGACCAGAAATGGGGCAGGGCTTGGCTGGAAGTCATCCGTGAGGAACTGGCAGAATGAGTGAGTCTTTCGTCCCTGCCCGCATCAGCGTCATCATGCCGTGCTACAACGCCGCCTCTTTTGTCGAGGAGGCGGTCAATTGCGTGATGGGTCAGACCTATCCGGAGGTGGAACTGATCGTGGTGGATGACGGTTCGACCGACGGCAGCGTGGGCATTCTGCAACAGCTTGCCGCCCAATATTCGCCGCGTCTGATTTTGCTGTGCCAGGGCCACATGGGCCCGTATCCGGCACGTAATCTCGGATTAAAACACGCGCGTGGCGGGCGCGTGGCGTTTCTCGATGCCGATGATTACTGGACACCGGACGCGCTGGAAAAATTATCAGCAGCAATGGATGCCAGTCACGCCGACATCACTTATTGCGGCTGGCAAAATGTGGGGGAGGGCGCGCCCGGAACAGTGCCCTACATTCCGCCGGATTACAGCCTGATGGATACCGCAGCGGAATTTTTACGTACCTGCCCTTGGCCCATCCACGCAGCATTGGTGCAGCGTGAGGCCATTGATGCAGTCAAAGGGTTTTCCGAGCGATGTTTTTCGTCTATGGATTTTGATCTGTGGTTGCGGCTCTATGCGCATACCCAGAAACTTGTGCGGGTGCCGGAGGTCATGGCTTTTTACCGCTGGCACGACAAAGGGCAGATTTCCAAAACCAAGTGGAAACAGGTGCTGGATGCCCAGCAGGTGCGGCGTGATTTTGTTGCGCATCATCCTGAACGCGTTGCGCATTTATCTGAAAGTAAAGTGCTTGAGTTGACGGACGGTTTCTTGTTGCAGGAAGCTTATAAGGCTTACTGGCAGCGCAACCTGTCTGACGCGCAAAAGCTATTTCGTCGCGCCTTCATACGGGGCTTATGGAAAGTGGGTGACCTGAAATACCTCCTGCCGGCCCTGCTCCCCGGCACGCTTTTTCAATGGCTGATCAGCATAGCTGATCGGGGAAAGGGGAGGTATGAATGAAATTCGTTTATTTCATTACCAGCCACAAGAATCCTGAACAGGTTCAGCGTCTCTGCGCAGCCTTGCGTAAAGGTAGCCCGCTATCCGAAATAGTTGTTCACCATGACCCAATCGCAGAGCCGCTTGATGCAGAAATTATCTCGCTATTGCGTATTCACTTGATACCGCAGCCTATCTCTGTACGTTGGGGTGATTTTTCACTTACCGAAGCCATTTTAATTTCGATGCAATGGATTGAGAAAAATCTTGAATATGACTGGTTAATTTATATATCTGGACAAGACTATCCTGTGCGCCCACTAATCAGGATTGAGGCTGATCTAGCGGCCACTGAATTTGACGCATTTGTATATGCTTTCTTATATGATGACCCCGCACACTGGCCTTCTGGAGAAGGATTTAAACGGTATTACTTCCAATATTTTAATTTACCGCGCTTCCCCTATTACTATCGTCTCCCCCCTTCAATGAAATCTGCCTTTGAGTTTTTTAGGCAGAGGCTGAATGCCACCAGTTTTCTAAGGCTCTTCCCTGCATACCGCAATAGGCCCCCAAAAATTGGTATTCGCTGCTGGAGTGTTCCATTCCATGAAGATTTTCCGTGTTGGGGTGGTTACAATTGGATGACGTTACGACGAATTTGTGTGAAGCACATAATCGTCACCTGTCAAAACAATCCCCGCCTCCTAAATCATTACCGTCACACGCTGGTGGCGGAAGAGTCTATTTTTCAAACTATTCTTTACAACAGCAAAAGATTTGTTATCGAAAATAATTGCCGCCGTTATATTTATTGGGATCCCAAAATAGAGCATGCGGCCAGTCCAGCCACGATCAAAATCAATGTTATTGATCGAGCACTTTCATCCAGAGCGGATTTTGCACGTAAATTCGACTTCGACGAAGACATAGATGTCTTCGACCGAGTTGACGCGTTTATCGATAACTGCCATGAAAATGTCTGCGAATAGGGTTCCCGTGCTCATGTATCACCGAGTCGGGGCGGCGAGCAATGACTGGGAGGCCAAGTACTGCGTGGCACCGGAGCGCTTTTCGGCGCACATGCATGCATTGCGGGACGCAGGCATGCGGCCGTGCGGCATTGCTGAATTTGTGGCGTGGATGCAAGGGCAGCAGTCGCTTCCATCGGGGAGCTTTGTGCTGACTTTTGATGATGGCTTCTTGGGTGTGTATGAGCATGCGGCGCCCGTTCTGGCAAAGCTCGGTTGGCCGGCGACGGTGTTCCTGGTCTCTGCCCTGATAGGGAAGCAGGATGTTTGGTGCATGAAGGAGAATCCGTCAGGCAAGACATACCCTTTGTTAGGGCAAGCAGAAATTGGGGTGATGCGAGGCCAGGGTTTTTCGTTTCATTCCCATTCCCGAACTCATGCGGATCTTTCCATGCTGCCGGATGATCTGTTACGCGATGAATTAGAGGGCTCGCGAACAGATCTGGAAAGTTTGTTGGGTGCTCCGGTGCCTTATGTGGCATACCCGTATGGTCATATCAATGACCGGGTGTTGCAGATAGCGCAAGAAGCGGGCTATGAAGCGGGGTTTTCCGTGCAGCCCGGATTCAATCGGCCGGGACAATCGTTGATGAAAATTAGGCGGCTGGATGTTTTTGGGACGGACACGGCGGCCAATTTGCTCAGGAAAGTCACGCTAGGGACCAATGATGGGTCCTGGGGCAAGATGGCGCGCTACTATGGGAAGCAGGTCATGGGGAAAATACTGGGGTCAGGTGGTGACAGAAAGTGAACAAGCCATGAATACAGCCGATATCGCCTACACGGTAGCGCTTTGTACGCATAACCATGCGCCCCGCCTTGCCTGCACGTTAAGGGCGTTGGCTGGTTTAATTCAGCCCGAGCAACCATGGGAATTCCTGGTGATCGACAATGCGAGCACGGATGACACGGCTGCAATACTGGCGGATATATCCTGGCGCTTCCCAGGCCCGGAGGTTCGCATGGTACGGGAGGAAAAATTAGGGCTTTCCAATGCCAGAAATCGCGCTATTGCAGAAGCGAGGGGCGAATACATCATTTTTATCGACGATGATGAAACGCCTGATCCAGAATGGTTGCGCGCTCATGAGGGTGCCATTCAGCAAGCCCGCCCCGATGCCTTGGGTGGGCGCATTGATGTGATGTTCGAGGATGGTCGCCGCCCGCCTTGGTTAGCGGATGAGCTGTTAGGGTTTCTTGGGAAGCTTGACCACGGTGGACCGCAACGCCAGCTTACCGATCCCAAGACGCCCATCTTCGGGGGTAATTTCGGATTCAAAAAAAATGTATTTGATAAAATCGGCTTGTTTGATGCCGGCCTCGGCCGCAAGGGCACCGATAACACTGGCGGGGAAGATACTGAGATATACCATCGCCTGCTGGATGCGGGTTGCCGAGTATGGTGGGCGCCAGGGGCTATAATAAACCACCGTATACAGGTGGGAAAACTGACCCGGCGATATTTTCTTGATCTGCATTATCGTGAAGGAAGGACAGAGGGGTTCCGGGCACGGGGCAAGCGTTCCAGAATTCCTCCCTTATATCTGTATCCTCAACTTTGGCATGCAATCTGGAATGCGTTTGTAGTGTGGCGCAGTGGTGGCCACAACGCCACGCTGCGCAAGGAGATGAATATCGCCTATTTTGTGGGCTATATTTTAGGTTGGGCGCTAGGCTGTGTATCATAAAGTTGAGGGTATGGCGTAGCGAGTGCGCTGGGGCGATTGCGGCATTATCTTTAGCAGCGATGCTGCTTTATGCCAATGCTGGGAGATTGAGAGAAGTTTTTTTGCTGTGTATATGAATGTAACCAAACAAAATAACGGACCAATTTTTATTGTCGGTGCGCCCCGTTCCGGCACGACGCTGCTTCAATACATGTTGCGTTCTCATCCGCGCCTATCCTTGCCAACGGGAGAATCCCATTTTTTCATCCCGCTCTATCGCAATGCGGAAAAATATGGTGATCTGTCGCATCTGGAAAATGTCCGTGCCGTGCTTGATGCCATGTATCGTCAAAGTGCGGGTTTTCTGGATACCGACCTGCATGGTGTGAAATTCGATGTTGCGACCTTGGCAGAAGAACTTCATCGCGAGGGGCGTAGCACCATGCCTGCAATTATAGCCGGCCTGTTCGAGAAAAATGCCCGTGGCGAAGGTAAGGTGCGCTGGGGGGACAAGACGCCCTATTATGTTTTGCATCTTCCCAAGATTGTGGAATGGTTCCCTGATGCTCAAATTATTCATATGATTCGCGATGGCCGCGATTGCGCGCTTTCTTTCGCTGGGCGAAAACATGATTTCAGCGTGTATAACACCTACCATGCCGCGAAATATTGGCAGCAGTATGTCGAAGTCGGGCAAACAGAGGGTAGAAAACTGGGTGACAATGTTTATTTTGAGTTGCGATATTGCGACCTTTTAGCCGATCCCGAAAAGATGATGCGTTCAGTGTGCGCATTCCTGGGTGAAGAGTACTCTGACTCCATGGTCTGTTTCCAGAAATCCACCGACCCGAACGCCAAGACGCCTCTCCTTAAGAAAAGATTGCAGCCCGACAATCGTTATAAATGGAAGACGCTCATGACACAGGATCAGATAAGTGTCTTTGAAAGTGCGGCGGGGAAGACACTCCAGCACTGTGGCTATAAAGTGATTACAGATTGCAAACCGCTACCGTTAGCGCTCAGGGGGGGGTACCGGCTGCACAATAAAATTGTTACAAGCTGGTGGAACTTTACAAAACACTTTGTTAAGGCCGATTGAAATGAATGGTTACCCAATGATTTATCTGGCATCGAAGATGCGAATATCCTTGAGCAAAGCCGCAATGGCGACGGTTCTGCTGTTTTTGTCATGCTCAGCATATGCAGATTACTCGATCACTGCCGGTGAATTAATGCAATTACCACGGTTTTGTCGTCAACTGTCCGAAGGGAACTTTGCGGCTGATGCCAAACGATACCGAATCGATGCCCCCCAGCCGGCATGGATGCAACACTTCCAACATTACTGTCACGGATTGAAGGATATGGTGCGTTCCACCAGGGCCTCAAACAAGAATGACCGGATTTATAAACTAAATGAGGCCCTTAACGAGTTTCAATATGTATTGACTCATACTCAAGATTCTCCAGAGTTCTATCCCTATCTCGCAATGGTAAGCGTTGATCGTGGTCGCGCTTATGTACGCATGGGAAAAGATAGCGACGCTGTTGCTGAGCTTATGAAGGCAATCCGTCTAAAGCCTGATTATGCTACGGCTTATATCGAATTGATCAATGTCTATTTGAATCTTGGAAATCGTGAGGGCGCATTAAATATCGCCCAAGAAGGCCTTACTCGGACTCCGGATTCAAAAATTTTACAGAAACGTTACCGTGATCTGGGCGGAAAACTGCCATACCCCGCGCCTGCTGAGAAAAAAGAAGAGCCTGTCCCGCAAGCTAACGAGAATTCCGCGCAGTCAGCGGCTGAATTGCCGGCCATAAACCAGGCGCCCACTGACGCCCCCCCCGTCCCTGAAGATGGTCAGTCTGTAAAAGAGCCGTTGCCAACTAATTCATCAGGCAACACAACAATCGGTACTCCAACCAATCCATGGTGCCGGTTTTGCACGGATTCTGATATCAAGCCGCAGTAGCAAGGATGGCCGGAAGCGATGGTTCTACGAATATGAAGCGACTTGCCATTCTGGTATGCACACACAATCGCTGGAATCTGCTGGAAAAACTGCTGCAATCCCTTAATTCGGCCATCCGGCCAGCGGATTGGGAAGTCGGTATCCTGGTTGCCGCCAATGCCTGCACTGATGAAACTCATCAGTTGCTTGATTCTTACCTCGAACAGCCAGCTGAAAATAAATGGCTGCCACTTAAGTGGTTTGCTGAGCCGGAGGCGGGTAAATCCTTTGCTTTAAATAGTGCCATACCCCGCATTACATCCGACCTGATCGCATTGGTGGACGATGACCATAGGGTGCCTAAGGATTTTTTGGTCAATATTTGCCGTGTGGCAGATGCCCAGCCAGATGCGTCCCTATTCTGCGGCAGGATTTTGCCGGATTGGGATGGGACGGAACCCGGGTGGATTCGTGACGATGGGGACTACAAAATTTACCCGCCCCCGATCCCCTATTTTAAGTTGGGGGATGTGGCCCATTTCGTGTCTGGAGACGAGATTACGCCGGGTGGCGGCAATCTTTTCGTCAGGCGCGAGGTGTTTGGGCGTGTTGGAGAATTCTCCACCGACCTGGGACCCCGTGGCCACGACTTGGGCGGAGGAGAAGATACGGCTTATGTATTCAAGGCCCTTGCGCAGGGGGTGCGCCTATATTACTCGCCGGATATTGTTCAATACCACTATGTCGGCCCGGAAAGGTTGAAGCTGGGTTTTCTCATGCGCTTTGCGTATCAGCGTACCTTCGCGGCCACGCGCCTTGGGCCGGGTACTGGCAAGATGCCCGCCTATATGTGGCGGAAGCTCGCGACCTATGGTGCCCACGCGCTATTGTCATGGGGGGCGGATCGGCGACGGTTCTACCTGATTCGAACGGCTGCGGCTCTTGGGGAGATAAAGGGCCTGTTTGAGGCCAATGCAGCTGCCCGGCTGACTCAGCCGGAGGGGGGGAGGGGCTTCCCTATAAACGTGGGCGTCGTCGTGTCTGTCGTGCTTGGTGGTTTGGCGGCATGGTGGGCCAGGCCGCTGGCGACGGAGGGGTTGCCTGTTGCAGCCGGTGTCGCTGCGTTGTGCGTGGCTGTTTTGCTGCTCAAATCGGTGCTGAATTTTTCGCGAACCGGCCCCCAACTTAAGTCGGAGATATTGCGCTACTACCTGCCATATTCTTTGTATGCTTTATCTCGCCTTGGTTTTTGGGCTTTCGTGCTGTGCTTGTTGATGGCGCTGGCTGGCGTTGCTTATTATTCTTTTCTGGCTGCGGCCTTCGATGTCCCCATCCATCGCGGGATTGCGGCAGTTTTTGGCCTGTTGGGGGTTGCGATAGCGACGGGCTTGCAGTTCTGTCGTCATCTTCTGTACATTCCGGGCAGCATCGAGGCTTCTTCAAACTACCGGATGAGCCGATTTTACCCGTTATGGGCAAGGCTAACCCCCAGCCGGATCGAAGGCGCCTACTATGTTTTGTTGTTAGTATTCGCGAGCTCCGCGATTGCCGGCGGCGTGCGTTCAGGGCTGGAAGGGCGGATGGAATACGCCCTGGGGCTGCTTGCGGCGGCAGCGGCTTTTTTGATTCCCGCCGTTCTGTGGCGTACGGGAAAAGAGCCTCGGCCTGTTCGCGCTGGGACGCGCGCGGATGGGCCAAACATTTTAATGATAGGAGCCGATTCTTTGCGTTCCGATCGCCTGGGGGTGAATGGCAATCCACGCGGCTTGACCCCCACACTGGATGCATTGGCAAATCGTGGGGTGTTATTTCAGCAGTGCTTCGTGCCCTGCGCGCGTACAGCTCCCAGCCTTGCTTCTATGCTGAGCGGGCGGTGGCCTCATGGTCACGGCATTCGCGATAACTTTTCCACTGTGGATGAAGCTGAGCTGGGCCGCGCGCCGCTTCCTCACGTCCTGCAGGCGCACGGTTACCGCACTATTGCGATTAGCGACTGGTGCGGTTCGGATCTTGGCAAGTTTCCATTCGGGTTTGGTGAAGTCGATCTGCCGCAGGATCAGTGGAATATCCGGTATCTTATCCGCCAGGGTCCGAAAGACATTCGTTTGTTTTTATCACTGTTTACTCACAACGATTTTGGTCGCCGCTTTTTGCCCGAGCTTTATTATCTGGCGGGTGTTCCGATGACTTCAGAGTTGGGCAGGCGTACACGCGGCGCCATCAGCAGATGCGCCCGGGAGGGGCATTCGTTTTTTATGAATGTGTTCATGTCTGCCACGCATGCGCCTTTCGGTTCCGAATACCCCTATTACACCCGATATGCATCCAAGGAGTACTCCGGATGTTCTAAATTTGTCATGAGCGGCCTCAATGAACCTTTCGAAGTGATTCAGCGCCAGAAACAGGGGAAGGAGTTTTTTGATCTTGAACAAGTTCTGAACTTGTATGATGGCTGTGTGAGCAACTTTGACAACGAGGTTGCACGTACCCTCGCTCATCTTGACCAGTGTGGTCTGACTGACAACACCATTGTGGTGATATACAGCGATCATGGCATGGAGTTTTTCGAACGGGAAACCTGGGGCCAGGGCAATAGCGTGATAGTCGACGATAGCTCGCGCATTCCCTTGATAATTGCCGACCCGCGTCGACCGAATGGCCAGACCATCAGCCATACGGTGCGCAGCATCGATTTGGCCCCCACGCTCCTGGCTCTGGTTGGGCTGCCCATACCCAAAGAGATGCAGGGGGTTTCCCTGAAGCAATGCATCGACGGAGAGATTGATGACCCGGGGCTTGCCGCTTATGCAGAAACCGGGATATGGGTGACCCGTGTCCCGAGCATGGAAGAAGATCACATCACTTACCCTGATCTGCCTGATCTGCTGGAGATTACGGACAAGCGGGATGGAACAATGGCAATCAAAGCCGATTATCGGGATTTGATCGTTACCGCCAAAGATCGCATGGTGCGTACCGACCGCTGGAAAGTCGTTCATCTCCCCATGCGTGATGGGGTTTCCCGCAGACTATTCGACCTGGAAAATGACCCCACATGCCTGAACGACGTTTCAGCCATTTATCCCGAGGTGATGGCTGAAATGAGCGCTCTATTGCAGCAATGGCTGGCAGAAGATGCCCGCATGCAGCGCGGGGGACCTGATGTCCCCAGTTAACGAAATGCATGGTTTGCATAGTGACATGCGAGTGAGCGTCGTAATTCCGGCATACAATTCAGCGCTTTTTTTGCAGGAGACGGTCGAAAGCGTGCGGCAGCAGACGACACCAGTGCATGAAATCATTGTCGTGGATGACGGTTCAACGGACGAGACGGAACAAGTGATTCAATCACTTGGCAGGGACATTGTTTACATACGGCAAACCAACGCCGGGGTCTCTGCAGCAAGAAACCGGGGTATCACTCAGGCTACGGGAGAAATCATCGCATTTCTGGATGCCGATGATCTATGGCTTCCTCAAAAGGTGGAAAAACAAGTCAAGGTGTTGCTAAGCAACCCGGAAGTGGCGCTAGTCGCTACCGATAGGGCGGATATTGATGTGCAGGGCGGTTTTTTGCTGGATTCGTTATTTAAACACCGGGGGTTCTACGAGTTTTTTTCCGAATTGGGCAACAACCCTATCCCTCAAGCCCTGAGCCGCCTTATGCAGGTAAATTTCATCCCCACGAGCAGTGTCATGGTGCGTAAATCGGCCCTTGTCCGGGTTGGCGTTTTCAATACAAACATACGCTATGGGGAAGACCTTGATCTGTGGGCGCGCATCGCCTCACAACATGCCATCGTCTGCGTTCCGGAAGTCCTGATGCACTACCGACGGCACGGCAGCAATGCGACACAGGCCACAGAAAATTTACTGCTTGATTTGGTGCGAGTCATGAAAAACATCCGCTCCTGGGGTGCTCTGGCTTTAAGCAAAGAGGGTTTGAATGCAGACAAACTGGTGGCTCAGTCACTATGGGATTTAGGCTATTGGTATTTCACTTCGACTGATCCAAGACGGGCCCACAACGCTTTCATGGAGAGTTTCAGGGAAAGTCCTTCGCTGCGAACGCTCATCTATGCCTGGTTAAGCCTGACTCCGCCAGGTATTCTCGGGAGCCTCCGCAAGATCAAGCAAAAAACTATTGGCTGAGACAGAGGCCTCTTCATGGCAAACATATGACTATTCACTTCACCCTATCCACCTTGTGCAACCTGCCACATCTAGAAGCCGGGATAGCCGGATTTTTTGAGCGATGACTGAACCGCTACGAAAACGTATTCTTTATGTTGAAAATGGCATCGGTTACGGTGGTGCGATCATCTGCCTGCGCCACTTGCTGAGAAATCTGGATCGGAACAAATTCGAGCCCATGATTATCACAGGACTTGGCGACCAACAATATCGGGAAATAGCAACCGAAGCGATTTGGAAACATATTCCGGACAGACGTCTTGATGTTGTTTCCATGAAACGTGGCCTGGGGGCCGCGAAATGGCCAAACGCTTTGCCTGGCTTGCGATGGCTAATCAATCAATTGCTTTCCCGGTTGGATGACTTGATTAATTTTCTTCCTGCTTTCGCCCAAACGGTTTGGACGACAATTCGATTCAAACCTGACCTGATCCATGTCAATAACGAGCCGTTATGTAACCGTGCTGCAATTCTGGCAGGTAAGCTACTGGGTGTTCCTGTGATTGCCCATGTTCGAGGAGATCAGCAGGGCTCGATGCTGATGCACTTATTTTTTAAACTGCCGGATTATTTCATTGCTGTATCTCGGTGGGTTTCGGACAGCATAGGGCGTTTAGGTGTGCCGGCGGAAAAACGCACCTATATCTACGACGGTATTGAGCTCCACAAGCTCAATATGGCTGCTGATGGCCAAGCGTTTCGCAGGCAACACCAAATCCCGGCTGAAGCGTTTGTTGTGGGCTTGGTGGGGATGCTGATTCCCTGGAAAGGACAGATGCTTTTTATCGAGGCAGCAAAACAATTGCTAGATGAAATGCCTGATGCCATCTTTGCACTTGTAGGGGGGACGCCGGAAGAATGCCGGGCCTATGAAGCGGAGTTGAGAAAAATCGTGGCGCAGCCCGGATTGAAGGGGAGGGTAGTGTTTACCGGCCATGTGGGCGATATGGCCGCGGTTTACAACGGGTTGGATGTGGTTGTTTCAGCTTCGACTTCCCCGGAACCTCTTGGTGTCATGGTGATGGAAGCAATGACTTTGGCGCGTGCGCTCATCGCCCCGGATCATGGTGGCGCCGTAGAGGTCATCGAGAATGGCAGGACGGGTCTGCTATTCAAGCCTGGGAGCACAAGAGACCTTGCAGAAAAAATCCGAACCTTGTATCGGGATTCTGATTTGCGCAAGGCTATCGGCCAGTCGGCGCGCGATTATGCATTGCGTACCTTTTCTATGGCGGAGCATGTCCGGCAAATTGAGGGGGTGTATAAACGGTTGCTGAAAATGCCCTGAATCATGAATCCCTTGAATTAAGCCTGCTTTCTCCTGCCACGTCTAGCGTTTGAGAACCATACGCTTGGCGATGCGCCACAGCAGCCTTATGCGCGCGATGCTTAACTGATGACGTTGGCTTTTCCCCCAGCCTATGAATGAAGCCCGCCAACTTCCTTGTTGGCACCTGTCATAAGCAAAGTCGAACCAAGCGTTGGATGCGGCAGCGTGAAACAAAGATCGCCAACGTGCCAAGCTCGGATCTTGCTTTGCCTCGGATAGCAGGCGTTCCCGAATTTCTATAGCGGATTGGAGATGCTCATACAGCCTCCCCTGCTTGGACGAATAACCTTGGTCACTGACCCGCTGCTGGTAAAGTGGTTCATCGAGCAGCCCTGTCTTTGTGCGTAACGCAGCCCATGTTGCCCAATCGCAATCCCAGAGCAGACAGCTTTCCCGATAAACCCCGATCTTCCCAATAGCGCTGCGCCGGACCACAGGTCGCTGAAATGGCATCGGTACGCGATTGAGAAGGGCAGCTACCAATCTATCGCCAAATACGACGAGACCTGAATCTGTGTGATTACCCCCCGCTTCTGCAAGGATCTTATCCATGGCGCTTTGGCATGTCACAGAGTTCCAGTGTGCTTTGTCGCCAAACCATTCAATCCCCATAAACACCACTTCGATATCGGGATTCTTTTCCAGCGCCCACAAGGCTCGTTCAAGGTAAGCCGGAGCATACCTATCGTCATCGTCCAGAAACGCGACTATTTCACCTCTCGCAGCAGCGATGCCGGTGTTTTTTGCAGCGGCCCCCCCACGCGGCACGGGGTGACGGAAAAGCCGAACCTTGTCTTTTGGCAGACCCAGCGCCGCAATATCGACTGGAGGCGACGATCCATCGTCAACGATGATGAGTTCCCAATCTAAAAAGGTTTGACGCGATACGCTTTCTGCCGCCTCCCTGAGCAGCGTCGGCCGATTGTGGGTAGGCAGAATGACGGTGATGATCGGACTCAATGAGGTCATAGGGACATGTAATTATTTATAAATTCAATTTTATTGAACGATCTACCTATTCCCATGCCAATTTTATCTGTCGTCATCCCAGCCTATCTTTCCAGGAACAGCACTTCCCTCACACCAGGGATTACGTGGGAAAGGTTATCGTTGATCAGGAAGCCAGCTCCATTCATGATGGACTTGATTTCATCGATCCTTGCTTGACCGAGCACATCGGTATGTAGTTCGGCGGATATCTTTCGGATAGTGTGAAAATCGATGGCCTTGATCAGATCGTATTCTCCACCCTCGATATCCATGAGCAGGCATCCTTTAGTTAATTCTGATGGACATTCAGGCGCTCCTCCCGAAAACGCTCGTTAAGCGTGTGGCTTGACTTGCGCCAGAGTCAGCAGGTTTGTCCTGCCCCAGCGTACCCCAGGTGTTCTTGATGGCAATCTGGTATGTCAGCACCAGAATAATGACCAGATGGTAGTAGTAATCGAAATACGCGAGGCCAAGAAACGCGCCGCCCGTCGCATAGCCAACCATACTCACCTGAGTCATGGCAGCCAGGTCAGCTGCCCACTTCCGGTCCGGCTCCCTTCGACATTCCCGGATGACCTTGCTTCCCGTCCGCCATGCCAGCAGGCCAATGAGTAAGAATATGCCCAAGCCAATGAAGCCATGCTCACCCAGGACTTCGAAATAGATGCTATGCACATCGTGCACGTTATCAGGGTCTGGGGCGTACAGACCGAAAGTCGGGGCTTGGAAGGCTTCGAACCCCCCGCCAGTGATGTGATCCTTCGCCACGTTAAAGGCGGTATGCCAGGCATTGATGCGGCCCATTGCCGATGCATCCTCCTGGTAGGTCTTGATGGTGTGCATGCGGTCCCAGTATTCCTGGGGCATGATTACCGCGATCAATCCGACTGCCATGACGATATAGATCGCAGTGGTTGCCTTGTTGCGACTTTTCAGCCAAAGCAGGCCGCCCATGGCTGCAGCCGCCAGCAAGGCGCCGCGTGATTGCGTCCCGATGGCGGCCAGCCCGGTCAACACCATGCTGGCCGCCAGCCCCAACCGAATCAGCTTGTTCTGTGCCTGAAGGTGCAGATAACGAAGCAACGGAATCGTCATGATCATTGCCAGCCCTAACTCGTTGTTGCCGGCAATAAAAGTGGTTGCCGGGCCCTGCACGTGATATACGCCGCCTTTCAGAATCGTAAAGATTCCGCCTTTGACCCCGTAAAATGCAATCGAGAGCGCGATTACCCATACCAAGCCCTCAAGACGTTTTCGGTTGGTTATCAGCATCGCTGTCAGCAGCGTCATGATCTGAATCTTCAAGACCTTATCCCACTGCTCCCATGCTAGTTGCGGGTAAAATGCGAAGAAAGTTGTAAACGTCACCCAGCCCAAGAAGACGACCAGCAGGATGGTTTCCGGCGTCCACGGCAGGCGCTTGGGCTCTTTCGAGAGCAGGTATACCGTCAAGGTGACCACTGCGGTCATGAGCGCGAATGGAATGTTGAGCGCGAACCCCCACGCCAGCTTGTGGGGGTTCATGTAGCCCAGCCAGGACCACAGATAGATTCCGTAGTGTGGATGCTTGAACACCAGCAGCAGGGCGCCAAATACTACGACGGTGACAAAGATATCTCTCACGTCGTGGCCCCTGTACTGGCAGCAGCCAGTTTACTGACGATGTATCGGAATTTTCCCGAGGCTTCCTTGGGAATCGATGTGACGTGTTCGATTTGTATGTCTACCTCTGATCCAAGGCGCCGCTTGAAACCCTCGATGATGGTTTGCCTGTTTTCTGGCAGAAAGGGCGCCTCGGTCACAAGATATACCCGGGTGAGTTCCAGCGTTTCCTGAACGATCTTGAATTCCTTCACTCCCGGTATGTCGCGAACCACGTAGACCAGTGCTAATCCATGCATCACCGTGCCGTCCTGCGCCACGACGAAGTCCGTGGTGCGGCCCTGGATTTCCTTGAGCAAGGGCAGCCCGCGTCCACAGGCGCAGGGCTGGTCATCCAGCACGCCGATGTCACCGGTGCGGTAACGGATAAAAGGGAAGGCGCGCGTGGCGAGATGGGTCACTGCGATCTCACCGCTTTGCCCCGGCGCCAACACTTCATCATTCGGGCCGATGATTTCGACGATGATGTCTTCCGCCGTGATGTGCATACCGCCGACCGGGCATTGATGCGCGATAAACCCGGCATCGCGTCCGCCATAGCCGTTCGCTACCCGGCAACCGAATGTTTTTTCGATCTGCGCCTGCTGGTCGTCATATAGCCGTTCCGAGGTGACGAAGGCCACCTTCACGCCCAAGTCGTTCATCGCGATGCCGCGCGCCTCGGCGTGGCGCGCGATATGCGCAATTGCCGAAGGATAGCCGAACAGCATTTTCGGTCGCATGGCTCGGATGTCAGCGACAAATTCGTCGAGATTGTCCGCAGACATCTCGAATGCCGGCAGCAGTTTGGTGCGCATTAGCTTGTCACGTATTTGGCGCACACGATCCTGGGAGCCAAGTTCGATGGGCGAACCCCACACGACGATCTCGGGGTCGCCGATATCCACCCCCCACCAGCGCGTCGCGCGCCATTTCGCGGCGACATCATGCGATACCCGTTCGTTGCCAATGAAAAAAATCAATGGCTCGCCGCTGGATCCGCCTGTGTTGAAGCGTGCCAAGCCTTGCGCATTGTTCGCTTTGAGCCGTTCGGTAT
>JAHJJI010000101.1 GCA_018823025.1 Gammaproteobacteria bacterium | reverse complement strand
GACGCGTTCGGCCGCAGCCGGCAACAACCGCCAGTCTTCAGCGGTGAGGCGGATATCGACCGGCGCCTTGATGGAGGAAAGAGCCGTCGCCCCGGAATCATAGGCATCGGCGATAGTCACCCCCGGCAGAGCCGCAAGCTGGTGGCGCAAATCCGCCTCGATCTGCCAGCTGCTTTCTTCGCGCTCCAGGCGATTGACATAGGTAATAGAAAATGTCGCTTCTGCCGGCAGCTGGCCGGAACCGAGGGAAATCACTCCCGCTTCTGAACCGAAGGTAGCGCTCACCCGTTTCACACGTTTGTCCTGCATCAGGCCTGCTTCAAACTCCTTGAGCCGGCTTTCCGCCACACCTACCGGCTCGTTAGCGCCGAATTTCACATGCACCCGCACGATGCCGGTATCCATCGGCGGCAGCGCGTCCTTGCCGATCAGGGGAATGATGGTCTTAAAGCTGAACACCAGCAGCATGAAGGCCGGGATCACCAGAATCAGGCGACGGAAGAAGCCACCGTTGAAGGCAAAACGCAGCGCGCCGGCGTAGAGCCCCGCCCCAGGCGCCACGGTGCGCTGATAAAGTCTTTCCATGAAGAGTTCGAGGCGGTTCTTGGGCGGCAGACCGTTGCGGTACCAGAAAGCAGACAAACGCGGGATAAAAGTCACGGCCACGAAATAAGAGGTGAATACCGCGATCACCACCGCCAGGATCAGGTGTTTGAAGATCTGCTGGGAAAAGTCGCCGACAAACATCAGCGGCGCGATGACCACTGCCGTCGCCAGAGTGCCGACGAATACCGGAAACAGCACCTCCTCGGTGCCCCTGCGGATTGCGGTATCTACATCCTCGTGCAGTTCGCCCAGATGGCGCTCGATGTTTTCCAGCACCACCACGGCATCGTCCACCAGCATCCCCAGCGCCAGGATGATACCGGTCATCACCAGAATATTCATTTCCTTGCCGAGCAGCCACAAGATCGCCACGGTGGATAGAAATACCAGCGGGATGGAGATCAGCGCGGTCGCCACCGCGCGCCAGTTGCCGAGGAAAAACAGAATCACGATGCTGGTGAAAATAACCGCGTCGCGCAACGCTTCCGTCATATTATGGTTGGAAGTCTGGATCAGCTCGCCCTGGGTGTCGGCGATGGCAAATTCGATGTTGGGATAGCGTGCCTTGAGCTTAGGAAGCTGCGCCTCGATATTGTCGATTGCCGCCTGCACTGCGCCGCCCGGCGCGCGCATCACCGCCACGGCAATGGCCTGCTTGCCGTTACCATGGTAGGCGGAATAACGCTCGGCATGGTCGAGGCTCAGTTCAGCCACATCGCTCAGGGCCACGCCGCGCACCAGCGGCAACAGGCGCAAAGCCTCGACGTTGGCGCGCTCACCGTAGATCGTGAGGGTCAGGCTGCTGTCCTTGCCTTGGGCGGTGCCCACCGGCCAGTCGCGATTAAGCTTGTTGAGCAAGTCCTGCAATTGCGCCTGTGAAATACGGTAGCGGGCAAGCTTGAGGGGGTCGAACTCGACCCGTACCGCCGGTTCGTAGCCGCCGAACACTTCCACGTTGGCAATCGCCGGTTGGGTAACGAGAGCGGTGCGGACATCATTTTCCGCCAGCAGGCGCACCTGGGCCAAGGTCAGTCCGCTGCCCGCCTTGGGAGAAAGCGCCAGCACCATGACCGGCGAGGTAAAGCCGCCCACCGCGTAGATACTGGAAGCCGGCACCTCAGGCGGCAGCTTGCCGCGCACCCTGGAGAGCGCGTTGTTCACGTCCAGCAGCGCCGCATCCAGCCCCTTTTCGTAATTGAACTCTGCGCGCACGATCGAGACTTCGTTCTTGTTGGTACTTTGCACGTCGCGGATGTGAGAGAGTGCATACAGTTCCTGCTCGATCGGGCGCGACAGCTTCTGCGCCACGGTCAAAGCAGAAGCACCGGGCAGCTGGGTAATTACCGTGACCTGCGGCCGCTCCACATCGGGATACATATTGCGCGGCATGTTCATGTAGCCGACCACGCCCAGCAGCGAGATGATCGCCAGTATCATCTTCAGCAGCAGCGGACGGCCATGAAAGAATTTGAACAGCATGGCTTACTTCCCGTCCTGAACGCGGAACGACACCCCGGCAGCGAGCCGGGTCAGGATATCGGGGCTGGCGCAGGCCACGCGCTGGCCAGCAAGCCGGTTATCCAGCGTGGCAACGCCCTCCTCCCCCGCAGCCGCCAGCTCAATGCGCAACGGCTCCACCTTCTTGTCGTCCGGAAGCCGCAGCACGGTGGCAGACTTCCCGTCATCATTCAACAGACAGGCACGCGGCAGGAGCAGTGCCTGGCTGGATTCGAACACCACCGTGCGGACTTCGATGCGCGCGCCGGGAATGAAGGAACCATCCTGGGTGCGCGCCTCATAGCGGCGCAAGCCTTGCGGGCCGGCTTCGGGCCACGGCCGCAGCGGCAAGGTCTGGCCACCAATGCGTAGCGCCGTCGGCTGCACGCTTTCCGGCACGCTGACCAGCAAACGGTTGCCGGAACGGGTATCGACGATCTTCAGCAAAGGTTTGCCAGGCGTGGCCAGGTCGCCCTGCTGTACCAGGCGCTGGCTGACCACACCGGCAAAGGGTGCGGTTACCGTGGCATTGCGCAGGTTTTCCCTTGCCACCGTATGGCGGGCGCGTGCAGCAGCAAAGGAGGACTCTGCCGACTGGAGCTGCTCCTGGGAGACACCCTGAATCAGGTGAAGGGCTTGGGCACGGTGCAGACGTTCCTGTTCGGCCATGAGGTTGCTTTCGGCAGCAGCCAGATCGGCATCGAGCGAGCTGCCCTGCACTTGTCCCTGGCCTGGCGGACTCATGTCGAGCCGCGCCAGCAGGTCACCGCGCTTGAAGCTGTCACCCTCGAACAGCGGCAAGGCAGTCACGTAGGCAGTCAGCCGACTTGCCACCATGCTGTCGCGCACCGCCTGAACATCAGCGGTGGTGCGCAGGGTCAGCGCCACCGGTCCGGTTTGCAGGATTAGTGTCGTCACCACCACCGGCAACGTCTGCGGGGTTGTTTCCTTGGCGAGCTGGTGACGCTTCTTCATGATCAGCGCAACTCCGGCACCAATCACGATAATAAGGATCAGCACTACGATGGCTTTCTTTTTCATTTTGCATCCATTCGGGCGATATAGTTTTCAGTCGGTAGTCCGGTCAGCACCTGGGCTGCGGACCAGGAAGCTGCGGCGCGTGCCCTGGCTTGCTCCAGGCGAAAACGGGCGTCGAACAGGTCCCGTTCATGACGAAACAGGTTTTCCAGGGTCTGACTGCCGAGGCGCTGCATTTCCCGCTGCACCTTTGCCACCTGCTCGCGGTAGGCGACTTCTTTTTCCATCGCCAGGGCATCCGCGGCAGCCGCATCGTAAGCGGCGCGCAGGTTCGCCAACTGGCGGGCGCTATCACGCGCGGCGGCCTCGCTTTGCTCGGCGGCAGCCCGGGCACTAAGCCGCTGCGCATCTGCCTGCCGGTATTGGGACACACCCAGCGGCAGGCTCACTACGCCGCCCAGCGCCCAAGTGTCGCGGTGGTCGCCACCGCCGATATTGCGAAAGTAATTAGCGTCCAGGCTCAGCGAAGGCAGCAGCGCCTGACGGCTTTCATCGGCCTGGGCACGCGCCGCCTCTCGGCGGGCCTGCGCAATCCGGGCCGGAAGAGTGGCATCGGAAGTGGCATCTTCCCAGGCAGGAACATGGATATCGGCACGAGTCGGCAAGAATTTTTCACGACTGCCAGCTTCCTCGATATCGGCCTGCGCCTGAATCAGCGCGCCATTAAGCACGGCCTCGTCGGCAACCAGTCGCGCCAGTTCACTCTCGGCATAGCGGGCATCGACACCCGCCGCCTTGCCCAGCTCCACTTCCTTCTTGATGCGGCTATGCGTGGCTTCGACCCGCTGGCGGTAAATGGCCAGCGCCTCGCGCTGTTTGAGCAGTGCCTGCAGAGTGAGATAGGCGCTGGCGGTCTGGTGCAGCTTGAGCAGAGTTTGCTGGCGCGCCAGCTGTTCGGCCGCATCCAGGTCGTGCTGCGCACGTTCCCGGTTTGCGGCGATTACGCCGAACAGGTCTACCGGCAGACTGTAGGCCAGACCGGCTTGTCCGATCCGGTCGGATACGAGAGGAGATCCGGGTGTACCGGGGGTATAAACGCCCACCACACGCTGGCCTTCATAATTGTGCCACCCGGCCGATAACGCGGCGCTACCGAAATACCTGCCGGTCGCGGCATCCTTCTGCGCCCGCGCCGCCTCGGCCTGGCTGGCTGCCGCTCGCGCCTGGGGATGCTGCAAGGCAGTTTGCAACAGATCGCCCAACTCACCCGCATGCACTGCTGGTCCCAGCACCAGGACTGCCAGACCGGCGCAGACGAGATAGGGTCTTATCCGGATTTTCATGCCTGCCTCACCATTTAAATTTGTTCCTCATTATTATTCCTTGACCGGATTCCATTCAGGTAAATCGGAAAAACCTTCTTGGCTTCGTCCAACAAGGAACGCCGACCACTAAATATGTTGGACTGCAGCACCAGGCCTTGAATCATGCCAATAAACAGGGTTGCCGCGCTACCTTCATCGAGGTCGAGCCGGGCAAGGCCGGCGGCCTTTGCTTGACCAAGCAAACCCGCAATCCTGGATTCGTAGCCGGTGATGATTTCCTGGATCAACTGCTTCAGTCTGCTATCCCGGCGCAGCAAATAATCAGAGAATACTAAACGCGGAATGGCCGGATGCTTGGCGATAAACGAGATATGGGCAAGAAATATTCCTTCCAGCGCCTCCAGTGGATTCTCGCTGCGCGCGGCAGCGGCCTCCACGACGCTCATCAGGCGACGACGCACCCAGTTAATGGCCGCCAACCAGATATCATCCTTGGTCGGAAAATGGCGAAATATTGCACCTTGGGTCAAGCCCATCGCATCCGCCATATCTTGCGTTGTCACCGATTCCGCTCCGGATTTTGCAGCCAGGTCGATTGCCACCTGGACGATCTCTTCCTGACGCTCTTCCGCGCCCATGCGGCGCTTGCGGGGTTTTTCAGTATTGTCTATCGGGGTATGATTCGGCATCTTCAGCGCAATAAGATAGTAATCGGTCACTATCCTAGTGCGCGGAACATATCATGTCAAGACATGGCAGATAAACTTTAAAACGAATGGCAATTGACCTTTCAGCAGCATCAAAGTAGAATGCGGCCTCTTCGGGGTGTAGCGTAGCCTGGTAGCGCGCCTGGTTTGGGACCAGGATGTCGGGAGTTCGAATCTCTCCACCCCGACCAGGATTTGTCCGACAATCTGCCCGTAGCTCAACCGGATAGAGCACCAGCCTTCTAAGCTG
>JAHJJI010000144.1 GCA_018823025.1 Gammaproteobacteria bacterium | reverse complement strand
GGCGCCGGCTCGCCTGTCGTTCGAAGAGGAACTCAAGGGGAGGCTTGAGCCAGGAATGCTCGCCGATGTTGTGGTGCTCGATGAGGATCCCGCCGCGCAGCCGGAGAGAATCGCGCAACGGGTCGTGGAGATGACGCTTGTGGGCGGCGAATGCGTCTACCGGAACGCCCCGAGGGCCTCATAGGGCGGCTCGGCCAGCTGACGAGTGACGGCGGGCGCGCTGCAGCACGGTGTGCCTCGGGTACGGCATCGAGTCTGCTGGCGTTCCGTCACGGCTACGGCGGCCTGATCGACGGGGCCGCGATGCCGCTCGACAATCGGGCCGCTGGTGGAATCATCGAGCGGGGGCTGGACGATCCCTCGCAGCTCGCGGTCGGACACGTTCCTGCCGCCCGAGGGACAGCAGTGAGCGTCGATGCCATCGCGTCGCGGCGGCTGGCCGCCCTTACTCGACGGTGACCGTCTTCGCGAGATTGCGTGGCTGGTCGACGTCGGTTCCTCGCCAGATGGCCGTGTGGTAGGCGAGAAGCTGGAGCGGAAGCGCAAACAGGATCGGGCGCGAGATTCCTTCTGACGCCGGGACCGGGATGATGTCATCGGCCAGCTTCAGGACCGCTGGGGCGTCTGGGGTGTCGGTGATCGCAATGACGTGCCCGTTCCGCGCCTTGACCTCCTCCATGTTGGCGAGGACCTTGTCGTAGGCGAGACCGTCCGATAGCAGGAACACGACGGGCGTTCCCTCATCGATCAGTGCAATCGGTCCGTGCTTCATCTCCCCCGCGGGATAGCCTTCGGCGTGAATGTAGGAGATCTCCTTCAGCTTCAGTGCGCCTTCGAGCGCGATCGGAAACATGACGCCACGCGCCAAGAATAGGACGTCGTGAGCGTGATGCATCCGCTCGGCAATCTGGATGATCGACTCTTCCTGCTGCAGGCACTCCGTGATCCTGCCGGGCAGAAGAGCGAGTCGACCGACCTCTTGCTCGACGTCGCTCGCTGAAAGGGTGCCGCGCCGTGCGGCCAGATAGAGACCGAGTACGCCCAATGCCGAGATCTGCGCGGTGAACGTTTTGCTGGCGGCCACGCCGATCTCGATTCCCGCGCGCATGTAGACGGCCGCGTCCGACTCACGGTCGATCGCCGACTGCTCGTTGTTCACGAGCGCGATGACGCAGGCACCACCATCCTTTGCTCTGCGCACCGCCATGAGCGTGTCGATTGTCTCGCCCGACTGCGAGACGGCGACAACGAGTGTCCGCGGCGAGAGGGCCGGCGATCGCAGTCGGAACTCCGATGCGATGATCGCTTGGATCGGGACGGGAAGGATCTGCTCCCAGAGATACTCGGCGGCAAGACTGGCGTGGAACGCGGTCCCGCAGGAGACGAGGTAGATGTGGTCGAACTCGGGGATTGCGTTGTCCAGGCTTGGCAGACGCACCGTCTGTACGCTCGCGTCGATCTTCTCTCGTAGCGTCTCGCCGACCGCGCGTGCCTGCTCGTGGATTTCCTTGAGCATGAAGTGCTTGTAGCCGCCCTTCTGGATGGAGACAGGGTCGGCGGAGACGGATCGGCTCGGACGCCTGACCTCGTTGCCGTGGAAATCGATCACGCGGAAGCCATCGGCCGTTAGTTCGGCGAGCTCGTCGTCTCCGAGAAACTGCACCGAGGAGGCCCTGCCAAGCAGTGCGGGGATGTCCGACGCGACGTACGTCTCACCCTCCGCCTGCCCAATGACGAGAGGGCTACCTCGCCGCGCAACGACGATACGATCTGGCGTGTCCGAGCTCAGAATGGCGACCGCGAACGCTCCTTCGGCCCGCGCGACCGCCTTTCGGACGGCTTCGAGGAGGTCGCCGTCGAGAAGGGATTCCACCAGGTGTGCGAGGACCTCTGTGTCCGTCTCGGACGAGAAGACATGGCCGTCGGCCATGAGCTGCTCGCGAAGCGGCATGTAGTTCTCGATGATGCCGTTGTGCACAACGGCGATCTTGCCATGACAATCGACCTGTGGATGCGCATTCTCGTTCGTAGGTTTGCCATGCGTGGCCCATCGTGTATGCCCGATGCCGATGGTCGCCGCGGGCGGCAGGGAACGGAGATCCTGCTCGAGATCGCGCACCTTCCCCGCTCGGCGGCATCGCGAGATGCCCTCTCCGTCCAACACTGCGATGCCCGCGGAGTCGTAGCCGCGATACTCAAGCAGCTTCAAGCCGTCGAAGAGAATCGGGACAACCTGCTTCGCGCCCACATAGCCGACGATTCCGCACATGCGACCTCCCTTGCGTCCGGAAAGAAGTGTACCGCACGGCCTCACGCTGACCAACGGCGATTGTCGGTGCAGCCTGCGGTGCCTATAATGCGGCCAGCGATCTGGGACAAGACAAGGAGGATCGGCATGCGAGAAGTCGTGATCAAGGCGCTCTTGGTTGATCCCTCCAACAATACCCCCGTCGTTCTGCTCAAGGACCGGGCCTCACGTAGGGCGATGCCGATCTGGATCGGGGAGCCGGAGGCGATGTCGATCGCGTTCGGCCTTCAGAGCGAGGAGTTCCCCCGCCCGCTGACGCACGTCCTGATGGCTCGACTCATCGAAGGGCTCAAGGCTTCCGTCGACCGAGTGATCATCAAGAGCTGCGAAGACGCGACGTACTACGCTTCCGTCTTGCTGCGCGATGTGAACGGCGAGTTGCACGAGTACGACGCGCGCGCTTCGGACTCGTTGGCCCTCTCGCTTCGATCCGGATGTCCGATCTTCGTCGCGGAAGACGTCTTCGACGATTCGGCGATCGAGTCGCCGTTTGCGGACGAGGACGAGTTCCACGAGTTTGTCGAGAGCGATCTCGATCTGGATGTGTTCCGAAAGCTGAGCGGAGGAAGTGGTCGCGGCGATTCGGCTCGAGAAGAGACCTAGCCGCGGATTACGTTGGCGCCACGGGGCAGGTTGAGAAGATCGCCCTCCACGAATCCCTGGTCAAGAATGATCCACTCTACGCGGATCGTCGTCTGCCTTCTCCCTTCTCGATAGGCGACGACTTT
>JAHJJI010000100.1 GCA_018823025.1 Gammaproteobacteria bacterium | reverse complement strand
GAACAGAGAGCGCGCGTAGAACTGCTGGTCGTGCAGGCGCTGACTGAGCTGCTTCTGCTCTGCCTCGACCTGCTTGCGCGCGGTGTTATCTGTGCCGATCAGCAGATAGCCGATGATCGCGCCTTGAGGGTCGCGTAGCGCCGTGACCGACACGACTGCCGGAAAGCGGCTGCCATCCTTGCGGATGTAGGTCAGCTCGTAAATGTCCTCGATCCCTCGCGAGGCTTTGAACACCAATGCCTCGAAGCCCGGCGTAATCGGGGTCCCGAGCTCGACGCTGAGCTCTTTGGCGCGAGCGATCACTTCCTGCGGATCGGAAATGTCGGCCGGGGTGATCTTGTTCATCACGTCGGCTGCCGTGTAGCCCAGCATGCGCTCGGCCCCGACGTTGAAGATCTGAATTACGCCCTTGGCATCGGTGGCGATGCTCGAAAAGTTGGCACTGTTGAAAATCGCTCTCTGCAAGGCCCCTGCCTTGAGCAGCGCTTCTTCCGCCCGCTTGCGCGCGGTGTTGTCAGTGCCGATCAGCAGGTAGCCGATGATGGTGCCTCGAGCGTCGCGCAGTGCCGTCACCGACACCACCGCCGGGAAGCGGCTGCCGTCCTTGCGGATGTAGGTCAGCTCATAGATGTCTTCGATGCCGCGCGAGGCCTTGAACACCAAAGCCTCAAAGCCTGGCTCAATCGGAGTTTCAAGTTCGGCGCTCAACGCCTTGGCGCGCGCGATTACTTCCTGTGGATCAGAAATGTCGGCCGGGGTGATCTTGTTCATCACGTCGGCTGCCGTATAGCCCAGCATGCGCTCGGCGCCGACGTTGAAAATCTGGATCACGCCCTTCTCGTCGGTGGCGATACTGGAAAAGTTGGCGCTATTGAGAATCGCGTTCTGCAAGGCCCCGGTTTTAAGCAAGGCCTCCTGGCGTCGAACCTCGGTGATGCCCTTCTCAGCCCCTGCAGGCAGACTCATAATGGCAAGATCGCAGATTTTTTGAACATGAATGACCTTTGTTAAATCGCAAAATAAACTACTGGCTCGTGAGGTTGAAGCTGCGATCAGAACCTCATGTGCATATATCCTCATATCGCTAAAAACTGTATGTTTTTGCTTGCGTACATGGAGTGCTTGAATGAACCCTTGGTCGCTACATTGCAGCATAACGATAAGTCCGGTTGATCTCTGTGCGCTACCACACATAACGCGAAGATTTAATGCAAAGCTTGCAGCAGGACCTGAGGATTAACCGTGACTGGCTGAGGGATCCTGGCGATTACGACCATCGCACAGCAGGCGATGGAATTCTTTCTTGACTACGTTGTAGCATTCACAGGTGTGGGATTCCAGCCCCGACCGATCAAGCACGGTGATGTGACCCCGGCGGTAACTAATCAAACCCGCGCGCTGCAAATTCCCGGCGATTTCCGTGATGCCTTCGCGGCGTACGCCGAGCATGCTGGCAATCAGTTCCTGTGTCATGGTCAATTCATTCGAGGGTAATCGATCAATGGTTAACAACAGCCAGCGACATAGTTGCTGCTCTACCGAATGATGCCGATTGCAGACCGCAGTCTGGGATATCTGGGTAATTAATGCCTGGGTATAACGCAGCATCAAATGCATCATCGGCCCGGCGCGATTGAATTCCTCCATCAGCACCCGCGCCTTGAGACGGTAGCCATAACCGCCGGTCTGAACGATGGCCCGGCTGGGCGTGGTATTGCCGCCCATGAAGAGTGAAATTCCGAGTACGCCCTCATTGCCCACCCCTGCGATTTCGGACGATGCGCCGTTTTCCATGACGTAGTGCAGGGACACGATGGCGGTCGTCGGAAAATAGACGTGCTGCAACTGGCCGCCGGATTCACAAAGAACGTCGCCCAGCGGCATCGCGACCAGTTCCAGATGGGGAACGATACGCTCGAACTCAGCCGTGGGTAGGGCGGCGAGAAGATGGTTTTGGTTGGGGTTCTGCGGCGTATCCATTGCGGTTTCCGAATAATCGCCCAATCGTCATGAGCATCACGCGAACAGCATACACGCTTTGATTTTTAAGCGTTACCGTAAACACCTACAGTGCGATGTGGTTGAACTCCTGCGCGGAGGCCGGATCGCGCCCGAACGTTTTTTCTACGTAGACGCGCAGCTATCAGCATTGCCCAATTCAGCGACCCTCTTTGTTCTTTTCATGTCCGCCACACAGCTTTCGCATTTCGCAGGAATCCCTCTCGCCCACACTATAGATTTGCCGTCTACTGGCGCCACCCCGGAAAATCCATACTTTTACCAGGCACATGCCAATTTTGATGCGTCCCAGAAAAATCCTGATGTGCCTAATTCGGCCAACGGGCGGGGTAGGTGCGGTTGCTTCTTCTTGGGGCTCGGTCGATGAGTCGGGCATTTCGAATCTCCTGGACTAACGATTTTAGTTACTCATGAAAACAGTTTACTCTTTCACAGGACGCGCTGTGCGTTAGCGTACATAGCTCTCAGGAAACGACACGGCGTGCTCACCAGGATAGCGGTTTTTTCAAAATATCCGGGGCAGTACTAAAATTAACCGGTGGATTCAACTCTGAAGTGCAAACAAGGTCTCCTTGATGTTCAGGTAGTGAAACACGGTTGCGGTTGCCCTACTACTTCACATAATTAATGATAGATGCTAATTCCCGCAAATACTCAGAGGGCACAAGGGCATGGAGCCATGCAATTCAAAATGCCTTAGACAGTGTGGTGGCGACCTTGCTGGCAGATCGGCGCCCACTCACCGGATATGAAAACCGCTCCCGCCAAACAACCCGATCAATCCGATAATAATCAGATAGATTGCGATGATGTAGTTCAGCAGACGAGGCGCCATCAGAATGAGTACGCCGGCAATCAGCGAAACCAGTGGGGCGAGGTTTAAAGTCATGTTCATGTTTATCTCCTTGTTTGAGGGTGGTGCCATTATTCTTAACTTCTATTTCTGCGTAAACTTTTTAGACAGTTGCTATTCTCCCAGCAACTCTGCTACAGGCTGCAATTGTTCCACATGCTGGGACACCACTTTCAGGATGACAATGATTGGAATGCCGAGCAGCATGCCCCACACCCCCCACAGCCATGCCCAGAACAGCAGCGAGATAAATACTGCCGCAGCATTCATTTTGGCGATTTTTCCGGTCATCCAGGTTGTCACCAGGGTGCCGACGATCGTGGCAATCGCCAGTGATGCCCCCGAGACCAGCAGCGCCATCGAAAACGAGTCAAACTGCATGAAAGCGGCCATGCCGGTAGCGGCTGCAGTGAATATCGGACCGACATAAGGGATGACATGCAGAAAGCCCGCAGCGACAGCCCATGCCCCCGCATTTTCCAGGCCGATCAAGCGGAACGCGATCCAGGTTAGCAATCCTAAAAGCAGATTAGTCATCAACAGCATGAACAGGTATTTCTGGATTGAATCGTTGATGTCATTAATGATGTTAATCGTGATTTTTTTCTTCGATAAGGTTGGCCCTGCAAGTCGTACCAGCTTGCGTTTGAAGGTGTCGCCACCTGCGAGGAGAAAGAAAGTCAAAAAAATCACCATGATTGCCTGGCCAATTAAACCCAGAGCTCCCATAGAGCCAGCCCACATGAAATTGCCTAGCTTGAACCCGGGCGTGTCGAGGACGACGCGAGTTGTACGCTGCTTTGGGCCTGGCGGAATGCCGGCAATCTGATTGGTTGCATTTTCCACCGCACCCACGGCAGTTTGCACTTTCTGCATATTACCGCCGGGATCATTGCGCATGCTGGTGAATCCGGCAGACAGCTTGCTCGCTGCTTCCGGCAACTGCGCGACTATTGACTGCATCTGTCCACGCAATGAGTAGGTGCCCATCACAAGTGTGCACACAATGGTTAGTATCACCATGCTGGTAGCCAGTACACGCTGGATCTTGAACTTTTCCAGCCAGACTATCAGGGGGTTCAGCGTGTAGGCCAGGAAAATTCCGAGCAACAATGGAACAAAAAACTTCTGCATCCAGTCCAGCGCGAACACCAGTGCGATTGTCGCCAGTATACCCAACGCCACACCGCGCGCATCCACAGGAACGTGAACGGTTAAGGGATGGGTAGTCTCAGAGACCTGCGCTGCGGGCTCTTGATTGCCTGCCGGATCTTCCGATGTGTCCATATATGCCAATAAGCTTAAGTTGAAGGGATGTTGCATTTGTAGTTGTTTCAGGCTTTAGCCTGACATGTATGGCTGAAGCCGTATCTACAAGAGGATTACTGAAGAAGGGGGGAACAAGTCCCCGCGTGCCACTCCCGGATGTGAGGCCCGGAGTGGCCCCGTGGGGATGATTTGCTTACTTGACCCGCATGTCGTTTTTGACCGACGTTACGCCCTTGACGCTACGTGCCACCTCGACTGCCTTGCTCACTGCGGTCTGCGAACTCACGAAGCCACTCAATTGAACCACGCCTTTGAACGTCTCTACATTGATTTCAGCGGATTTCAAGGAAGGCTCATTGAATATGGCAGCCTTCACCTTGGTGGTGATGACGCTGTCGTCGATGTACTCGCCAGTCCCTTCCTTCTGCGATGTGGATGCGCAACCCACGACGGACACCAACGCAACGGCCAGGAAAAATGCGGAAAGAAATTTGCTAAGTTGTTTCATGATTAAATTCTCCCAAAAAATACGAAAATAAAACTTAAAGGTTACTTGCGATCGAAGGGCTCTTTGCAGCTGCCTGTGGGCTTATCAATCTCATTCAAGCAGTTTAATGATGCACCTGAAGCCGGGCGCCGTCTGTGCGGTGTCACACATAAGTCAGGCAGTTTCCAAGTTGGTTTTCGGCGATGAATGGCTTAACCAGCGCTTCCTTAAAACAAAAGGCCAACCCAAGATTAACGGGTTGGCCTTTCTTTGTTGTGGAGTGTATTGAGGCGCTGAAGGTTACCTTTGAACTGGCTTCTGAACCTTGACTTCTACCACTACGCGGCGGTTGGGTTGCAGGCATTCAACCAGCTTCTTGTTCTTGCCGCTGACTTTGCCTTTCACGTCATCGCAGGAAACGACCGGCTCGGATTCACCTTTGGCAGCGGTTTCAATGCGATTGGCTTCAACGCCTTGGGCAACCAGGTATTCCTTCACGGCATCTGCACGACGCTGGGATAACTTCTGATTGTAGGCGTCGCTGCCGATGCGGTCGGCGTGGCCGGTCACCAGTACCACTTCAACTTGCGGATATTCCTTCATCTTGCCAACAACTTGATCATCCAGCTGTTTCTTGCCACTAGCGTGAATGACTGATTTATCAAAGTCAAACAGCGTTTCTGCTTGCAGGGTGATGGGGGCGAAAGCCGCTTTTTCCGGGCCGGCGACAGGAACGGCAGCGGGAGCCTTGGCTTCTGCCATTTTGGGCTCGGCTTTCTTCACCAGGTCCGGGTCGCATTCCGCAATCGCCATGGCCGGTGTCCAGTAGCCGGTTCTCCAGCATTCGTTGTAGTTGTTCTTGACCACATTGCCGCGGGTATCGAGCAGATAACCTGCCTTGGCGACTTCGTGTGCTGAAGCGATGCCCACTGAGGTTAAAGAAGCCAATACAAGCAGATTTAGTACGAGTCGTGAAGTTTTCATGTTTTTTCCCTTTTGTTAATTATGAGTAATCTGAAACTATTAATCCGGTGCACAACAGGCCGCCGGCAATGATGTTACTGGTCAGTAGCGAGATACGCGGTCGTTCTCGATACGGACACGGTCTCCGACGCGCAAGTCGCTAATGCTTGGCTGCGTCACGGTTTGAACCCCACCGTTGTCAAGCCGTACCCGGATACGATAGGCGTCTTGCGGCTTAGTGCTCTTTTCTATCTGGTGACCCGCCATGGCACCACCTACTACTCCGGCCACGGTCGCAATATCCTTGCCGGTGCCACCACCGACTTGATGCCCGAGCACGCCGCCTACGACACCGCCGATGACGGCGCCAGCACCTATGCCGCTACCGCCTATCCCGTCGCTACTGCCACGGGTGATCTCGATCGCGTCAATCACGCCATAAGCAGCGCGGGAATAGGATGACGAGGATGGCGAAGAAGACACGGGACGCGTATCGGTACTCGCGCAGCCGCTCATCAGAGCCGCTACACTGAGAAAAGTTGCGATAATTATTTTGGGCGTTTTCATAATAAAACCTCCTGAATTGATGATTGCAGGTTAGTCTCAAAATAAAATGCCGTCCGTGCGGTAGCGCACATAATTCAGAGAATGTCCTATACTGGATTTTGGCAGCCAGTCCTAAACCATCGTCATTAAAGGGTTGGGTTTTTTCTGATGCGGGAGTTCAAATGCCTGACTCACATGCCGTACGACAAAACCTCCTTCTCGCCGGACTGCCCGCAGCCGAATTCGAACGCCTGTCTCCCCATCTGGAACTGGTCCAGATGCGGCTCGGCGATGTCCTTTACGAGTCCGGGGGCGAACTGCGTTACGTCTATTTCCCCACGACTTGCATCATCTCGCTGCTTTACGTCATGGAGGATGGCGCATCAGTCGAAATCGCCGGGGTCGGCAACGAGGGCGTGATTGGTGTCGCCCTCTGCACGGGCGGTGAAACCATGCCCAATCTGGCCATGGTGCGGTGCGCGGGCTATGCTTATCGGCTCAAGTCGAAGTTGCTGAAGGAGGCATTAAATCGTGGCGGGGGGCGCCGTTCCAGCGCCTTGCAAGATTTGTTGCTGCGTTACACCCAGGCGCTGATTACACAGATATCCCAGATCGCAGTCTGCAATCGACACCATTCGGTGGAGCAGCAACTGTGTCGCTGGCTGCTGACAAGTATCGACCGATCGCCCTCGAATGAATTGATCGTGACGCAGGAATTGATTGGCCATATGCTCGGAGTGCGTCGCGAGGGCATCACGGAGGCCGCCGGGAAGTTGCTGCACGCGGGTTTGATCAGTTACCGCCGTGGTCACATCACTGTGCTTGACCGGTCTGGACTGGAGAAACGGGCCTGCGAGTGCTACCAGGTAGTCAAAACGGAATTCGATCGACTGCTCCCCGATGTGGTTGCTACGCAAGCCGTGGAGCCCCGTTGCATGCGGGCAGACCCTTCCGCCTCGCGGGACGAGAAGCGTGCCACTGCATTCCGCCCCTTCAAGCCGTCACTATCATCGCACCAGATGGAGTGATGTAATCGAGCCAGGCACGCTGGCAAATATTCCCGGTCCTTATAAAGATACCTTATAAATATCACGGATGCGTTGCAGTCAGAAAATCCGTCAGCATCACCCTCCAATCCTGGTTCAATATCACCGCCGGCTATATCGTTCCTTGAAAAATTACGCGCTATGTTCGCCAGCGTACAGAATTGGCTAGCGCTTCAGTTTACCCTTTTAAAATGTTGCATTGCCGGGCGTCATGTCACTTCAGGTTGTACGACTGCGCCAGGGGATCACAATAAAATGCGTGGTTTTTTACTATTCATTTAAGAGGATCAATCATGAAATATTCCATATTATTTGCATTGCTTTTAGTCGAGTTCGGATTGAGTTCCTGCGATAAACCAACCGTGGTTATTGCTCCGGTTCGGCCCGAGCAAAAATAGCCTGTGTCGCAGCGATAACCGCTTGCGCCAGGACGCTTCAATCATCCCCAACGCTCAGGAGAATCGAGTGTCATCTGCGGAAAACAGACTTCTTGACGCCCTTCCTCGCGAAGATCGCCAACAGTTGATGTCAGGCTGTGAGCAAGTCGATCTGGTTCTCGGAAATATACTCTGCGAGCCTGGGGAGACGATTCGTCATGTGTATTTTCCCACCGATAGTTTTATTTCATTAATGACTCCCATCGACGGCCACGGCAGTCTGGAGGTGGCTCTGGTCGGCAGTGAAGGGATGTACGGGATTCCCCTCATGCTTGGGGTGGATGTTTCACCCTTGCATGTCGTGGTGCAGGGCGCAGGCCCTGCTTGGCGAATGGATGCTGAAGGCTTCCAGCGCGAACTCAAACGCAGCGTTGCACTGCTGCAGGAGCTGAACCGCTACCTCTATGTGTTGATGAGCCAACTGGCGCAAACAGCCGCTTGCACCCGCTTCCATGTAGTAGAAGAGCGCCTTGCCCGCTGGCTACTGATGACCCGAGACCGGGCGCACTCAGAGGAGTTCCATATCACCCACGAATTTCTTGCCCATATGCTGGGCGTGCGTCGCGTGGGTGTCACCAAAGCTGCGGGTTCGCTGCAGAAGAAAAAGCTGATCAGCTATAGCCGCGGGGATATCAAGATTCGCGACATCGCTGGCTTGGAAGCTGCGTCCTGCACGTGTTACCGGGCGGACAAGGAAACCTACGAGCGTATTTTGCATTGCTAGCAGCCTGTCGGACTGGGTTTTGGCGTGCAATAGACAGATAGACAGACTGGCTGCTTTTCTGGATTTTTCGGCTTCCTGCTACCTGCCGCGCAGCTTATGCGTCATCTGCCACATTACCCAGCCGCGCTCCAGCCATTTCCCGATGCGACCAGGCCGCAGTACCGCAAGCAAGACAAGGCTGCAGATTACAGGTCGAGGCGTGTATGCGCGATGGTAACCAGCGTTGCCGCAAGAGTCGCAAGTGAATCGAGCAGCCCCTTGCTTTCGCCGGGCGTTTTCTCGGTCACGACGAAGCGACTAGCGGCGGCCGATGAGCAAGCCGACAAGCAGGCCGACACCGGCGGCGATGCCGGCGGCTTGCCATGGATTTTCGTGGACATAAACGTCGGTGGCCTTGGCGGCTTCTTTGGTTTTGATGACCAAAGCCGTATGCGCCTCTGCCATCCTGGCTTTCACAACCACGAGGGATTCTTCCGCTTTTGCGCGCACTTCTGACAGTTTTTCACCGCCTTGGTTGGCGGTCGCTTTCAGCAGGGCTTCCGTATCTGTCACCACCACCTTCAAATCGGCGATCACATCATTAGATAATGATTTCAAATTGTTATCAGTTGCTAGTTCATTCGTTTTCATGGGGGATTCCTGTCGTTTATTATTGCGGTTTAACTAATAAAAATGGGTCAACGTCCGGCATGCAGATGCACGGTATCGATGGCATATCCATTTATCTGCAGCAGAAAAATTCATCACGGCCGGCAGATATTTTGCTTCGCTAATCAGAGGGCGCTGATTCTACTTGCGCGCAGTAATGAGCAGGAACACCCCTGCCACCATTGCCCCCACGCCAGCCCAGATTGGGATGTTTACTGTCTCCGTGTCCTTGACAGTCAGCTCTATCGGACCCAGCTTGGCTTGATGCGTTTCCTTGGTGTAAGTGAAGCCACCATAAGCTAACGCTAATCCGCCGGCTACGATCAGCATGATTGCCAACATCTTGATTGAGTCCATCTTGATTTGCTCCTGTTGAGATACATTTGTATGGGCGGCGGGGAAGACGGGTAAAACAGAAACCGTGAACAGCCGGATCGCTTTACCTGACCCCTCGCTGCATAGAAAGCTTACAGGGTCGTCACAGGCGTCGACCTTGAATGACGCGCAACAATACCACCACGATCGCGATGACCAGGAGGATGTGAATGAATCCGCCCATGGTGTAGGAGGAGACCAAACCCAGCAGCCACAGGATGATCAGGATAAACGCAATAGTTCCGAGCATTTTCGCTACTCCTAAGTAAGACGAGCAGATATTGTTTTTGTATCCACGAGCGTCATTGATTGTTTAACAATGATCTCCTGATTTGAAAAAAACCTCTGTACGCTAGCGCACTTATCGAGCAGACTTTTTAGGGATCACAATAGTCCCAGCAGCAACAGAACGAGAAGGATGATCAATGCCAGCCCTAGCCCTTCGCTCGGGGCATAACCCTATGACCTGCTGTGTGGCCAGGTAGGAATTGCACCGACCAACATCAACAACACAATAATCAATGGGATGCTTCCCAATTGAGAATAGCCTAAAAATGAACGCCTTGAATTTACTGTATAGTCTATTTTCCGCTGATGCTCAGCGTGGAGCGATATTGCCGTTGCCGTCGGAGAGGATGATTTCCACGCGCCGATTCAATTGACGGCTGGCGGCAGTGTCATTGCCGGCAACCGGATAAGCCTCACCATAACCCCGCGCAGTGACATGGTCGCTGCGGCTCCCCATGTCGAGCAAAGCCGTCCGCACGGCATTGGCGCGTCGGTCAGAGAGCTCCTGATTGAGGTTGTTACTGCCGGTGCTGTCGGTGTAGCCTTCAACCAATACTTTGTAGAGCGGATATTGTTTGAGAAAGTCCGCCAGCTTTTGCACGTTGTGGATACCGCCCGATTCCAGCTGCGCTTTGTTGGAGCTGAACAATACGTCGCCTAGTGTGATCACCAGGCCGCGTTCCGTTTTCTTGGCATTCAATTCCTTGAGCTGAATTTCCTGTTGGGCAATGAGTGCCTGGTCACGTTCCGCATTGGCGCTGGCAATCGCCAATGCGGCAGCTTGCTGATCGACCGTTTCCGCCACGACCGCCAACTCCTGTTTGGCTGCATCGGCTTCAGCCGTTTTCGCATGAAGGAGGTCTTGGTCTCTTTTTGAGCTGGCATTGGTGACGGCTAATTCATGGCTTTTCCGCTCGGCGGTTTCCTGAGCAATTCCCACTTGCAGCTTGGCCATATAGGCTAGTTGATCGACTTTGCCCTCATTTACCCCTTTACTCAATGCATGGTCCGCCTTGCCCAGCGACTCGCCGGCTTGCAACAATTCAACCGCTGCAAAATTCATGACCTGGGGGTCGGATCGTGCGCTGTTGTAACTGCTATGTGCTTCTGTTAGCGGTGAATTTTGCGGTATCGAGCTGCAGCCTGAAAAAATCGCGACAGCAGCAGCGATCAGGGTCATGGGAAAGTATCGGGTTTTTTGCATGATGAGCTCCATTGATGCTTACTGGGTATGACGGTCTATTTTCTGGCGCAGCACGCGACTATCTTTCTGCAATGCATACGCTGCTTTTTTTGCCTTGACTGAACTCGCCATCGCTTCAGCCCGTTGGGCGTTGATCTGTGCTTGTTCCGCCAGCAGCCGGGCACGCACATAATCTTTCTCTGCCATTGCCTGCGCTGCGTTACACCTCTTTTTCATCGCTGACTTGAATTGTAGCAATGATTTTCAGTTTTTCCTTAAGTTGGAATCCAGCCCATGGCAACAGCGATGCCGGCGATGCAGATCCAAATCATCTCGATGCTGAGGAGGGGGGATTTGTCAGCTTTGATGGTGTGCATTTCCAAGATGACTACCTTTCTGACGATGTCGTCCAGAGTGATGCTCATGCCGATATCACGAGATTGGGATTAGTGGCGTGAAACTTTAGTGCCGCATCGAAATCTGGATGACCCTTTTGGAAAACCACCGGTTCTGAAAACCTTCCGACATCATTAAACCTCTCCCCGCAGATACGCACCGTGCGGTGACGCACATAACGCATAACTAGATTGTTTGATGCCTAAAAAAACCCACCTGTTGAGTCAGTTGGCTTGTGTGCAAATGATTACCGCAAAGGGATTGGGGCCTGTTGGGGTTATGTGCGACAGCGTACAGACGGCACCCGGCTTCAAGGATAATCTTAACTTTGTAGGATGGGACGGAAGGTGATCAGACATTTTCGGGGTGCCTTTCAATTGCAAGTAACACCGATGTTTTGGTTCATATATTTTGGGAGAATTTAATCATGAAACAACTTGGCAAATATCTTTCCGCATTTTTCCTGGCCCTTGCGCTGGTTTCTGTCGTGGGTTGCGCGGCCACTTCGACGCAGGAAAGCACCGGTGAATATGTGGACGATAGCGTCATCACCACCAAGGTCAAGGCGGCCATATTCAATGAGCCTTCCTTGAAATCCGCCGAAATCAATGTGGAGACTTTCAAAGGAGAGGTTCAACTGAGCGGTTTTGTAAGTTCCCGCGTCGCTGAAAGCAAAGCCGTTGAGGTTGCACGCAGTGTCAAGGGTGTGAAGTCGGTCAAGAACGACATGCGGATCAAGTAACGCATAGCAGATTGGCTTGCTGGACGGCACTCTGGGCATCTGCTTCAGAGGGCCGTCCTACATTCCTTGTTTGATCTGTCAATCGATTGAAACTTAATTTTTCGGCGATATGAATAAGTTTGGGAAGGGAACCAAAATGAATATTTTAGAGAATTTCAAATTAATCGGTATTTCGACTCTATTGGCTGTTGGGCTTGCCGCATGCGACAACCCGGGGCCTGCAGAGACCGCAGGTAAAAAGATAGACCAGACGGCAGAAGCAGCCGGCCAAAAAATAGGCGAGGTGGCTGACAAGGTCGGTGAAAAGCTGGGAGAGCAAGGCGTGAAAGCCGGTGCGGCCATCGATGATGCGGAGATTACGGCCAAGGTTAAAGCGGCCATTTTTGCCGAGCCCGGTCTCAAGACGTTACAAATCAGTGTTGATACCATTAAAGGCATAGTGACATTAACTGGATCGGTCGATACGCAACCGAATAGCGATAGGGCCGGAGCACTGGCGGGTGCGGTGGCTGACGTAAATGCGGTTGAAAACCGGCTGGTTCTAAAGTCGACCAACTGAGATTAATTTGTCGCTAACCCCTTAAGTAGTAAGCCATGGAAATTCAAGATGCGTATAAGCAGAAAATGGCGGTGCAACAAAAAAATAGGTCGCCCAAATTGATTTTCTGGATGCCAAGGTGGAGAACGTGGGGATGATATGAAGGCATGTGTGCCGAGGAGAAATAGATAGACTAAGCTGAAGATTAACAAAGGGTAACCATAGGGAAAAATGGTTTTGTGTAACATATACTGGTTAGTCGCACCCCAAATTTAACTGGAGAAAATATTATGAATTCACGTTTTATGCGCGTAACCAGCCGCTTGCTGATCGCCAGCGTTTTGGGTCTTGGCTTGCCGCTTCAGTCGTCCCATGCCGGGCTGGTGGGAACGGACAAGGTGGCCGTGTCCGCCCAGTCTCAATCAGAGCGCGAGCGTATTCGTTCCTTCCTTGACCGTGAAGACGTGCGTAAGGAATTGCAGACTCAGGGGGTCGACGTCTACACCGCCAAAGCGCGCGTGGATGCACTGACCGACGAAGAGGTACAGAAGGTTGCGGGCAAGCTGGACCAGATGCCCGCCGGTGGCGATATTATCGGGATATTGTTCACTGTTTTTGTGATCCTGCTGGTGACGGACATTCTGGGCTATACCAAAGTGTTTCCGTTTACGCGCTCGATCAAGTAAATTCGAGCCATGTTGTTTCGAGTCTGCGCCCGCCTGATCGCGGGCGTTTTCTTTTTGATCTGGCTGGGCGGCTGCGCTACGCCGCAGACTCAGGCGCTGCTGAAGACGCACCCCAGGCAGCTGCCGCAGCAGATGGAACTCAGCAAGGTGCCGTTCTACCCTCAGGAGACCCATCAGTGCGGTCCGGCGTCACTCGCTATGGCGCTTAACGCGGGTGGCGCAAAAGTGACCCCGCAGGATTTGACCCCACAAGTGTATCTGCCGGGACTCGCGGGCAGCCTGCAAGTGGAAATGCTGGCTGCCACGCGGCGCAACGGTTTTTTGGCCTATGAGCTGGCGCCTAAGCTGGACGATTTGCTGGTGGAAGTGGCGGCTGGTTCGCCGGTGCTCGTGTTGCAGAATGTGGCGCTGAGCTGGTATCCGGTGTGGCATTACGCAGTGGTGGTGGGGTACGACCTCAAGCGCGAGGAAATCATTCTGCGCTCCGGCCTGGAGCGGCGGCAGGTGCTGCCCTTTACGACATTCGAGCATACCTGGGAGCGCGCCGGCTACTGGGCCATGCTTGCGCTGCCGCCGGGCAGGATGCCGCGCACCGCGACTGAAGCTGCCTACGTTGCCGCGGCAGTGGCTGTGGAAAAATTCATCCCGCCAAAAAGCGCCGAAGCCGCCTATGATGCCGCCCTGAAACGCTGGCCGCGCAATCTCTCCGCCCGCATCGGCCTGGGCAATGCGGCCTACGCCCAAGGCAAATGGAAACGCGCCGAAAAAGCATACTTGCAGGCAACGCTGGATCATCCGAAGTCCGCCATTGCCTACAATAACCTTGCCCAAACGCTGGCCGAGCAAAAGCGTTATCCCGAAGCGCTGGCTTTGGCAAATCAGGCCGTCCTCCTGGGTGGTCCGGAGCAGGACGCCGCCAAAAATACCCTGGATCAGATCAGAAAGAAGATGCGGAAGTAGGCGCTGAGTTTCAGGATGGATGGCGCTGGAACAGCCAATAGCGCTCCGACCTGTCTCCGGGTCGGTTGCCTTCCCAGATTTTAGTCCATTCCGGGCCGGGTGGCGCATCCGGGTTGTTGGCGCTGCCCTGCACCAGCAGCAGATTGCACTCGATTCCCTGGTGAGTTTCCGTACGTTTGGTAAGGATGCCGGCGTAGTATTCAAGCATGGCGCGCTGCGGCTCGCCCAGTTTGCTGCTGGAAATGCAGGCGTGGTGGGCGGGCAGCGCCTGTTGCATGGAGGTGATCATGGAACGGTAGCTTTTGCCGGCATCCAGCCAGGGCAGTGCCAGCGTCATCATGATCACCCACACCAGCGTGATGCCGGTCGCCGAGTTGAGCGCCGCGCGCGGATTTCGGGGCAGGGATCTTGCCCAGAAAACGATGAACAGCCAGGCAAGGGTGGCAATGAGCGCAATGGCAAAATGCAGCGGTTCGAAAGTCGGGATGTAACCCGGCTGCAATCTTTGCAAACGTTCCGCCTGATTGGCAGGATGGCCGGAGACCAGGGCGAACCAGAAGAACCAGAACACGCCGGCGATAAAGCCGAAGGTCATGATGCTGAACCAGTTCAGCGCACTGGCCGCGCCGCGGCGCAGGGTGTTGACGCCGGGTGCGGCGAGCAGCGAGAGTGGCAGCAGCATCGGCAGGGCATAGAGCTCGCGCGCGTCGGAAGCCAGGCTGAACACCCCCAGCATCATCAGGAAGGTGGTGAGTGCAAGTTGAGCCTCGGGTTGCCTGAAGATGGTGCGACGTCCCTGCCACAGCGTCCATAGCGCAATCGGCAGGGCGGGCCATGCGAACCAGGGCAGGATTTTGAAATAATGCATGTGATCGCTGCTGGGTCCGAGTTTGGCAAACCCCAGGAATCGACCCAGATTGTTGATCCAGAACCATTCCCTGAACAGTTCGGGTGAGCGCAGATACAGCAGGGTCGGCCAAATGGTGAGCCAGGGTACAGCCGCTAGGAATGCGATTGCAAGGCACCGCACGTAATCCCGGCTGCGCCAGTGGCGGAACAGGAGCGGTAAGATCAGTGCTGTCAGCCCTATGATCCCGGGTGCGATCAACCCTTTGGACATGAAGCCGATACCGGTTCCCGTACCGAGCCAGATGCCTGCCAGTGCGAATCTCCTGCGACTCAGCGCCAAGCCATAGATGGCCATGGCAAAACCGGCCAGCAAGGCGGTGTCGGTGATCATTTCATGGCCACGGATCAGCAGTCCCAGGCAGCCGATCAGGATGAGCACGGTGAGGCGGCCATGGCTCTTGCCCCACAGTTCTCTGCCAGCCAGCCCGGTGAACAGCAGCGCGAGCGCCATGAAAAAGCCGGTGGTCAGTCGCGCTGCGTCGTGCAGGGGGAGTGCGAAGGAGAATATTTTTCCGAATAGCGCCGCAGTGATGTAATACAGCGGCGGTTTTTCCATGAATGGCTCGCCACCCAGGGTCGGTACGATCCAGTCGCCGCTTTGAAGAATATGGTAAATCAGCCCGAAGCTGTAGGCTTCATCCGGTTTCCAGGGCTGATGGCCGATCAGGCCGGGCAATATCCAGGCAAGACAAAGGGTGGCAAGCAGGAAGAAGGTTGAACGGCTGCTGGAGTTGGTCAGGTTTGTGGGTGGGTTCATGGAGTGTCAGATAGTGTCGGCGGCTATTCAACCGTTTTAAGGTGCTGCCCTGCCTGCGGCTCACCGCTGGGATAGGCGTGATTCATCAGGCGCAGGTAGCCTTCGGCATTCTTGCCGAGGGGAGACGGGCGCGCCAGGCTGGCGAAGGTTTCCCCTCTTTTTGCCGTGCGGGTATGGATGAGGTTGGGTTTCGCCAGTTTACGTTCGGAATCCTGCAAAGCGTGGAAACTGCCGATCGCGGACGATATGGCTGTCCGATGTTGATTATAGGCAGCCGGGGTTTTTGCAGTGGCGAACAGGATAAAGGCTTGGTCCCGGAAAAAAATCACTCCGATCTTGACCGGCTTGTTCTGACGAACTCCACTCATGGTGGCGGCGGGCAGACCGTTGATTTGGGCGGTATCCAGCTCGTTGCCGGTATCCAGACGGATATTGCGGCGCAGGAAATCTGCCGGTGTGCCGCGTGCGGGGCCGGCCAGAAGCAATTCGATCTGCCCGTCGTTTTCCGGGCTGAGGGCGATAACCCTGTCGGGGTTGTTTTTGACTTTCCAGTCAGGCGGAAAATTCAGCCCGAATCCCAAGCCGTCATGCAGGAACCGGCTGTCACGGACGATGCCCTGGCTGGGGCTGTCGCCGAAAATCAGGCCGTTGATATGCGCCAGATAAGCGGCCTGGCGGCTATCGGTTTGGGATTGCTGGACGAAACGGTTGGCCTCGCCGACGACTTCCTTGAGCCGGGTATCGTTGTCGGGGTGGGTGGCGAACAGGCCGTGATAGCGTCTCGGCTCGCGGCCTTCTCCGCGGGCGATTTCTGCATCGAACAGTTCCTGGTTCTTGAGGACGCCGACCACCTTTACCATCGCCTGTGGATCATAACCGGTGAGCGCCAGGTATTCAGCGCCGAGGCGGTCCGCTTCCAGTTCGTGGTCGCGCCCGTAACCTGAAAGCAATGCGTTGCCGAGCAGGCTGAGCAGGTCCTGAGCGCCGCCACGCAATTCCGGCACCAGGATGGAGCCCAGCGCCACGCCGATGCTGGCGGCCATCGAGGCGCTGTATTGCTGCACGCTGTGGCGCGCGGTAACGTGGCCGATTTCATGCCCCAGCACGGCGGCGAGTTCGGCCTCGGAGTTGAGATAGGCCATGATGCCGCGGGTGATGTAGATATAGCCGCCGGGCAGGGCGAAGGCATTGATTTCCGGGCTGTCGACCACGGTGAAGTGGTACTCCAGGTTGCCGCGGTGGCTTTTCTGCGCGAGGCGCTGACCGACTTCGTTGACGTAGCGCTGCAGGGCGGGGTTATCGTAGACCCCGTATTCCTTGCGGACTTCCTCGTCGCCCTTCTGGCCGGTGCGGACTTCTTCGTTTTCGGACATCATGACGAAATTCTGCCGTCCTGTCACCGGATTGACGGCACAGTTGGCGAGCAGTCCCAGGCAGAGCAGTCCGGTGACTAATCTGAAAGCGCGTGGAAGTTTCATGGCGTTATATTAGACCATGCAGGGTAAAACAAAAAAGGCAGCCTCAAGCTGCCTTTAATGTTGCTGCGGTGCGTCGAAGCTTACTTCATGCCGTATTTCTGGCGGAATTTCTCAACGCGACCGGCGGTATCGATGGTCTTCTGCTTGCCGGTGTAGAACGGGTGGCACATCGAGCAGACTTCAATGCCCAGCGGCTTGCTCATGGTGGAGCGGGTCGTGAACTTCTCGCCGCAGCTGCAAGTCACTTCAAGTTCTTTATATTCTGGGTGAATTTCCGGTTTCATGGCTTAAATCCTTGGAATCTGGCGGCTTTTTTTAGGGCCGAATTCTTAAAAAAGAGGGATTATCCTCTAAAAAATGGGCTTTATCAAGTCCGGTTGTTGCCGCCGTTATTAACGGCGCATCGAATCGAAAAAGTCCGCGTTGTTCTTGGTTGCTTTGATCTTGTCGATCAGAAATTCCGTTGCCTCCAGATCATCCATCGGGTAGAGCAGTTTACGCAGCACCCAGATTTTTTGCAGAATGTCGGGTTTGATCAGCAACTCTTCCTTACGCGTGCCGGAGCGGTTGACGTTGATCGCTGGATACAGGCGTTTTTCCGCCATCTTGCGATCCATGTGGATCTCCATGTTGCCGGTACCCTTGAATTCCTCGTAGATCACGTCGTCCATGCGCGAACCGGTATCCACCAGCGCCGTGGCGATGATGGTCAGCGAGCCGCCTTCTTCGATGTTGCGCGCTGCGCCGAAGAAACGCTTTGGGCGCTGCAGTGCGTTGGCATCCACGCCGCCGGTAAGCACCTTGCCGGAAGACGGCACCACGGTGTTGTAGGCACGTGCCAGGCGAGTGATGGAGTCGAGCAGAATGACTACATCCTTTTTGTGTTCCACCAGGCGCTTGGCTTTTTCCATCACCATTTCGGCGACCTGGACATGGCGCGTGGCGGGTTCGTCGAAGGTGGAGGAAACCACCTCGCCGCGCACCGAGCGCTGCATTTCCGTCACTTCTTCCGGCCGCTCGTCGATCAGCAGCACGATCAGATAGCATTCCGGGTGGTTGGCCGCGATGGAGTGGGCGATATGTTGCAGCATCACGGTCTTGCCGGATTTAGGCGAGGCCACCAGCAGGCCGCGCTGGCCCTTGCCGATTGGTGCGACCATGTCGATGACGCGACCGGTAATATTCTCTTCCGCCTTGATATCGCGTTCCAGAATCATTGGCTGATTCGGGAACAGCGGCGTCAGGTTTTCGAACAGGATCTTGTGCTTGGAGTTCTCGGGCGGTTCGCCGTTGACCTGATCCACCTTGACCAGTGCGAAATAGCGCTCGCCTTCTTTAGGGGTGCGGATCTCGCCCTCTATCGAATCGCCGGTATGCAGGTTGAAGCGGCGAATCTGCGAGGGGCTGACATAAATGTCGTCCGGCCCGGCCAGATAGGAAGTGTCAGGAGAACGGAGAAAGCCGAAACCGTCCGGCAGGACTTCCAGCGTGCCTTCGCCGTAAATGCTTTCGCCTTTCTTGGCCTGATTCTTCAATAAGGCAAAGATCAGATCCTGCTTGCGCAGGCGGCTTGCACCCTCGATTTCGTTGGTGATGGCCATTTCCACCAGTTCGGTGACGGGGAGGTGTTTTAAATCAGATAAGCGCATGGCGGTAGGGTAGGATGAATCTGTAGAAAAGGTGGATCAAAGGTGGAGCAAGGTGGATCTGGAATTTCTTAGAGTGCGGCGGGAAGAAGCTTGCGCCTGAGCCCGAGGAACGGGCAGTCAGGCGCTAGGTTAGCGGCTTTAAATATTGCTGTCAATGAATGCGGTCAGTTGAGACTTTGACAGGGCGCCGACTTTGGTGGCTTCGATGTTGCCATTCTTGAAAATCATCAGGGTAGGAATGCCGCGAATACCGAATTTTGGCGGCGTGGCCTGGTTTTCGTCGATATTGAGTTTGGCGACTTTGATGCGTCCTGCGTATTCCTGCGCGATCTCGTCAAGAATCGGGGCGATCATCTTGCATGGGCCGCACCAGTCTGCCCAGTAATCAACCAGTACAGGTAACGGGGATTGCAGAACTTCTGGTTCGAAGGTGTCGTCGGTGACGTAATGGATATGTTCGCTCATGAGGTGCTGGCTCCAATTCAAATAGAGAATCAACGGAAAAGATTGTGAAACGCTGTGACAGTTAGACGATGGTGTTTGCTTTTTTGTTGTGACAGACGTGTTGCCGGTTTATGGGCTGGGTATGAAATGGTTTTTTGAACTTTATCCTAACCAAAAAAATCCGGCAAGGGGAATTGTTGGGTGAATGCGTTGATTATGCCACCCGGTTTCGGGATAAAATCAGGTTGTTCCCTACTGTTCCCGGTATTCCCGGACACTATCAACTCATTATATGCGGAAATTTCCGGCTGACACTGTTTCTGCCCTGAATCTGCTGCGCATCGCTGCACGGGATATCGTCGCGCTGGAACAGGAGCAACTGCCCAGGCTGACCGGCCTGGTGATTCTGCTGCCGAATTTTCATGCCGTCGATTTGATGGGCGAGGCGCTGTGCGAGGCAGCGGGAGCGTCTTCCCTGCTTCTGCCGCGCATGATCACCCTGACTGAATGGGCAGGGGGCGCGGTGCTCGGACGTGAAATTCTCCCCGACAGCTGCCGTGCTGCCCTGCTTTACCAGGCTCTGCGCGAGAGAAAGTGGTTTGCCGACGCCGACTTGTGGCATGTCAGCCGGGAACTGCTCAGCCTGTTCGACGATATGGCCCGGCAGGGAACCGGCTTGCCGGCTTCCTATCCCGAATTCGTCGCGCTGCTGGAGCAGGCCTACCGTACCCGCGCCGGCGAACCGCTGCAGTTCGAGGCGCGTCTGGTGCACGAGCTGTGGTATGCCATGAGCCTCAGCGGCGATGGCCGTGTCGATAGTGTCACCGCCTATCATTTGCGGCTGGCCGGCTTGGCTGATAATGCTTCCTCACCCTTGTATGCCGTCGGCTTGTCCGGCCTGACTCCGATGGAGCAGGACTTTTTCCGCCGTTACGGAGAAAGGCAGCCGGTACACCTGTACGGTTGCGGTGGAGAAGTTCCAGCCGATGATTTGAGCCAGTTGGTGCAAGCCGCCTGGCAGTCGCCGACGGCCACAGAAGCAGCAGCACCTGGCCTGCGCGAGCGCGCCACCGGATTCCGCCAGAACTGCCCGGCAAGCCCGCTGTCCGGCCGCCTTGAATTGCTCGAGGCTCATAGTCTTGAGCAGGAAGCGCAGGCTGTGGATAGCCAGATTCGTGAGTGGCTCCTGGCAGGCAAAAGTTCCATCGCGGTGATCGCCCAGGACCGGTTGGTGGCTCGTCGCGCCCGAGCCCTGCTGGAGCGCGGCCAGATTCTGGTAGCGGACGAAACCGGCTGGACGCTTTCCACCGTGGCTGCCAGCGCCGTGGTGATGCGCTGGCTCGACGTCATGGCCAGTCGCTTCCACCATCTCGATCTGCTCGACCTGCTCAAATCCCCGCTGATTTTCGCCGACTGGGAGGGCGGGGCGCGCAAGCATGCGGTCTACGGACTGGAACAACTGGTGCGCCGCCATAGCGTGATCTCCGGTTTGCACCACTACCGCGGCCTGGCGCAACGTGAAGGCGCGGAGGATGTGCTCACACTGCTGGCCCGGCTGGAGCAGGCACAGGCCCGTTTCGGCGTGCGCAAGCGTGGGCTTGCAGCATGGCTGGCCAGCCTGCTGGAAAGCCTGGAGGTGCTGGGTTTGCGCCAGGGCCTGACGCAGGACTTGGCAGGTGAGCAGTTGCTGCGCTTGCTAGAGCGTCTGCAAAAAGAACTGGGCCAGGATCAGGGGCTATTTACACTGAGCGAATGGCGACGCTGGCTCGACAGCCAGCTCGAAGCCGCCACCTTCCGCGATACCGGCATCACCAGCCCGGTGGTATTTACGCACCTCGGCGCCGCGCGCCTGCGCCGCTTCGACGGCGTGATCGTGGCCGGCGGCGATGCCGCCCATTTTCCGGGAAGAGGAAAGGAAAGCGCCTTTTTCAACCAATCGGTGCGGGCGCAACTGGGGCTGCCGACTTTCGAACAGGATTTGCGCCAGATGGAGCAGAACTTCACCTCGCTGCTGGCGGACTGCGGCACCCTGCTCATTACCTGGCAGGGCCGAAAAAACGCCGAACCGAATCTGGCAAGCCCGTGGGTAGATCGGCTGGAGGTCTTCCACCAACTGGCCTATGGAGAGGAGCTGCCGCGCAGGGCGGCTGAGATTTCTGGGGAGGCTGCCGATATTCTTCCTCCGTTGCCCGCCACGGCCCGCCCGACATTGACGCCCGAACTGGTTCCCGTTGCCCTCTCGGCCAGCGGCTACAACAGCCTGATGGACTGCCCCTACCAGTTTTACGCTCGCCATGCCCTGCACCTGAACGAGTTGGACGAAGTGCAGCAGGCGCTGGAAAAGAAGGATTACGGCGAGCACGTCCACGCCATCCTGCACCATTTCCACCAGCGCTATCCCGCCATCAGCGGCTGCAACCGGGCCGAGATGGAACAGGCCCTGCGCGACATCAGCCGGGAAGAATTCCGTCAGGCGCTGGAGTCGGACTACCTCGCCCGCGCCTGGGCGCTGCGCTGGGGTGTGCGCATTTCTGCCTATCTCGATTGGCAGGCGGGGCGCGAGCAGGAAGGCTGGCGCTGGCATGACGGCGAGCTGTGGCGCACGCGGGAATTGGAGCTGGAAGGGGGGCGTAGCCTGACCCTGAAGGGCCGAATCGACCGTGTCGACACCCGTTCGGACGATGGCGAAGAAGCTTACTCCGTGCTGGATTACAAGACCCAGAGCCGCATCGGTCTGCAAAAGAAACTGGAAACGCCGGGCGAGGACGTGCAGCTGCCGGTGTATGCGCTACTGCTGGATGAAGCGGTGGTCGAAGCTGCATTCGTGCCGGTGGACGAGGATGGCAGCACCAAGATAGTGGAGCAGGATGATATTTATGCATTGAGCAAAGCTACCGGGCAACGCCTGCGCGAGTTGTTTAATGCTTTGTATCAAGGTGCGCCGCTGCCCGCCCAAGGCAGCGAACAGGCGTGTGCTTACTGCGAAATGAGCGGCCTGTGCCGCAAGGATTATCATGACGGGCAATGAAATCAACCGTGCTGCGCTGAATCCTGCTGGTTCAGCAGTGGTTGAAGCCTGCGCCGGCAGCGGCAAGACTTGGCTGCTGGTGTCGCGCATCGTGCGACTGCTGCTGGCCGGGGCGGCGCCGTCCGAAATCCTGGCGATCACCTTCACCCGCAAGGCGGCGCAGGAAATGGCCGCGCGCCTGCGCGACTGGCTGCGCATGCTGGCGCTGGCGCCGGATGAGGAAGTGCGAGCTTTCCTGCGCGAGCGCGCTGTGCCGGAACATGAAATCGAGTCCCTGCTGCCCCGCGCCCGCAGCCTGTTCGAAATCTTCCTCACTGCCCAACCGGGTATCACCATCAACACTTTTCATGGCTGGTTTCTGCAACTGCTTCAGCGCGCGCCGCTCAACAGCGGCGCAGGCGGCGACTGGGGGCTGTTAGACCAGACTTCTACGCTGCTGGAAGAAGCCTGGCAGTTGTTCGCCGAGGAACTGCAGTCCGAACCTGATTCTGAAGCTGCCCAGGCGCTGGATTTTCTGTTCACCGAGCACGGCCTGCATAACACCCGCAGCCTGCTCCTCGACTTCGTCTCCAAACGCGCCGAGTGGTGGGCTTATACCCAGGGAGAGGAGGATGGAGCGGTCTTCGCGGCTGAAGCATTGCGCCATGATCTGGAGGTAGAACCGGACCGAGATGTGCTGGCCGAGTTGTTTGCCGATAGCCGATTGGCTGCCGATGCCGAGGAGTTCGCCGGCATGCTGGAGCGCGGCACTGCCACCGATCTCAAAAATGTCACAAAGCTGCGCGTTGCTTTGGCGGCAAGAGAATTCGAGTCATTCTGTTTGGTGTTCCTTACTGGCGAAGGCGAGCCCCGAAAACGGGAATACACCAAGGCGCTGGCAGGGCGGCTGGGCGAGGCTGGTGCAGCGCGCTTCCTGGATCTGCACCGGACAATTTTTGCTCGCTTGCTGGAAGCGAAAGACCAACTCGTCGCGCAAGCTGCTTACCGCTTCAACCGCGCTGCCTTGCGCTGCGGCGCTGGGCTGCTCGCCGCTTATCAGCGCCTCAAGGAGGAACGGCGGGCGGTGGATTTCACCGACGTGGAATGGCGCGTCCATGAACTGCTCAACCGTTCCGATCATGCCGAATATATGCAGTACAAGCTGGATTGCCGCTACCGTCATATTCTGCTCGACGAATTCCAGGACACCAACCCGCTGCAATGGCAAATCATGCGTTCCTGGCTCGATGCGTCGACCGGTGCGGGTACTGCGCCAACGGTTTTTCTGGTGGGAGATCCGAAGCAGGCAATCTACCGCTTCCGCCGCGCCGATGCGCGCCTGTTCGGCATCGCCGCCGATTTTCTGGAACAAGGCTACGGCGCGGCGCGACTGCAGCAGAACGTCTCCCGTCGCAGCGCGCAGCCAGTCTTGGAGGCGGTGAACCGATTGTTCGGGCAGGAGGCTGAATTCAGCGGGTTCGAACTGCATGAAGCGCATCACACTGAAATCCCGGGCAGGGTGGAAGTGCTGCCCCTGGCCCAAGGCGATCAAGTAGAACCTGCCGAAGCCCAACCGTCAGTCCTGATCTTGCGCGACCCCCTGACCGAAGCGCTGGAAGAAGAGGAAGACCAGCGCGTCGAGCGGGAGGCCCAACAACTAGCGGAAAAAATCAGCAGCATGGTGAGTTCATGGCAGATTGCCACCGAGAATGGCGAAGGCAGACCGGCGGAGTTCCGCGACATCCTGTTACTGAAACGCAGCCGCACCCGGCTGGAAATTTACGAGCGTGCCTTGCGCACAGCCCGCATCCCTTACGTCAGTTCGCGTCAGGGCGGTTTGCTCGAAACGCTGGAATGCAGCGATCTGACCGCCTTGCTGACTTTTCTCATTACGCCCTTTGCTGATCTGTGCCTCGCTCAGGCGCTGCGCTCGCCCCTGTTCGACTGTTCTGACGACGACCTGATGCGATTGGCAAAGCTGCCGGATGGTTCCTGGTGGGCGCGCTTGCAGGCATTGGCCGTGCGCAACGAGGCAGGCCCGGCTCTGGCGCGGGCGGCGAGTCTGCTGCAAAGCTGGCTCGCACTCACCGATACCCTGCCGGTTCACGACCTGCTCGATCGCATCTATTTCGAGGGCGACTTGCTGCAGCGCTACGCCGCCGCCGTGCCGGAAGCGATGCGCGGCGCGGTGCAGGCCAACCTGCACGCCTTCATGGAACTGGCGCTGAATGTGGACAGCGGCCGCTATCCCAGCCTGCCCAAGTTCATTAACGAGCTGCAGCAGCTGCGCCGTGCGGCAGCGCAAGAGGCACCGGACGAAGGCATCGTCGGCGATGCCGGCAACGCCGTGCGCATCCTCACCATCCACGGTTCCAAGGGGCTGGAATCGCCCATCGTCTGGCTGCTCGACGCCCATGCCTCGCCCCGTAACGAGCGCGGCTACCGGGCTGTGCTGGATTGGCCGCCGGAAAATCCCCGTCCGCAGCATTTCTTCCTCTACGCAGGCAAACGCGAACGCGCCGCGCAGTGGCAGCCGGTTTTCGATGCCGAGGCCCGGCTGGAGCGGCGCGAAGACCTGAATCTGCTGTATGTCGCAATGACCCGTGCCCGCCAAGTGCTGATCGTCAGCGGTAGCGAGAGCGCGCGCAAATCCGAGGAAAGCTGGCACGGAAAAATCCGCAATGCCCTGACCGGGGAAGAGACCGGAAAAGAAGCCGGAGAAGTTTGCGAACTCGGCCAGATGCCGCAGCTGTCCGCAGGTGCGGCGCAACCAAAAGCGGTAACGCCCCCTGTTCAGACCCATACTCCACCAGCTATCCCCACCGGCAAACGCATCAGCCAGCGCCAGACCGAAGCGCAGCGCCATGGCATCCGGCTGCACGCGCTGCTGGAATGGATCGCCCCGCCCGCGCCGGTGCTCGACCGTGCATGGATGAAAGATCGGCTGGAAGTGGACGACGCAGAGTTCGATGTGCTCTGGCAGGAGGCCCTGCATCTCACCCAGGCCCCCCATCTGCAGCGCTTCTTCGATCCCGTAGGCTATGTGAACGCCTGGAAGGAGGTGCCCTACCGCACTGCTGCGGGGGAGAGTCGTCGGCTCGACCGGCTGGTTGAATTCGAGGACAGTGTCTGGATACTGGATTTCAAGGCTGCAGAGAGGGCGGAGGAAGGTAATCTGGCGGCTTGCGCTGCGCCATATCTGGGGGTGATGAGGGAATATCGGGTGGCGATGGAGGGGGTGTTTGCGCCCAAGGCTGTGCGGGCGGTGTTGGTGTTTGGGAATGGATTGCTATTTGAAATCGCTTAGCCGGGTAGTATCTTTAGTTATCAGCTGCCCCTGCTTACATCGTGAACTCACGTACGATACGGTTGTGCCGTGGTGTCAAGCGGTCAAATACAGTCGGTTTGTGTTTGCTGCGATGGCCAAAATAATAAGTCAGGTTCAGGAAAAGCTTTGCCTCATCCCAAGTGTTGTGGCTTGCACCAAGTTCCACGCTTAACTTTTTGTTCGGGTTCGCCTTCAACGTCGTTCTCCATCCCCGTACCGGTTTGATCGTTGTCGAATCGTTCCATTGGTAGGCTTTAAGACTCAAGCGTGCATGGTTCGGGAACGGGGCGGGTACTTCAACTTTGAGATCGAGACCATCAAGGGCAAGTGGCTGGCTGCCGATGGCGTTATACAGATTCGCACGCACGATGGTATTTTCACTGAACGCTTCGCCCCCGATGCTGATGTGGTCAGCGTTCGACTCAGTATCCTGATCGTAAAATCCGTTTAAACCCAGCGCCCACGTGTTGTCAGCGGTTAGCCAGCGGTAACCGCTGCCTATGTTCGTTGTTACGCCACCGTCTTCCTGTCGCAGTTTGCCTTGCAAGAATACGGTTTCATTATGGGTTTGCCGGATAGGGCGAAGGGTTTTTATCATCAATGTCGGCTGTCTGTTAGCCATGCCAAATTTTATGGTGGTGTGCTTTAACCAAATTGGTCGGTATTGCGCTGAAAGTGCGCGGTTGCCAAGTTTCGTCAGGGTATTGGCGAGGTTGCGTGATTGCTCGTCAGCGAATGCTGACTGTGCAATCGGTAGCAAGATGCTAAACATACAGGCGTTCATAACGGCTTGCCGTTTCATATGCCTCCTAATAAACAGGATTGAATTATTCAGTGGCACTGTTTACATGATGATTTGCAATAATATTTTTGTACAAAAATATTATTGCACAAAATGGGTGCGGAGGTGAAGTCATCCTTGCGTTTTGAAATTCGATGACAGGCTGTCTAACGCTTAACGTGAAAGTAGTGTTGCGCGCTTTTGCGTCCTCTTGAGCTGGGATGTGTCCATTGAACTTTCTTTTATTTAGTGTTCATAGCCGCTTTTATTCATCTTGCCGCTGGATTCTCCTGCCAGCTTTCCAGCTTCTTCCTCATCCGCTTGTAATGCGATCCCCGCCAGTAAACCCGGCCACAGTTCGGGCAGACCAACAGTTCATCCTCCGTTTGGCGAACATCTTCCGGTACCTGCAACGCGTGTTCCGATGTGGCTTGTTGTAGTGGGGTGTTGTCGATCAGGCAGCGGGTAAAGGCGTGGCTGAGCCAGTCGATGCCAAATTGTCCGCTCAGGACTGACGCCTGGAGGTCGAGCGAGCCGAAGGGGAGCTGGATGACGTGGCCCCTGGCGGCTTTGTGTTCGGTGATTTTGCGGTCGGCGGTGAGCAGCCAGCGACCTTCGGCTATCGCCTCGCGCAGGATTTGTGCGTCGGTTGCAGACTCGACGGCCAGCGTGGTGTCAAGGCCGGCGGCGCGCAGATAGCGGGCCAGGCGGGCCAGCATCACGTCACACAGGAAGCGTGGAGCAGGTTCCATATGACTGTCTATAATAATGCAATAAGGGGCCCGTTAACTTTTCTTGATGAAGGAGAAATACTATGTCCAAAAAATTATGGTTGTTACCGATGGCTGTGGGGATGATGGCTCTGTCACCGCTGGTTGTCGGTGAAGATCAAACGAAACAGAAGGATCAAACCCGCCAGCAGGATCAGCTTCGTACTCAGGACCAGGATCAAGTGTACGGCTCGCAGTTGATGACGCAGCAAGAGCGCGTGGCTTATCGCGCCAGAATGCGCACGGCAAAAACCCAGGAAGAGCGTGAAAGAATCCGGGCCGAGCACCATGAGCAGATGAAGGTGCGTGCCAAGGAGCGAGGCGTTACTCTGCCGGATATGCCTCCCGCGATGGGCGGGGGGATGGGTCCTGGCGGCGGTATGGGGCCAGGAGGCGGCGGCATGGGTCCCGGCGGTGGAATGGGTGGCGGCAGGGGGCGTTAATGATTTATTGAGGTGATTCATTCCGACTTCCCTTCTCCCGGTGAGGGGGAGGGGATTGGGATGTCGTCTCAATGTCATGAGAAAATATACGGGTTCCTGGGCGCAGTTGCCATGCGCCCATAACCTGAAAAGAGGCGAGTTTAGTGGCGTCCGGTGCTGCCGAACCCGCCGGAGCTGCGTTCGCTTGCTTCGAAATCGTCTACCACATTGAATTCGGCATGAATCACCGGCACGATGACCATTTGCGCGATGCGCTCCATCGGGTTAAGGATGAAGGGCGTATGGCCGCGGTTCCAGCAGGAAACGAAGAGCTGTCCCTGGTAGTCTGAGTCGATCAGGCCGACCAGGTTGCCGAGTACGATGCCGTGCTTGTGGCCCAGGCCGGAGCGCGGCAGGATCATCGCCGCCATGCCGGGGTCGCAGAGGTGGATGGCGATGCCGGTGGGGATCAGTTCGGTCTGCCCCGGATGGATGGTCATGACGTGCTCGATGCAGGCGCGCAGGTCCAGCCCTGCCGATCCCGGCGTAGCGTAGCTGGGCGGGTGCTGCTTGAGTCGTTCGTCAAGAATTTTGACGTCGACCTTTTTCAGATTCTTTTTCATTTCAAGCCCCGTTTTTATTTCCTGAATGATGGTATAGCTTGGCGACGTGGGCGATCAGTTGTCTCGCCAGCACGATTTTTGGCGCGCGCGGCAGCGGGTGGGTGCCTTCGTCATCGAACAGGATCAGCTCGTTGTCTTCCTGGCCGATGGCATCCTGCACCATGTTGGCGGCCAGCAGAGGCAGATTTTTGCGACGCCGCTTCATTTCGGCGAATTCGTAGAGATTCTCGCTTTCCGCCGCGAAGCCGACGCAAAACGGCGGGTTAGGCAGGTTCATTACGTTGGCGACGATGTCGGGGTTGGGTGCCAGTTCCAGCGTGAGGATGTGGGCGTCTTTCTT
>JAHJJI010000008.1 GCA_018823025.1 Gammaproteobacteria bacterium | reverse complement strand
AGGCGAGCTGAAAACCCTGCTGGCGCTGGCGATCGGGGATGAAGAAGCGATCCGTGAAGGCTGCGAATGGGTACGCCATTTCGAGCAACTGAACGAACAGCGCCGCAAGGTTTACCGCTGTATCGAAAGCCTGCTCAACCTGGATAATACCGCCCCGTACAGCGACTCACTGAAGCACCTTTATGGCGCGGATACGCTGCAACTGGCGCAAGCCCTGCTCAGCGGGGAACAGCGCTTTTTCGGCCTGCACTCACCGGGGATGGCGCTGGAAGGGTGTGACATGCACCAGCGCTTGCTTGCAGCGTATGGAAAACTACATGTGATATAGGCGATACTCACTGCCTATTATTCCGTGTAAAACACAGCCCGCGCAGGGCTCCCTGCGCGGGCTGTCACAACTGATCACTACTGCAGCGTCGCTTCTTCGATAAGCACCTGATAGGAATAACCCGAACCAAAATCCTTGTCGGTGCGAACGACGCCCTTCACTGTCACGACATCCCCGGTCTTAGCCTGACTCATGGTCGTCACGAGAATATCGTTCGAACCGGTCGCAGCAGAACCTGAGCCATCGCGCAGATGAATCCAGTTTTTCCCCATGATCCCCGGATTGTACTTCACGACCTTGCCGCGAACCAGAACAGGCTTGTCCTTCAGCTCGGCACTCTTGGTGATGATTTCCGCAACGGTTCGCGCGTTCGCGCCGCTGGCCTTGGGGACATGGACATCACCAATATCTGCCGTCTTGGCAACGCCGGAGTGAGCCGCAGCCATGTCATTGCCAGCAGCCAATGCGCTTCCTCCCGCACCGCCCAGGGTACCGAAAACAATCGTCGGGAAAGTCTTCTTCAGCGACTTGCTCTCGAAGTTCTTCATGACCATCACGTTTTCAATCGTAACTTCGGCACCTTTCTTTAGTGATGTTTTGTTGACCGCAGCCCAGGTCTCCCCGTCCCTGGTCTTGAGGCGGAGGTAGGTATAACTCTCGACGTCCTTGGCCTCGAGGACCTCGCCCTTGACGACGGTGGCAGCAGGCGGGATGGAGGCAGGCTTTTCACCTGCCCAAACGAATGGGGCAGCAACAATTATGCAGAACGCCAACAGGGCTTTCATGGTCTGGAATACTCCTTCGAAACAGGGCCTGTGAGTATAACAGAAGGCCCACCAGTGGCGACGTCAGGTGCTTGCTCGCGGGCAGAATTGCAGAAGCTCGGTCTCGATGGCGCCGGCCTCGCTTATGCCAGCCTTGATGACGGCCCAGCTCGCCAAGCCGCCAGGTAATGCAGGGGGTGAATATGGACTATATTAAAACAAGGCGAGGACGATTCCAGCAGCATAGAGATAACGGCGAGGATCATCAGGATATGAGGATACGAACCCGCGAAGCCGTACTTGGTTTGGTGCTGGCGCTGCTACTCCTTGCGCCTGGCTGGCTGATGGCAGCTTCGCCGCCAGTGATTGTACTGAAGATCGAAGGGGCGATCGGCCCTGCGACAGCGGACTACGTCGTGCGCGGCCTGGCGCATGCCGCCGGGCAGAAGGCGCAACTGGCGGTGTTGCAGATAGACACGCCGGGTGGCCTCGATCTCTCGATGCGACAGATCATCAAGGCGATCCTCGCATCAAATGTACCGGTGGCGACTTATGTCGCGCCGAGCGGCGCGCGCGCCGCCAGCGCCGGCACCTACATCCTCTACGCCAGTCACGTCGCCGCGATGGCGCCGGGCACCAATCTGGGGGCCGCCACTCCGGTGCAGATCGGCTCACCCGGCTTTTCAGAACCGAAAAAACCCGCGCCAAGTCCGGTCGGGAACGAAGCGAAACCCGATGACGCCCAAGCTCCGGACGGCACCTCCAGACAGACCTTGAGCCGGAAGCAGGTCAGCGATGCCGCTGCCTATATCCGCAGCCTGGCGCAGATGCGCGGCCGCAACGCGGAATGGGCGGAGCAGGCGGTGCGCGACGCGGTCAGCCTTTCGGCCGAGGATGCGCTGAAGCTCAAGGTGGTCGACACCATCGCCGCCAATCTGCCGCAGCTGTTGCAACAGCTCGACGGCAGGAAGGTGAACACGCTCGGCCGGGAAGTCCTGCTGGCGACCGCGGGCGCACCGTTGCTCTCCTACGAGCCGGACTGGCGGGTCAGACTGCTGGCGGTCATCACCGATCCCAGCATCGCGCTGATCCTGATGATGATCGGCGTCTACGGGCTGTTCTTCGAGTTCACCTCGCCCGGTTTCGGCGTGGCCGGCGTGCTCGGCGGAATCTGCCTGCTGCTGGCGCTGTATGCCCTGCAACTGTTGCCGGTTAACTATGCCGGGCTGGCACTGATCCTGCTGGGCATTTCGTTCATGGTCGCAGAAGCATTTTTTCCCGGCTTCGGCGTGCTCGGCATCGGCGGTATTATCGCTTTCGTGGTCGGCGGGGTGATCCTGATCGACACCGAAGTGCCGGGCTTCGGCATTCCCCTCGAGCTGATCATCACCATCGCCGTGGTGAGCGCACTGTTGCTCGGACTGGTCGGCGGCATGGCGCTGAAAGCGCGGCAGCGCCGGGTAGTGAGCGGCGATGAGGGTCTGATCGGCAGCGCTGGCGAAATGCTGGATGATGCCGAAACTGAAGGATGGGCACGGGTTCACGGCGAGAACTGGCGCGTGCAAACCAGGACACCCTTGCAGCGTGGGCAGAAAGTCCGTGTACTTGCCCGAGACGGCCTGGTGCTTCAGGTCAAACCCATGGAAGCAGAAATCAAAGGAGAGTAGCCATGTTCGAGTTCGGGTTCAGCGGCATTGTATTGGTGATCGTCGTATTGATCGCCGCATCGTTTCGTATCCTGCGCGAATATGAGCGCGGCGTGGTGTTCATGCTCGGCCGCTTCTGGAAGGTCAAGGGGCCGGGACTGATTGTGGTGATTCCCGGCATCCAGCAGATGGTACGCGTCGATCTGCGCACGGTGGTACTCGATGTGCCAACCCAGGACGTGATTTCACGCGACAACGTCTCGGTCAAGGTCAACGCGGTGGTGTATTTGCGCGTCATCGATCCGCAGAAAGCAATCATCGAGGTCGAAAACTTT
>JAHJJI010000099.1 GCA_018823025.1 Gammaproteobacteria bacterium | reverse complement strand
GTCCTGTGGCCGCAATTCGTCCTGCTCTGGTGAATGGTAAGCCCTCCTTGGAAATTGATGAATCCAAGTGCATGTGCTGCGGCGCTTGCTTCCCTCCTTGCCCTCCGATGCAGATCAACGATCCTGAGTTTTCCAAGATAGCTATCTGGGTAGGCGGCAAGAACTCCAACGCCCGCCTCCGTCCGACCTTCCACAAGCTGGTTGCATCCGGCCTGCCTAACAATGCGCCTCGCTGGCCAGAAGTGGGTGCGGTAGTGAAAAACATTCTGCGTGTGTACAAGGCGGATGCCAAACCCTGGGAGCGTATGTCTGACTGGGTGGATCGCATTGGCTGGCCGCAATTCTTCGAGAAAACCGGCCTGCCTTTCACCAAGTACCACATTGATGACTGGCGCGGTGCTCGTGCGACGCTGAACGCTTCCACGCACATCCGGTTCTAATACCCCTGCGTGCCACTTCCAGCCGGAAGCTCCGGCAGGAAGTTGGTAATCGTCTAACTTTCTATTAACAGGATATTCAGGGATGAAATTCGGAATATTGGTGAATGAAGGCCCGTACAACCACCAGGCGGCAGATACTGCGTATCAGTTTGCCAAGGCGGCGATTGACAAGGGCCACGAAATCCATCGTGTGTTTTTCTATCACGACGGTGTGAACAATGCGAGCAAGCTGACCGAGCCACCTGCGGATGACCGCAATATCGTCAACCGCTGGAGTAAGATGGCGGAAGAGCATGGTGTTGACTTGGTGGTATGTGTGGCTGCTGCTTTGCGTCGCGGCATCGTGAATGAAAATTTGGCGTCGGGATTTCGGATTTCCGGTCTGGGTCAGCTGGTTGAATCCGGCATCCAGGCGGATCGTCTGGTTACCTTCGGCGATTGATTGGGAGAAGTCATGAGTGAAAGTACAGGAGGTATCGATATGGACGAAGAATCCTCGGGTACCGTAAAAAAATTCGCATTCATTAATCGTAAAGCGCCATATGGCACTATCTATGCGTTGGAGTCTCTTGAGGTTGTGCTGATCAGCGCCGCTTTCGATCAGGACGTCAGCCTGGTGTTCATGGACGATGGCGTGTACCAGCTTAAAAAGGGCCAAGGCACCAAGGCAGTCGGCATGAAGAATTTCTCGCCTACCTACCGTGCGCTGGAGGGCTATGATATCGAGAAGCTCTACGTTGAGAAAGAGTCGCTGGAATCCCGCGGTCTGACCGAGGAAGATCTGATCGTCGACGTGGAAGTGCTGACTGCCGAAGAAATGGCGACACTCATGGACGAGCAAGACGTCGTCATGAGTTTCTGATTAGGGGGCGAAAATGTTGCATATTGTGAATAAATCACCTTCTGAAAGAAATGCGTTGGATTCGTGTCTGCGTATGGCCAAGAAGGGTTCCACCATTCTATTGATTGAAGATGCAGTGTATGCCGTGACCAAGGGCAGCACAGCTGAGAGCAAGATGAAGGCGGCAATGGCTAAAGACATCCATGTTTATGCTTTGTGGCCCGATCTGGAGGCGCGCGGCATGCAGGACACCGTGATCGATGGCATCAAGCAGGTCGACTACCCGGGTTTCGTGGATTTGGTAGCAGATAACAAAAACGTCCAGTCCTGGCTTTGATTTAATAATTTTTTATTTAAGATTTTTTTGAGGAGATGAAACATGGGCTTTGAAATCAACGGCAAGACATACGAAACCGACGAAGAAGGTTACCTGGTTAATCTGAGCGAGTGGGATGAGGAAGCTGCCAAGTACTTGGCGGTGGAAGAGAAGGTCGACCTGACCGATTCGCACTGGGAAGTGATCAACTTTCTGCGTGAATACTACAACGACTATCAGATTGCTCCCGCCGTTCGTGTTCTGACCAAGGCCATTGGCAAGAAATTGGGACCTGAGAAAGGTAACAGCAAGTACCTGTACGAATTGTTTCCCTACGGACCAGCCAAGCAGGCATGTAAGATTGCCGGCTTGCCAAAGCCGACTGGCTGTATCTAAGCTACACCAAGAAAACTGGACGCAGTCGGGATCTGTGAGTCGCCCCAACGGGCGGGTTTCCCCGACTGGCGCCAGCCAGATTAAATGATGTCGACGCCATGTGTTTAACCGTGGCGGAGGCCTAAGCGAGACCGGGGGAAGTTAATGTCGTTTCTGACCGTGCTGTATGCGTGCATTTTCTACGCGGCTACTGCCATGTTGGTCGGCGGGCTGGCGGTTAAAATTAACCGCTACGCTCGTACGCCCGCGCCCCTCAAAATCCCGACGACGCCCGCACCGACGACAACGGGCGGTGTAGTGTTTCGGATGGCACGAGAAGTGGCGCTTTTCGAGAGCCTCTTCAAGTCAAATAAATGGATCTGGCTATTCGGCTGGCTTTTCCACGTTTCTCTGTTTCTCGTCGTTTTGCGCCATTTGCG
>JAHJJI010000098.1 GCA_018823025.1 Gammaproteobacteria bacterium | reverse complement strand
GTGGTCGGCGGCATGATTGCGGCGACTTTCCTGGCGATCTTCCTGGTCCCAGTATTTTTCGTCGTGGTGCGGAAAATCTTCCCCGGCCATCCCCGCCGACACGAGGAGAACGATCATGCGTAAGACACTCTTCATCGTCCTGGGCGCCGCTCTGGCAGGCTGTTCGCTGATGCCCGAATACCAGCGGCCAGAGCCCCCAGTTTCCGCGCAATGGCCGCAGTCTGCCCAGCCAGAAGGCGTGCGCAAGGCAACCGCTACCGAATGGCGAACTTTTTTCCCCGATCAAAGGCTGCAAGCCCTGATCGCAACCGCGCTCGAACACAACCGGGACATGAAAATCGCCGCCGCGCGCGTCGAGGAAGCCCGCGCGCTCCATGGCATCACCCGCGCCGACCGACAGCCCAATATCGATATAGCCGGAGGCGGCCAATCGGCACGCACGCCAAGCGACCTCTCCCCAACCGGAAAAGCCAATATCAGCCATCGCTACGACGTGGGGCTTTCCCTGCTTTCATTCGAACTGGATTTCTGGGGCCGGGTGAAAAGCCTTGATGAAGCAGCACTGGCTAGCTTCCTTGCCACCGAGGAAGCACAACACGCTCTGCGCCTGTCGCTAATTTACGAGGTCGCCAACGCCTACTTCACCTTGCTGGAAATGGATGAGCGCACGCAGCTTGCGCGTGAAACCGTAAAAAGCCGCGAGGAAACCCGCATCCTGATCGCTCGCCGGCGGGAAGTGGGATTGGCTGGCGACCTCGACTTCCTGCAGGCGGACGGCGCCCTGGAACTGGTGCGCGCGGAACTTGCCAGCCTGCAGCGCCAGCACGCCGCCGCCGCAAATGCACTGGCGCTGCTCGCAGGCCAGCAACCGTCCAACCTGCCCGAGGGGCGCACCCTTCTGGGGCAGAGCATCGTTGCCGACCTGGCTGCTGACCTGCCGGCGGAGGTTCTGCTCCAGCGCCCCGATGTACTGGCCGCGGAAAAAAGACTGATTGCCGCCAATGCCAACATCGGTGCCGCCCGCGCCGCCTTCCTGCCGCGCATCAGCCTGACCGCAGGACTGGGGACGGCAAGCAGCGCGCTTTCCGGCCTGTTCGGCAGCGGCAGCGAGAGCTGGAATTTCCAGCCGGCGTTGCGCTTGCCGCTATTTGATGGCGGCCGTAGCGCCGCCGGGGTGAATCTCGCTGAGGCCCGCAAGGTCATCGCCGTGGCCGAGTACGAAAAGACCATCCAGCAGGCCTTCCGCGAAGTAGCCGACCTCCTCGCCGCCCGCACCTATCTGGTTGAACAATTGCGTGCGCAACAGGCTGCAGAAAAGGCCCAGAACGAGCGCCTGCGCCTGGCGGAAGCCCGTTACAAGGCAGGTATTACCAGCCACCTCGAAATTCTGGATGCGCAACGCGAATCATTTTCTGCCCAGCAAACCACGGTGCAAACCCGGCGCGCTGCGCTTGCCGCTGCCGCCCAGCTTTACAAGGCCCTGGGTGGTGGAGGGAGTTGACACTGAAAAGCGATTGAATCGCAAAGGCATGTAGGTTGGGTTAGCGGCCTTATCGCGTTACCCAACAGACCCAAGCTTCCTTCAGTATGTTGGTTTTTTGATGTTCAGGTTTGTTGGGTTACGGCGCAAAAAACCGCGCCTATCCCAACCTACATGAGACGCTTCATTTGTTGACAGCTTTGGAATTGATTCTGAACACGATTGAACCTCCATTTTTTGTAGTTGACTACGGCGATGACGGTTAAAATGGGTGAATTAAAAAAACCCCCCAAGGAATTCTTCATGCACCTGATCCGCCCCTTTACCGGTCTCAGACCCGCCCACAACCGCGCCACCGAAGTCGCCGCCCCGCCCTACGACGTGCTTTCCACCGATGAGGCACGTATCCGCGCCGAAGGCCATCCCTGGAGCTTCCTGCACATTTCCAAGCCGGAAATCGACTTGCCGGCTGGCACCAATCCTTATGCACCCGAGGTCTACGCGAAAGCAGCAGAGAACCTGAAGAAAATGCTGGCCGAAGGCATACTGGCGCGTGACACAATGCCCTGCTATTACGCTTATCGCATCATCATGGGTGGGCACAGCCAGATTGGCCTGGTGGCGGCGGCTTCGGTGGCGGATTACGACACCAACCGCATCCGCAAGCACGAGTTCACCCGGCCCGACAAGGAAGACGACCGGGTACGCCAGATTGATGCGCTGAATGCCCAGACCGGCCCGGTGCTGCTGGCCTACCCAGACGCCCCGGAAGTAGACGAAATTCTGGCGCATGCCACATCCGCCGCACCGGATGCCGACGTGACTACCGAGGATGGTATCCGCCACACGATCTGGGTGATACGCGACAGCGCAACGCTGGACAAGCTAACTGCCGCCTTCGATGCCATGAATGCGATTTATATTGCCGACGGCCACCACCGCTCGGCCTCCGCCTCGCGCATCTGCGCCGCCCGCAAAGCTGCCAATCCGCAGCATAGCGGCGAGGAAAGCTACAACTATTTCCTGTCCGTAATTTTCCCCCATCACCAGATGAAGATCATGGACTACAACCGTGTCGTCATCGACTTGAATGGCCTGGACACGAAAGCTTTCCTCAAGCGCATCGCCGAGCAGTTTTCAGTGCAGGCGAGTTCTTCCCGGTTTAAACCGGCAAGACCCAATGAGTTCGGCCTCTATCTGCCTGGCCAGTGGTACCGTCTGGAAATTCGCACCGACTTGATTCCACAAAACGATCCCGTAGCACGCCTTGATGTCAGTCTGCTACAGAATCATCTCATCTCACCGGTGCTTGGCATCAATGATCCGCGCCGCGATAAGCGCATCGACTTCGTCGGTGGCATCCGCGGCCTGACTGAATTGGAAAAACGCGTCGACAGCGGTGATATGGCTGCGGCCTTCGCCCTATGCGCAACCAGCATGGAGGACCTGATGGCCGTCGCCGATGCGGGCGAGGTGATGCCACCAAAATCCACCTGGTTCGAGCCAAAACTGGCCGACGGCCTGGTGTCGCACGTGCTGGATTGATGCCGGAATCAGCTCGCCTATTGCGCAAAACCCGTGGTCAAGTCACAGACACTTTACGCCTTGGAGAGCACCCGCCTGGAGGAGTGCTCAAGCTGTTCGCCGAATCATGTCAGAGAACCTGACAGTCATTTTGAAGACAGGTTCTTTTACGTTATATAATTAAACAGGGAGAGGCCCTGGATTTTCGTGAAGGACAGCTGAGCCGCTTCCAGCGTAGCCTTCTGACGGGTCAGGTCGGTGATTGCTTTGGTGTAGTCCAGGTCCTGCAAGCCTGAAAGGGTTTGCTGGTACTGCAACTGCAAATCCGCACCGGTGAGTTTAATCGAATCCACTTCATTCATGCGCGTGCCGACCGAGGCGCGCACTCTCAGAACATTTTGCAGCGCTTGGTCAAACTTCTGTATGTCTGCACTAACAGCAGTAAGCGGGGTGGAGATGTCTTCAAGTTTTGTGATGAAATCCCCCAAGGTCTTGAAAATATCCCCATTAGGGCTGCCGGAACGAAAAACATCCGCTCCGGAATCGCTCACCGCCAATTGCCTTGACGGGCTTATCTGTACCAGGCGCTGCCCCTGGTCGCCACCATAGTTCACCACACCTAAGGTAGCGGTTTCACTAAACGGCTTTGTATTTTGATAGCCTGAAAACAGATACTGGCCATTGCCATCGGTGCTATTCGCCAACCCAAGCAGTTCCTGATAGCGGCCACGTAGCCCTGTCGCGATATTGAGACGAGCCTGGTCAGTCAGCAGGGGCGCTTCCGCACCGACTGCCTCCGTCCTCACGCTTACAATCAGCTCGGCAACGCTGCCCAGGATGCTATCTTCCATGCTCAGGCTGCTGGTTGCCGTGCGGATATTGGTATCGTATTGCAGGTTAAGGGTCTGGGACTGAGTCACTTCGAGCACCCTGGCCGATGCCACCGGATCGTCTGAGGGAGTCAATATCCGCCGGCCAGCAGTAATCTGTAGCTGCGTCTTAACCATGTCAGAAGTCGCCTGCTGCATGCCAGCGACTCCCATATCGAATATCGTGTTGGTACTAATGCGCATGATTTACTCCTTATCTTCCCAGGCTGAGCAATGTATCAAAGAGAGTGGTGGCAATCTGTATCATCTTGCCCGCAGCCTGATAAGCCTGCTGGTAACGCAACAGGTTGGCTGCTTCCTCATCGAGATTAACGCCAGACACGGCCTGCTGCGCCTGCTGAGTTTGCAATACCAGGCTTGCCTGAGACTTGGCCGTCACCTCGACCTCACGAGTCTTGTTGCCCACGAAGCTGACTAGCTGGCTGTAAGACCCCTGGTAAGTCGTTGTCCCACCGGCAAGGGTGTTTTGTGTTTGCAACCCCGCCAACAGCAGCGCGTTGCGGTTATCGGCCACGCCGCCGATGTTGGTTTTGACGGTAAAGCTGTCAGTCGCAGCCGGCGTGCCACTGATTTGCACTGTCCAGCCGTTATAAGTAATGTTAGAACCCGGCGTATAAGCCACACCAGTCGGATTGCCCGTGCCTGTACCAGCAACATCAAAGGTGGTCGGACTGGTGAACGTGATGGTAACAGGCTGCTGCAGGTTGGCATTCGGTGGAGGCGGAGTATTCACGCTGCCGGCACTAATCGCTCCCGAACCAGTATTGCTGGATGTCGCGTTCGTCTTGATTGGCGCTGCCGCTGCTATCGCCGAAGTGTCTGTCAGTTTCACAGAAATATCGCGCGCGCCGTTGACCGTTGGCTTGATCAGGAAACTGTCGCCGACGACCGCACCAGTGGTCATGGTAATCGTCAACCCTTCCGACGCAGGCGTCACCGTTGCCCCGTCGGACAAACGCTTCATCGTAAAGCCCCCTAAAGCATCCGTGGCCACAAGCTTGTAATCACTGGCTCTAAGCAAGCCAACATCGGAAAAAGTGGGGGGAGGCGTCAGAGTAGCAGTTCCGGTATTGCTGGTATTTGGGATTACCTTCGGCTCGGCCACATTGAAGAAACCAGTGCCCAGTGCGCCATTCAGGTCCATCCCCAACTGGTGCTGGTCGTTGAAGGTCTGCGCAAGTCCGATGGCGGTTCGCCCTAAAGCATTTTGTGCAGTATCCAGTGTCTCATCGCGAAAAGCCAGCACCCCCCCTAAAGTGCCGCCTGTCAGACTCCCCTTGGGGAGCAGGATGGTACTTCCACCATAGCTCACTCCTACGTCCAGCCTCTCCGGGTCTTCCAGAGAAGGGGCAGCCCCCATGGTAAAGGACTGGGCGCCGAGGACCAGAGTTTGCCCATTTCCGATGAAGACATTCAAACTGCCGTCATCCTGTTTGACCGTCGTTACCTTGATGATCTGATTAAGCTCCCCGATCAACTGGTCACGCTGATCCAGCAGGTCATTAGCCGGTTGCTGGCTACCCGCAGCACCCTGAGCAATGCCGATTTGCTGGTTGAGGCTGGCAATCTGCTGCGCATAGGAATTAACGACGCCTACGCTGCTCCTGATCTCGCTATTCACGCCATCACGGATTTCCGTGAAGCGCTGGTTAATCGACTGGAAACGAGCAGCCATCGCCTGAGCGCCACTCAGCATCGCCTGGCGCGACGGAATCGAGGCCGGGTTGGTCGCTACATCGTGTACGCCATTGAAGAACTCCTGCAACGCTGGGGACAGCCCGGCACTGGGATCGGCAAGCATATTATCCAGCTGCTTGATCTGAGCGTAATAGGTTTCCAGATTGCTGGACTGGGTTTGCGCCTGCATCAACTGGCCGTCCAGCATTTGGCTGTAAATGCGTTTTACCGTTACCACTTGAGCACCCTGACCGAGAAACCCGATGCCGGTATATTGTGGAATATTGGTGCTTTGGACTGTTTGCTGGCGATGAAAACCTGGGGTGTTTACGTTGCTGATGTTGTGCCCAGTCGTCAGCAGCCCTGCCTGGGCTGTTGCCATTGCACTAACACCGATTGAGTAGCTACTCATCTGCCTTCTCCTTTCCGCCCGGTCACCTCGAAAGTGGCTTTTCCGGTGGAACTAATTATTTAGTTATCGGCAAAAAACAGCAAAACTTGAGACTATCCAGCCAACGCCTGTCGCATGGTTTCGCCGTTCACCACGCGTGCAAGTTTGCTGGCGTACATCGGATCAGTCGCGTAGCCTGCCTGCTGCATCACACGCGCAAAACCAGCCGCATCTATATCCTGCCCAAACACGCCCTGATAGCGCGGATTGTTTCGCAACAACGCCGCATAGTCGCGAAAGCTTTCCGCATAAGAGCCGTAGGCACGGAACTCTTCACGCTTGGCCTGCGGCACACCCTTAACGTATTCGGTGGTAGCCGCAGCTGCCACCTCCCCGCCCCATTTCGCGCCGGCCTTGATGCCGAACAGGTTGAGACTGTCCTGCCCGTCCTGGCCACGGATAGTGCGCTTGCCCCAACCACTCTCCAGTGCCGCCTGACCAAGCAGAAAATGGGGGGGTATACCCAGTTCCTTGCCTGCTTCCACCGCATGCGGCCACAACTTGTCGACAAACTCCTTGGGGGTTTTAAAGGCAGATTCTGAATGCTGAGTCCTGAGTCCTGAGTCCTGAGTGGTAAGTGGAGAGTCCTGAGTACTGAGAGTCGATTCCTGAGTGCTAAGTTCTGAGTTCTGAGTGGCGGGTGCGGGATTCTGAGTTCTGAGTGGTGATACATGAGTGCCGAGCACCGGGTTGAGACCATGCTCAGTACTGAGGGCTGAGGACTGAAGACTGTTTTTAAGGGTGAGCTGCTTTACCAGCATATCCGCCACACCGAGGCCCTTGCCCGTGGAAAGCTTCTGCGCCAGTTGCTGGTCGAACAGTTGGGTATAAAGGTTCCCCTGCTCGCTGTCGAGCATCCCATCCTTCGGAGTCGCTTCACGCATGCTCTTCAACATCATATTCACAAAAATACCTTCGAACTGCTGAGCGACGGCTTTAAGCGCGGCATCGGGATCCTGCTTCACCTGCAGGCGAAGCTTGTCAACGCTCTGAACATCGAGCGCGAACCGTGAGGAAATATCCTGTGTGCCTATCATGATTTTTTCCTAAATGACTTCCAGCTCGGCTCGCAGCGCGCCCGCAGCCTTCATCGCCTGGAGAATCGCGAGCAAGTCCTGTGGCGTCGCACCCACCGCGTTCAACGCCTTAACGACACCATTCAATGAAGTGCTGCGCGGCAACATCACCAGGCCAGATTTATCTGACTTGATTTCGATCTGCGCCTGCTGGGCGACCACCGTTTCCCCTTGGGAGAAAGGTCCGGGCTGACTCACCTGGGATTCACTGGAGATGGTCACGGTCAGATTGCCATGTGCG
>JAHJJI010000097.1 GCA_018823025.1 Gammaproteobacteria bacterium | reverse complement strand
CTGTTTGGCGCCCCATCATGATGACTTATCCTCAATAAATCAATGAGGTAATTATAAAATACTGGCGTTTAAAAGGCTACTTATTTGGAGAGTTTTTCAACACTATTTGATCCCTAAGCTGCCTGTCAGAAATTTTGGCTGACTGACTCTGGATCGACCAGAGCCGCCGGTGGCGTTCTGAACAAATCAGGTCTGCTATGCGCTGCACACCTGTCGTTGATTAGAAATTCAAGCTGAATGGCCGCTTGTATGGTTGGGGTGGCAGGACACGAACCCGAACAGTTCATCATTGCTATTTTTCCGGCCGTCAGGTCCGGGGGCCTAACCGGATGTTCTGTGCGATCTCTCTGACCAGCCGTAACTGTCCGGATTAAGCTGAACCAGTTCCCAGCATTCAAGCCAACTGGGCTACCACCGGGTCGATTCATATAGGTGGATTCGTCAACCAATTCAGCGAGAACAATTCGACTCTTGCCACCATTCTTAGCCAAATACATATTCTTTTTTTCGGCCTCATGGACGAGTTGCTCGGCTCCAAGCCTATGTGCATCTTGTCCGGTTGACGATAATCCAACCTATTGAAGCACTCACTGAAATAGTTATGCCCGTTGATGGTTTCAATGCAAGACCATACCGGCTCAGGTCCCTGGTTCGAGCCTAGGGAAGCCCTGAACAAGTCCCCGAACCTGTAAAATAACGGACATCACATACCACCCGATTCTGCCCATGAAACAACTCAGTTTTGCAGCCAGTGAATTTGCCAAGAAGCCCAAGCAGACGCGACGGGAGAAGTTTCTGCTGGAAATGGACGCGGTGGTGCCGTGGCCACGGTTGCTGTCGGTGATCGAGCCGAACTACCCCAAAGCAGGGAATGGCCGTCGGCCTTATGAGTTGCCCACAATGCTGCGCATCCACTTCATGCAACAGTGGTTCGGCTACTCCGATGCCGCGATGGAAGAAGCATTGCACGAAGTGCCGTTGCTGCGGCGATTTGCTGGTCTAGACGCCGGCACGGACACGATGCCTGACGAAACCACGATCCTGAACTTCCGCCACCTGCTGGAAAGACACGCGCTATCGAGCGTGCTGTTTGCCGAGATCAACGGACTATTGTCAGAACGGGGTCTGCTGTTGCGCGAAGGCTCGACCGTAGATGCCACGCTGATTGCAGCACCGCCCTCGACCAAGAACCGGGAAGGCAAGCGCGATCCCGAGATGACGCAGACCAAGAAAGGCAACCAGTGGTACTTCGGCATGAAGGCGCACATTGGTGTGGATGACCAGAGTGGCCTGGTGCATACGCTGGTCGGCACCACCGCCAAGGATTCTGACATATCGCAATTCACCCAGTTGCTCCACGGCGAAGAAGAGCGCGTGAGCGCCGACCGGGGCTACGACTACCCGCAGGTGCATGCGCACCTGCAAGAGAGTCTGACGGAAGACTGGGTTGCCCGGAAGAGCAAACCCAACCAAGATCTCGATGCATGGACACGAGGCCTCAACCATGCAATTGCCAAACTACGCGCCATTGGCGAGCACCCATTTCGGATATTGAAACGGCAGTTTGGTTATACCCAGGTGCGATACCGCGGCTTGAGCAAGAACACTGCGCAACTCTTCACGCTGTTTGCGCTGGGCAATTTGTATCAGGCCAGACGGGCGTTACTCGCGTCAGGGGCGTAGTTCGTCCGGACAACGGGGAAATTACTAAAAACAGGATAATTCAGAGACAAAATGTGCTGTTTTAAGCCAATTCCGGCGGGAAAAAGACCTGATGCCGCAATATTGCTAATTCTAGACCCTGAATGATGGCTTGTTCAGGGCTTCCCTAGGTCGGGGAGCAAAATTCCATTTATTTTCAATCCATTGTCTAGCCTCTTCTAAGGCCGCCGATCAAAATCGGCAAACCCCTTAGAGCCCGACATGGATGAAGCAAACGCGCAGGCTATGATCAGGTCGGTTAGCCGCACAGCTAAAAACCTGCGTAGTTGGGTACCGTAGCGCTGACGTCACTGAAGGTCGTGGCACAAGGCTCTAATCACAGCTTCCGCAACCAACGCTTGGCCGTACTCATTCGGGTGCACCATTATGATGCTGTCCTCCAGACTCCTATTTTCAATTACAGCACCCTCATTCTCGTCGCGATACCATCGAACGGGGCTTGGACTGCAGACACCCGAGTCCCATGTGTTGTCACAAGCTGGTCTAATCATGCCACCTGGCGGCATGCCCAGAGCCGTCCGACATTCGGCCGGCACTTCAATCGGCACGTGCCTGATATGAATGTTAAATTCCATCGGGTTGTAGGGGCGCGGCGCGCAAAGACCATGCAGCCTGGATCCGGCATAGATCCCATCCACATACTTCCAAGAATTCGTTACTTCAGCTTCGTGTACCGTGTTGTTGAGCGGAACCGCGACATGCGACTGCAGCCACTCCAGCTCCTCCTTCTTAATCTCCATCCCTCCAGGCGGATAGCCAGAGTGTATCGTGTTGAGGATTTGGGCACAGGTTTCGCCCTGCCCGTTTCTTGTCATGTCGGGATATTCAGTGATGTAGGTACGCCGCACATTGAGTCCAAGTGCCTCCATCCGTTGCCGAGTCTGCACGTAAAGGCCGGGCAGCGAATCTAGTCCGGCTAGCTCACCCCACTCAAAAGTACTTTTCAACAAACTTAGAATATCGGGGATCTGGTTCTCGATGGCATCCCAGTGCCCACCGTGCACGCCGGCTTCAAGCTGTGCATATGTCGGTCCGATTAGATCCAGCTCTCCCTCACCCCTTTCCCGCGCTACTAGCCCCGTCAACACGTTCTTAAAACCCGCGTCATTTCCTCCGATGGACAGGAGCAGGGCGTCGATGGAGCGGCCATTAGCGATCTTTTCCAACTGGTCAAGTTGGGGATCCATGAAATTATCGTCGTAGAAACGCTCGGTCTTGATTCCTTTGTTGCCACCGAGTAGCCCCAGATTAACCGTTGCTCCCGTCATCGCCAAATTCACGAACGTGACGGACGTCTTATCGCTGGCATCTTCAAGCGCCAACGCAACCAGTGATCCGGGGGCATAGCTTGAACGGTGCGACAGGTAGTGCTGTTTGTGCATCTTTGTCATAGTCTCGTAGTTAGGCAGTTTGGCATCCGGCTTGAGGGTCACATTGAAGTTACTGACCCCGAGGGCGCCCTGGAGTAAAGCTTGGCCACAGTTTAACGGGCTACTGCGACACTCCGAAGCGATGCTGCGACCCAAGACCCCAGCAGCAATCTCCAGATCGAGAAGAGTTTCAATACGGATAGTTTTGCTGATGGCGGATGGCGGCGGAACCCATGGGCCGTCCACGTCTGCCCACACCGTTTTTACGTCAACATCTTGATCGTGGCGGCCCATCAGGAGCGCCGACGCTAACGACTTAGCAAGGCCAACCCGCGCAGATTCGATGCCGCTTACTTGCTCAATTAGGGATTGAGCACGCCACTCAGGAACACCATTTCCCGAAGCAAAAGAATCACCGAGCTGTGCCACAAGAATATCGCGCACCCGAACGCTCATTGAGGTTGTGTCTTGCTTGCCACTCCAATCGTCCTTCGCGGCCAATTTCACCTCATACCGCCCCTCCTGTAGACAGACACTAAGGGTTCGTCGGTCCGTATGGAATGGCGTTGTTTGAACCAGAGGCTCCGCCAAAGCGGGCCCCTTGATTGTCCATTCGAGGTACTGCTGACCAAGCCGGAATTCGCTGGCCATAACATCTATGTCGGCACTGGGCAAAGAAGGGAGGTCTGCTCCACTATGCGCTGGAAGATCGGCACCGTGATCAACTCGCGTCCCATCGTCCTCCAACCGCGGACCCGAACCGTGAGGTGGTTCGATCGGTGGCATGGTACTCGCAGACGCGTCCAGGTTGACACGAAATTGCGGCACCGCTGGTGCGCCTGGCGTGGGTGCCCTCAACGGACAACCAAGTGATGTATGCCAGGACGGTAGATTCAAGACGTACTCCGTCGAGTTGGGCAGGTCGATGACACCGTTCATGTTTCTGTCCAGGCCATACCGTTTCTGCATCGACCAATCGAACTGGGCCGCTATGTCTATTGACGGCATCTGACCGTTCCACCATCGCCGCAGCCTTGATGGCCGAGCGAACCGCTCAATGGCAAGTTCCTCGGCCGTCATGTTCACGACGGGAGTTGCAGGCTGTGCCTGTGATACCCCGGGAATAAATCCGTAGACAACAAGCAAAGCAACCAACAGACAAGGAGATACTCGTCTCATAACCTTCTCCATTCAACCCAACAAGCGTGCATGCAGTCCTTTGTTTATAGTCTATATTTGATTAAGCTGGGCTCTGCGCCTCATTCCACGCTTTTTATTCATCAGGCACCCAATCGATGTCCGCTGAAACTTACGAAGTTCCGCAGTGCTCTGGCTAATACTGCCCGGTGGAAGTAAGTGTTGTCCTGGAGGCGGGCGTGTCTGTCTACAGGCCCAATGCGCCGGCCTCGAAAGTACTCCGTTCCACCCAGAACAAAGGTGAGTTTGGAATTCTAAATATGGAAGCGAAAAATATGGAAGCGAAAATAAAGTCACTCTTGATAGTCACTGTCGCGGCGGCCTTCTTTGTGATCATGCCGACGGGAAGTTCGGCAAAGGAGACCGTGAGTGGGGTCATTACTGACAAGATCGATAGGCCAGTCGCGGGGGTGCGGGTCAGGCTGTTCGACAGTGACGCCACTAGTGCCGATGATTTGATGGCTCCGCCAGCGTTCACAAACGACACCGGCTACTACAAGTTTCATTATGAAGGTAGGCATTGGGATACGGCGCCGCATGGCATAACGAAGTGGCGGCCCGACATTTACATCAAGGTATCCGCTCCGGTGTATGGTCGATGCGACAATGGTGAGTGGAATGCTGATGCAAACTGGGAGTATCTCGATCAATCTCGCGTCTTCAGTGACCACAAAATAGCGGAAGACCTTGTTATCAATCTGAAGCTGAAGGACTACCCTGCAGACATCACGTCCGAGACGTTCGTCCGTGGCGAGAATATGTGGAGTGAGGTTGACTTCTTTTTTCACTACACTGCGTTTGGTTGCGCACAGAACGGCGACAAGGTTAGCTGGAGTGGAACTGGCATTGGCGGTCCACCAACGCGCCAGACACGATGTTGGGTATCGCCGAACCCCAAGTGCTCTGCATCGGACCAAGAAAGGATAAGGGCACTCGGTCGCGCACCGTATCCGACAGAACCACAACGGTCGCAAGAGCCACTTCAAACCGGAACGGAACCACACCAGACGCCAAATAGATAGGGGCCATGGACTGAATCGCCCTCTGCCACTAGATAACTTTGAACCTCAGGTTTGTGCGTCAGCTCTGGCCTAGTTCCTGAAACTCACGAAATGATGGCTGACGGCTGTTAATCTGAAAGCTGCCATTCGTTGACGTGAAACGGGAATGACTCTTGTGGGTCTTGGGAGTGTGCATTCGCCGTTTTGGAAAGCGGCCATTCAGCTTGAATTTCTAGTCAACGTCTGGTGTGCAGCGCATAACAGACCTGATTTGCCCAGAACACCACCGGCGGCTTAGGCCGATTATGTAGACCGCCTGATTATGTGGACTTGATGCCCTGTGCTTACCCTGAGACCTTAGCTGGCGCGGAGGACGACAAGGCTATGGTCGACATAATCCACAAGCCACCAAGCATATGGAAATGTAGTCGAGGTGACATTCAGAGGCCAATCATCGTGGTACTGCCAGTCTTTGTGCGGCTCCACAGGAAATCAACGACCGATCTTGCATCTTCAGGCAGTCGTCAAACTCCAGAAATTATGACGACTTCGTGCAACCAATTACTTTGGAAAAGCCTCTCGTCACATGGCTTCCGAGATAATTCACATTGGCAACTCCACATAATCAGGTGGTCTACATAATCGGCCAAATCAGACGCTCATAACCTGCTAAAGAAACCATTGCCGCTTGGTAAGCCCCAGCGGCAAGGCTTCACTTGGCCACAACGGATGCCACGGCCTCATTTAGGTCATTGCCAGCCATCCCCATCACCTCGGCGATGGTGCCACCGAACATCATGCCCAGAAGTCCGACATTGAGTTGTGAGACAAATACCTGCCCTTTCTTGTCTTCGTAGACCCCTATAGCTAACGGCATTAATGACGTAACTCTGCGGTCAGCATCGTTGGCTAGGATCTTTGAAGCGTAACGCGGATTGCAGATATTCATACTGCCAACTCGCTCCATGTCGCCGAAAGCTGCCGTGCTCTTCTGATAGTCGTTTACTGTCAGCACTCGCCAGTCCTGTTTCTTTGCCAGAGAATCACTTATCGCCGCAACGGTGTCATCATAACTTCGATTGCTCTTCTGCTCGATCAGCATAAGCGAGGGCATCGTGAACCATACCAATAACCCCATCAGAAGCATCCCTACAACAATCCAGCCTGCTGCATAAAATACACTTGTTTTCATGGTTGCCTCCTGTTGAGAGTAATGCTTGGCTAAAGCCTTACCCAAGTATAGGCTAATTACATTGCAGGGGCCGCTAGGCTGTAGCGTAGCTGCTCGATAGCTAATGCACTAACCGTTTGTCTGCCGATCCACTGTTGACTTGATGAGTCGGCTGTATGCTATGGACGATCCAGAGTCTGTCAGCATTTAAGTAAGCAGACCTTCGGGGTCAATCCACTAATCGGGATAGGGGGGTCAGACAATCCTGACCGGTCCCCTCCCACACCACCTGGCATGCGGGTCCGCACCGGGCGGTTCGAGAAGTTGAGGTTATGAGAGGCGTGGCACACCGAGCCGATCGAAGTATGCGTTGTTCAGCACACGATGAATTTCAGATCGACTGGTACGCCACCAATGCCGGCCATGGCCGGCGATCTTCGCAGCCAAATCCTTACTCGCACCGAGAGCGCGCAGCTCACGGAACATTGTGGTGCCACGCCGCCACTGCTTTAATTGCAGCGCGCGCAATCTTCGTCGCAGCCACTCATCCATGGAGCGAAACACCTTCGGTGTCTGCGCCAGTTGGAAATAAGCCTTCCAACCTGGAATGTACTTGCGTAGCTGTTCCACCACCTGCCCCATGCTACTGCCCCCAGAACGTCGCGTGATCTGTCGCACCTTTTCCTTGAACGTATCCAACGCTTTGGTCGCCACCGCCCGTTTGACCTCGCCTTGGTACTGCCAAAGGCAGTAACCCAGGAACTTGCGCCCAAATACAGGCGCCACAGCGGTCTTGGCCTCGTTCACCTTCAGATGCAGCCGGTCGTAGAGTTGGCGCAAGCCCTCCAGTACGCGCTCCCCCGCCTTGTGACTGCGTACATACACGTTGCAGTCGTCAGCATAGCGCACGAACCGGTGCCCGCGCTTCTCCAATTCCCGGTCCACCTCATCCAGCAGTACGTTGGCCAGCAGAGGTGACAGTGGCCCGCCTTGCGGCGTGCCTTCCTGACGAGCCATCACCACACCGCCGTCCATGATGCCCGCGTTGAGATACCGGCGAATCAGCCGTATTATCGCATCATCGTCAATCCGCTTTCGCAGACGGTCGATTAGAACGTCATGGTTGACCCGATCAAAGAACTTCTCCAAGTCCACATCCACCACCACCCGCCATCCGTCCTGCACGTACCGCTGTGCTTGCAGCACGGCAGTATGCGCCCGACGGCTTGGCCGGAAGCCATAGCTGAATTCGGAGAACGTTGGATCAATCAAAGGTTGCAGCACTTGCAACAAGGCCTGCTGGATCAGCCGATCCGTCACGGACGGGATGCCCAGTTCCCGCATACCACCCCCAGGTTTGGGGATCTGCACCCGGCGAACCGGTTGAGGCGTGTACAGCCCATTCAACAGATCATCCCGTATCTGGGGCCAGCGGGTCTTGAGCACCACTTCGGTGTCTTTGATCGACAGGCCATCCGGCCCTGCGCTACCGCGATTGGCTTTGACACGTTCCCATGCCAGTACCATGTTACCTCTCGCAAGCGCCCGCGTAAGCAGGCTGACTTGCCCTGCGCTTCCCGTTTCACCCCGCGTGAAGTGTGCTTCATCGCTGGCTGTGGAGGACGTGGCTTCACCGCGCCCAACTGCAACCCGCCCCGCTTGCGCGGGCATCTGATGCATTGCACTCTCCATCGGCATGTCGTTTCACGCTCCTTCTCGTTCAGCCCTTCGCTCCATACCAGCAGCTACTACGGCCTTTGCTGACTCCTCGCTCCGGCGTATGCCGTCGAGCTTTCACCCACGAGGCGAGGTCTCCCCAGGTAAGAACGCACTCCTTCTCTGCACAACCGCCGGATTTACGATACCTGACCTTTGACCACAAGAGCTTCGCTGTATCATGCCAGATCGCCCTGGTCGGCACCGCCTCGTATCCGATTCTTGTTCATCGGCTCGCAGATTACGCTCCACGCTTCCTCCCCACGGGCGGTCACCCTTCCGCAGTTGCGCTTCGCTTCGCTCGCTGTGGTCAGCTTGCGGAGGGACTTGCACCCTCAAGAGTGCGCCCATGCTGGGCGCACATGAAAACAGCGACCCAAAGGTCGCCGTTATTGTTTGCAAGAAAATCTATTAAGCTGCCTTGCGCCGCGCCACACCGATCAAGCCCAGCAGGCCAGAACCCAGCAGCCACGCCGCCGCAGGTACTGGCACGTTCGGGCTATAGACGAATTGGTAATACTCATTGAGAGCAAAGGTGTCGTTTCCCATCTGTTGGTCGAACGCTGCTTGGTCGAAAGCGAAGAGCGGATCGACCCAGGCCGAACAACTGGCAGATGTACCGGTAGCAGAACCAAGCGATGCTGTCGAGCAAGCGGCTGCGACTTGCACGCCATATTCTGACCCTATATAGAGATCAATGGGTACCGAACCATTGAAGCTGGCATCCCGCCTACCATCGCTTACATTATTGTACTCGAAGCTGAATTCCCTGGCGCTAGGGAGTTGCCAGCCACTGATGTCAACTCTGCCCAAGGTGGAAGCAAGGCTATGATCATCGCTGGCTTCTGCATATCCAGCGCCACTTGCACTGAGCAGGATGGGGATGAGTGAGGGAGATGTTCCAGGCAGGGTGCCAATTGGCTGGATCTCAAGGAAAAACAGTACTTCGGACGAGAAGCCTGCACTTGCATGTCCATACGTTGAGACAGTTGATGCGCCTGCGCTGGTTAGACCAATCTGGGGAAGGCTACCGAACCCTGCGCTGGCACTACCTTCGGCATGGGCATAGGTATTGACTGTCACACCGTTATATAAAGTGGTACCACTCGCCGTCAGGTTGCAGGCAGTGGTGGATAGTGCACTCGTCGAAGGCGTATTGCCAAGCTGATCTGTGAAAGCCTCGGGGGTCGCCTGAACCTCACAAAGTTTACCCACTGCTGTGGTGGCAACTCGAACCGCCATGGCCGAAGATGGCGCCATCAATCCGACAAGAGTTGCTGTGATTAATGACGATATTAAAGTCTTACACATAATTTTCTCCCTAGACCTGAGTGACACGACCACCCTGTACTTCATGTTAGTTCACCGAATTGCCTTTAACAACGCAAAGCTTATACCAAGGTCTTAATATCTTGATATTCATAAAATTACTTATAACCGTAAATACCAGCCGCAAATAAATCTACAGCGATAGCTTGGTAATGGGGGAATGGGCCGACCAAACCTTGTTATCGAGGGATTCTGGAATTTAGCTCTGCTTATACGTGTGCCCATGCCATCTCAACCAAATGCTTTCGCAATGCGCCGAACACCGCTTTCTTGCGCCGCTTCGGTATAAATACCACATGATATTTACAGTCCCACCGTGTATGACTCAAACTCTGATAATCTTTCATCGTGAATCTCCTTCTTTTAGTCGAGAAAGAAGATTCACAGCGACCGACGTATAGTTCAAACCTTGGTGAGTCCCCCGGCATAGCCGGGGGTTTACCTTGTTAAATTAATCAATGAGTTCAACGCGTCGGATTTTTTTACATCATACAAATTCCTTCTTTTAGCCCAATTTTATTGGGTTACAGCCTTATCTAAGCTTCCGCCAATAAACATTTTCTTTATTGAATGGCTAGGATTGTGTCGGAAATAGTTACACGTCATCGACACCAAAGATATATCTACCTGTTTATCCTGAAGTAATTGTGCGGCATATTTATTGCTTCTGTCATATGAGGAACCTCTGATCGGATTTTAAGGATAATCATGCCCAACACCATTGCCACCCTCTGCGCTGCTGCACTCATCACACTGCCATTATTGGCCGGCTGCAACCCGCCCCCCAGAGAGCAAGCAACAGCCAAGCCGGAACTGAAATTTACCACTGACTACCAGGCCGTGTTCATGGATAACGGCCAGGTGTTTTTCGGCAAACTGGAACAGGCCGGCAGCGACTACCCCATCCTACGCAGCGCCTACGCCGTGCGCAACCAGGTCAACCCGGAAACCAAGGAGGTGCGCAGCGAGCTCCTCAAACGCAGCGCCGCCGAACTTCACAACCCGGACTATATGGCGCTGAATGCCCGGCATATCGTCGCCATCGAACCCGTCGGCGCCAATTCGCGCGTTGCCCAGCTCATGCGCCAGGGCGAAAGCACGGCAGCGCCACCCAAGCCATAAGGCGCAACTCACTGTCACTGGCAGCAACTAATCATAAGTGGAGGAGATCATGATGAACACGCAAAAAACCGTTTTAGTCCTGGCCCTGGCAGCGGCCTTTTCCCAGCCGGTGCAGGCGGCGGATAGATATTGGGCCTGCGGCAGCTCGTGGTGGGATTATACTTGCTGGAGCACCACGCTCGGCGGTGCCGCCACACTCGGCCAACCGGTGAATGGAGACAATGTCTATCTTTACCAGTCGGACGCCACGAACCGCACGGTTTCTTACTGGAACACGGCTTATCCCTCGGCAGTGTTGAGTAGTCTGACGATCAATGCCGCCGGCAGCGGCACGCTGACGCTTTCACAAACCAAAGACCCGCTGGCGGCATCTTATGAATATATCGGCATAACCGGCACCGGCAGCTTTACCCAGAGCGGCGGCACGAATACGGTGAACAACATCCTCTACCTCGGCACCAACAGCGGCAGCAACGGCGCTTACGCCCTCTCCGGCACGGGCAGCCTCACAGCGAGTTCCGAGTATATCGGCTACACCGGTACCGGTAGCTTCACCCAGAGTGGTGGCAGCCATACAGTAAGCAATAATCTTTTCCTTGGGTATAACCCCGGCAGCAGCGGCACTTACACCCTTTCCGGCACGGGCAGTCTCACGGCGGGTTACGAGTATATCGGCTATTACGGCACCGGCGCCTTCACCCAGAGCGGCGGCACGAATACGGTGAATAACACCCTCTACCTCGGCACTAACGGCACTTACACCCTCAAGGGTGGCACTCTCACGGTCGGCGGAAATATTGCTAAAGCCAGCGGTAATAGCACGATGAATATCGATGGCGGCTCTTTAAGCGTGGGCGGCGGTAACGGTAGCATCGGCGTGGATAATTTGGTGCTGGGTTCCACGG
>JAHJJI010000143.1 GCA_018823025.1 Gammaproteobacteria bacterium | reverse complement strand
TTTCTAAGGACTAAGCCTTCTTTCACGAGAAGGAGTACTTAGGTCAACCACACTCGATGTGGATCGTGCTCACTGAGCACACAAGATGTTTGCTGAAATTCAGCGTCTCGCTTGACTAGATTCTCAAGGGACTAAACAGTCCCTCTGTGACCCTAAATGTAGGGTCCAGCTCTTTGAAAAATGAAGAAGAAGATTCACAAAATAGTGAATGTGATAGGCGCTTTTGGATAGATAGAAGGCCAAGCTACTAAGAGCATACGGTGGATGCCTTGGCATCAAGAGACGATGAAGGACGTAGGTAGCTGCGAAAAGCTTCGGGGAGCCGCTACACAGGCTATAATCCGGAGATCTCCGAATGGGGAAACCCGCATCGCATAAAGCGATCACTCCACGCTGAATATATAGGCGTGCGAGAGTGAACTCAGGGAACTGAAACATCTCAGTACCTGAAGGAAAAGAAATCAACCGAGATTCCCCAAGTAGCGGCGAGCGAAAGGGGATCAGCCTAAACCGATGTTGTGTAAGACTACAATCGTTGCAGCATCGGGGTCGTGGGACCATCTTTCTAGGGTTGTAGACCTAGAGCAGAGTAAAAAATCCTGAAACCAGGGGAGTGAGCTGGAAAGCTCAGCCAGAGAGGGTGATAGCCCCGTACCCGACGTGGATGGACTCTGAGATGGCACCCGAGTACCGCGGGACACGTGGAACCCTGTGGGAATCTGGGAGGACCACCTTCCAAGGCTAAATACTACTTGATGACCGATAGTGAACAAGTACCGCGAGGGAAAGGTGAAAAGCACCTCTAACAGAGGAGTGAAATAGACCCTGAAACCGTGTGCTTACAAGCAGTTGGAGCCCCATAGCTGCCTTATAACTAGTTTATAGGATGGCTGGGGTGACAGCGTGCCTTTTGCATAATGAGCCTGCGAGTTGTCTTCAGTAGCAAGATTAAGCTGTAAAGTGTAGTCGAAGCGAAAGCGAGTCTTAACTGGGCGTTAAGTTGCTGGAGGCAGACCCGAAACCGGACGATCTATCCATGGCCAGGTTGAAGCGCAAGTAAAATTGCGTGGAGGACCGAACCCACCAAGGTTGAAAACTTGGGGGATGAGCTGTGGATAGGGGTGAAAGGCCAATCAAGTTCGGAAATAGCTGGTTCTCTCCGAAATATATTTAGGTATAGCCTCACGTGTTCTCTGTTGGAGGTAGAGCACTGAATGGGTTAGGGGCCTCACCAGGTTACCGACCCCAATCAAACTCCGAATGCCAATAAGAGTAACGTGGGAGTCAGACTGCGAGTGATAACATTCGTAGTCGAGAGGGAAACAACCCAGACCGCCGACTAAGGTCCCTAATTCTGTGCTAAGTGGAAAAGGATGTAGGAACGCTCTGACAACCAGGAGGTTGGCTTAGAAGCAGCCACCCTTTAAAGAAAGCGTAATAGCTCACTGGTCTAGCGAGCCCGCGCCGAAAATGTAACGGGGCTCAAGCACAGAACCGAAGTCGCGGACTCAAGTTTACCTTGAGTGGTAGGAGAGTATTCCAACGACTGTGAAGGTGTACCGACAAGGAGCACTGGAGTTTTTGGAAGAGCTTATGCAGGCATGAGTAGCGATAAAACAGGTGAGAAACCTGTTCGCCGTAAACCCAAGGTTTCCTGGGCCAGGTTAATCCTCCCAGGGTTAGTCGGATCCTAAGCCGAGGCCGAAAGGCGTAGGCGATGGTAAGCAGGTTAATATTCCTGCACCTCTGTTAAGACGTTGAAGCAAGAGGGGACGGAGAAGGATAAGTCAGCCACACTTTGGTGAGTGGTTTAAGCGCGTAGGCGGTTTCTCTAGGACGCATTGGCGACAAACGGAGAAACATTACGCTGAGACGCTATGAGGCGGCGGATTGCTCGCAATCTGCCAGAACTGACCCAGTCCATGCTTCCAAGAAAAGCCTCGTGTGGAGTCTTAATGGGGACCGTACCGCAAACCGACACAGGTGGGTGGGGAGAGCATCCCAAGGCGCTTGAGAGAACCCTGGTTAAGGAACTCGGCAAAATGACACCGTAACTTCGGGAAAAGGTGTGCCCTCATTAGGTGAAACAGTTCACCTGTCGAGCCGAAGAGGGTTGCAGATAAATGGCGGTAGCGACTGTTTACTAAAAACATAGGACTCTGCAAAATCGTAAGATTAAGTATAGGGTCTGACGCCTGCCCGGTGCCGGAAGGTTAAGAGGAGTTGTTAGGCGTAAGCCGAAGCTGCGAATCGAAGCCCCGGTAAACGGCGGCCGTAACTATAACGGTCCTAAGGTAGCGAAATTCCTTGTCGGGTAAGTTCCGACCTGCACGAATGGCGTAACGACTTCCGCACTGTC
>JAHJJI010000096.1 GCA_018823025.1 Gammaproteobacteria bacterium | reverse complement strand
TGCCGGCTTTGCTATGGTGGCTGGTTTGGGTGGATTGTGGGCGCGCCGCTTCCTGGTTGACCGTGTGCGCTACATCTCGACGCCTTCCGATCATCTGATGTTGGTGCTTTTGATCGGTATTGGCCTGACGGGCCTGGGGATGAGTTTTGTCGCACATACGGATATAGTCGGAGTGAAAGATTTCTTCCTTGGTCTGATGGTTTTCGACCTGCGGCCACTCCCAGCCGATCCAGTGCTGCTGGTGCATTTGAGTCTGGTGGCACTGCTTATGGTGATTTTCCCGATCAGCAAGCTGCTACATGCGCCAGGAATATTCTTTAGCCCCACCCGCAACCAAACTGACGATTCACGCGAACGGCGCCATATCGCCCCATGGGCAACGAAGTTTGACGTAGGCCCAGGGTCGAAGTCGGAATAGCGTAAAAATTAAAAAACAGCAGCAAAACGCGGCAAGCACCAATTAACAGAAGCAGGAGGAACAGTGGCTGCTCCACAATTCGAGGTACCCAAGCTCACGGGAAATATAGAAGTCCCGGCGGTGAAGGAAGGCGCATCGGCACACGTTAGGTCGTATCCTGCCAATGCAGTGATTCAGGAATCAATCGGGTTTCCTGGTGGTGCGGCGCCAGGCGAACTCATAGAAGGCTGGCACGATAAAGCGATCTCCAAGATGGGCGATCTGCTGGGCAGGTATCGCTCATTGCAGGTTTTCATGGATGCCTGCGTCCACTGCGGCGCATGCACGGACAAGTGCCACTATTTTCTCGGCACCGGTGATCCGAAAAACATGCCGGTAGCACGCCAGGATTTGATGCGCAGCGTTTACCGTCGCCATTTCACCTTTGCCGGCAAGTATTTTCCGTCTCTGGTAGGCGCCAAGGATTTGACCAAGGAAGTTCTTGATGACTGGTACGCTTATTACTATCAGTGTTCCGAGTGCCGCCGTTGCTCAGTTTACTGTCCGTACGGTATTGATACCGCCGAAGTGACCATGGCTGGGCGTGAAATCCTGGATGCTGTGGGATATGGACAGAAATACACCAACGAAATCATTGGTAAGCTGCACAAGATCGGCAACAATCTTGGCTTGCCCGGTCCGGCACTGCTAGATACTCTGGAAGGCATGGAAGAAGACATGCTTGATGCCACGGGTGTGGCAGTCAAACTTCCGCTCGACGTGGCAGGTGTTGAGGTACTGTTGGTGACGCCGTCAGCAGACTTCTTCGCTGAACCGCATGTAGAGAGCCTGATGGGTTACGCCAAGGTGTTTCACGCTGCAGGCATCAGCTGGACGCTGAGCACTACGGCATCGGAGGCAGGTAATTTCGGCATATTCATTGGTAGCTACGAGAACATGCGTCGAGCAGCGATGCGTATCCGCGAGGCAGCCCTGGAACTGGGTGTGAAGCGCATTGTCGTGGGCGAGTGTGGACACGCCTGGCGCGTTGCTTACAGCTTCTGGAATACCCTGATCGGTGTCGGCGCGGGTGGTGACGACCCATTCTCGATCGAACTGCAGAAGCAGCTCGATCCGCGTTACCCGGCCCCGCAACACATCTGTGAGTTCACGTTAGATCTTATCAAGCAGGGCAAGCTGAAGTTCGACAAGAGCCTGAATGACCACAGGGTTGTCACCTTCCACGACTCGTGTAACGTGGCTCGTGGTTCACGCATGGGCGATATTCCGGGTGGGCAATTTATTATCCCCCGCGAAGTAATCAAGGCAGTCGTCAACAATTACCACGATATGGCCGAGGAAACCATTGGCGAGGCCACCTTCTGCTGCGGTGGCGGTGGCGGCATTCTGACGGACGACCTGCTGGAGATCCGCGTTAAAGGCGCACTGCCTCGAATGGAAGCGCTTAATAACGAGGTTCAGGAGAACAAGGTCAATTTTCTGGCGTTGATCTGCGCAATCTGCAAGTCGCAGTTCACCAAGGTTGTGCCTTTTTATGGATTTGATATGAGCATGGTGGGTGGCGTACACCAACTGGTGAGTACAGCTATCCTGTTGGAAAATAAAGAAGAAGAGTAGTTTTGTAGGGTGCGTCACGCACCAATACAGTTCGGAACGGTGCGTGCAAAGCGCACCCTACAAGTTGATTTTTAGGAGATTAAGCTATGTCAGTTTCACCTGAAGAGATGAACAAGAATCCAGCCCGCACCTTCCGTCGTTTCAAGGATGGGAAAACTGAGTGGCGCAGTTGGCAAGACAAGATTTTCGAGGCCGATGCTTCCCACAAGTGTCCTGAATACGTCCTGAGTACGCCTCCATGCCAGGGCAGCTGCCCGGCAGGTGAAGATATTCGTGGTTACCTTAATATCGTGCGTGGTGTTGAAAAGCCGGTCGGTGGCGTGCCGATGGAGGAATACGCATGGCGTCGCCTGACCTCGGCCAATCCTTTTCCGTCAGTGATGGGCCGTGTTTGCCCGGCACCGTGCGAATCTGGCTGTAACCGAAATGAAGTAGATGATTTCGTTGGCATCAACTCGGTCTAACACTATCTCGGCGAGTACGCAATCACCAATAATCTGAAATTTTCCGTGCCTGAAGGCGTCCAGAAGACCGGAAAAAAAGTAGCGATCATAGGCGGCGGACCGGCTGGTTTGTCGGTGGCGTACCAGTTGACACTGAAAGGCCACTCCTGCACCATTTTTGACGAGCACGAATTGCTTGGCGGGATGATGCGCTACGGTATTCCTGGCTTCCGTACTCCGCGTGCCGTGCTCGACACTGAAATTCAGCGCATCATCGACCTCGGTGTCGAAGTTAAGCTGAATGTGCATATCGGCAAGGACATCACGCTCGATCAGATCAAGAAAGACTATGACGCGATTTTCATGGGCATGGGCGCCCAAGCAGGCCGCCCCTTGCCGGTTCCTGGTGCAGACGCACCTAACGTCGTTACTGCTATGGCCTTCCTGCGCGCTTTCAATGATGGGCGTCTGCAGCACGTAGGCAAGCGGGTAGTGGTTATTGGTGGTGGTGATACTTCCATCGACGTGGCAACGGTTGCGCGTCGTCTGGGTCACATCAAGACGGCGAATCCGAGTGAGCGTGCCGAGCACATCATTGCTGGTCAGGTTGCGCACGACGTTGCGGCAGTGTCTGCCAAGGATGGCGCCGAGGTCGTGTTGTGTTCTCGTTCGCCTGTTGCCCAGATGAATGCCAACAAGCATGAGGTCGATGAAGCGCTGGCCGAGGGTATTGAAATCAAGGGCAGCATTACTCCGGTGTCGGTAGTGGTCGGAGCGGATGGCCGCGCGACAGCGTTGCGCGTTGCAGAGCTTGAGACCGTTGGCGGCAAGCAGGTCGTCAAGGAAGGTACCGAATATGACATTCCGGCCGACTTGATTGTCTCGGCTATCGGCCAGGCGGTGGACTTCACCGGTCTGGATGGCTTCGATAACGGTAAAGGCCTGATCAGTGCCGACAAGCACTATCAGGTTCCAGGCCAGAAAGGCATCTTCGTCGGTGGTGACGTGCTTCGCCCTCACCTGCTGACCACTGCCATCGGCCACGGTCGCATTGCAGCTGAGAGTATTGATCATTACCTGAGTGGCGAAGATTTGGGTAAGCGGCCCAAGGTGGATGTGGCTTACTTCGACGTGTTGCGCAAGGAAATCGAGGTTGGACTGGCTCCGGAAAAGTATCAATCACGCAGCAAGGATGAGGTCAAGAAAGAGGAAGGTTTTGCCAAAGACATCGACTTGGGCGTGCGCGGCACCGACAAAGATAAGTTCGCGGTGCACAACTTTGAGGATCGTTCCGAAAAGTACGTGATTCCTTCTACCGAGTTGTTTCTTGGCCATTTCCCGTACACTCCGCGCAATAAGCGCAACTTCGTGACCCTGACTGCAGAGCAGGTGCTGGGTCACTTCGAGGAGCGTCTGGAAGCGCTGGACAGCAAGACGGTAGTCTCGGAAGCGAAACGCTGCATGAGTTGCGGTCTATGCTTCGAATGCGATAATTGCGTGATTTACTGCCCGCAAACTGCCGTGTTCAAGGTCAAGAAGGCACAATCCACTACCGGTCGTTACGTGGATACCGACTACTCACGTTGCATCGGTTGCCATATCTGCGCAGATGTGTGCCCCACCGGCTACATCAAAATGGGGATGGGCGACTAAACATGATCAATCCAGCGAAACGGCGTAGCGTACTGGGATGGCTGGCCGCCGCCTTGTCTGCCCTGCTTCTGGCTGGGGTCATGCCCGCCACGGCAGCTGACGAGCATGGTGCGCACAGCGGACATAAGCTGATCGCAAAGGGAGACAAGTGCGTGCGCGACGAGGAATATATGCGTCGCAATCACATGAAAATCCTCAAGCATCAGCGTGACGACACTATGCGTAAGGGAATACGCACCACTCAGGACAGTCTGAAAAACTGCATTGAGTGTCACGTCAATCCCAAGACCAACAGCGTGGCCAGCAGCAAGGAAGACTTCTGCATGGGCTGTCACACCTACGCCGCCGTCAAGGTGGATTGCTTCGAGTGTCATTCAAGCAAACCTAAAGCCCCCGCAGTGGGAATGAATCCGATCATCACACCGGAGCAGCAGTCTGAAGGTAAGGACAAGCAGTCCAGTCTGTCCGGGAAAATGCGCTGGCAGATGCAGGCTAAACAAGCGAGCTTGAACATGGGCGAGGGCGTTAAATGAGCAATGACGTAGATAACAGCCGCAGAAAATTTATCGCAGCAGGGGTAGCAGGTACGGCTGGATTAGTGCTTGCACCAGGGGTGACGCTGCTTGATATGGCTAATGCGCGACCGGCTGGCGAGGCGGCTTCCAGCACCAAGCGCTGGGGTATGCTGATTGATAGCACCAAGTGCGCGACTGGCTGCAACGACTGCGTAACCGCATGCGGCAAGGAAAACGGTGTGGCTTCGACCGGTCGTCCGGAAACCGATCCGCAGTGGATCCGCAAGATCGAGCTGAAGGAAGTCAAAAGCGGCAAGAGCCATTCACTACCGATGATGTGCCAGCATTGCGCCGAGCCACCTTGTGTGGATGTGTGTCCGACTGGTGCCTCGTTCAAGCGTGCCGACGGTATCGTACTGGTTGATCGCCATATCTGCATCGGTTGCCGTTACTGCATGATGGCCTGTCCATACAAGGCTCGTTCCTTCGTGCACGAAGAGCATGACGATCAGAATCCCGACGTGCCGCGAGGCAAGGGCTGCGTCGAATCCTGTACGCTGTGTGTGCATCGGATTGACAAAGACCTTGAGCCCGCCTGCGTTGAAGCATGCTCGGCTGGGAATCACGGTGCGATGTTGTTCGGTGATCTGAACGATGCCAACAGCGAAATATCCAAACGCATTGCCACCTATGCCACCACCCAAGTGCGTGCGGATTTGGCACTGAACACCGGCGTACGTTACCAGGGGATTTAACGCTATGAACAACGATGTGTTTCGCAAGAGTAAAGATGGTGCCTTTTACTTCGTGCTGGGGGTGATCGGCCTGGTAGTGCTGGCTGGCCTGGGAGCGGCATATTACATGGAACATCACGGTCACGTGGTGACCGGCATGACCAACCAGATTGTCTGGGGCTTGCCACATGTTTTCGCCATCTTCCTGATCGTGGCTGCGTCCGGCGTGCTCAACGTGGCGTCTATCGGTTCGGTGTTCGGCAAGCCGATGTATAAAGCACGTGGCCCGCTCGCTGGCCTGCTTGCCATCGCTATGCTGGCTGGTGGCTTGATGGTGCTGATGCTTGATCTCGGTCGCGCCGACCGACTCATCATTGCAATGACCTATTTGAACCTTAAATCCGTCTTTGCGCTCAATGTATTCCTGTACACCGTCTTCTTTACCGTTGTCGCCCTCTATCTATGGACGATGATGGATCGTAAAATGCATGCCTATTCCAAGTATGTCGGCTTTGCAGCCTTCATCTGGCGCCTTGCATTGACCACTGGTACCGGCGCCATCTTCGGTTTTCTGGTAGCGAGACAGGCCTATGGCACAGCACTGCTGGCGCCCATGTTCATCATCATGTCATTTTCATTCGGACTGGCTGTATTCATGATCGTGCAGGCGGTGATGTACCGCTGGAATGATCGCGTATTGGATGAAGCGATCCAGCATCGAATGAAAAACTTACTTGCGGTTTTCGTTGCCGCGGTGCTCTACTTCACCGTGGTGTACCATATGACCAACCTATATTTTGCAAAACAGACAGATTTCGAGCGCTTTATCCTGCTTGACGGTGGCGTTTACACTAACCTGTTCTGGTTTGGCCAGATTCTGCTGGGCACTTTAGCGCCGCTGGCAATCCTGTTCCACCCAGACTTGAGCAAGAGAAGCAGCTGGATTGTTATGGCAGCGATGCTGGTTATACTCGGTGGTTTTGCGCAACTTTACGTGCTGCTTATCGGTGGCCAGGCATTCCCTCTAAGCATATTCCCAGGCATGGTGGAGAGCAGCAGTTTCTTCGATGGCAGGATACATACTTACAGCCCCAGCCTGCCAGAGTTTCTCCTCGGCATTGGCGGGGTCGCGGCAGCGGCGCTGATTACCGCAATAGCGGTAAAAGTACTGCCTTTCATGCCGGAAGACAAGGTGCACAAGGTCATTGCCGCCGACTAGCCGTTCAATTCGGGTCTGGCGGTTGCCGCCGCCGGACTCGAACTAATCTTGCGCCGGGCGAGCAGCGAAAAAGGCACTGACGGAAACATAGGGAACCTTTCCGATAAACCCGACAGTTACCACTCCAAATCTGCCTAATCCGACATATGCCCCGTCTGCTGATCTCCGCCGCACATAAATCTTCCGGAAAAACCACCGTCTCAATCGGATTGTGCGCCGCATTCAGGGCGCTCGGCACCAAGGTTCAGCCCTTCAAAAAGGGTCCGGATTACATAGACCCGATGTGGCTTTCCGTTGCCAGTGGGCGTCCCTGTCGGAACCTTGATTTCTTCATGATGGGCCAGGATGAGATTGTTGCTGAATTCCAGCGACACTCCGTCGGTGCGGACGTCAGCCTGATTGAAGGCAACAAGGGCCTGTACGACGGGCTTAATCTCGACGGCAGTAACAGCAATGCCGCGCTGGCTCGTCTGTTGCAGGCGCCAGTAGTGCTGGTTATCGACGCACGCGGTATGACACGCGGAATCGCGCCTTTGATACTGGGCTACCAGGCATTCGACCGGAATATAAATATCGCCGGGGTCATTCTCAATAATCTCGGAGGCGCTCGCCACGAGAGCAAGCTGCGTGCCGTGATCGAGCATTATACGGACGTGCCGGTGATCGGCGCAGTGCATCACGACAAACGACTGGAGATCGTGGAGCGACACCTTGGCTTGATGCCGAGCAACGAGACCGAGGCGGCGACGCGGCACGTGAATGAAATTGGAGAAGTGGTCGGAGCGCAAGTCGATCTCGACAAGTTACTTGGAATCGCAACTTCTGCGCCGCTGTTGCCGGGCCCTGCTCATCTCAGCACCGAGGTGTCCACTCCTGTCTCGCTGCCGAAAGTACGTATCGGCTGGGCCAAGGACAAGGCCTTCGGCTTCTATTATGCAGACGACATTGATGCCCTGCGCGCTGCCGGAGCTGAACTGGTCCCGCTGGATACTCTGCACGACCCGCATCTGCCGGAAGTGGATGGACTGTTTATCGGCGGCGGCTTCCCTGAGTTGTTCATGAACGAACTGGAAGCAAACAGCACATTGCGCGAAGATATCTGCAGCGCCATCGAGAACGGGATGCCGGTATACGCCGAATGCGGCGGGCTCATGTACTTGGCGCGGACGCTGACCTGGCATGGCGAAAAGCGCAATATGGTGGGTCTCATTCCGGGCGATGTGGTGATGCACGAAAAACCAGTCGGCCGAGGTTACGTGCTTTTGAATGAAACGGGTGAGAACCCATGGACGAGCTCGGCCGGGACATCGCCGGTGACTGAAGTGCGTGGCCACGAATTTCACTATTCCAGTTTGGACAACCTTGACACAGGTAGACTGAAATATGCTTACGAGGTCAAGCGTGGTCATGGAATAGATGGACACCACGACGGTATCGTCTATAAAAACCTGCTGGCTTCTTATGCCCATCTGCGCAGTCTTGGAACATATAACTGGGCAGCCCGTTTCGTAGACTTTGTGCGTAGCAATGCGCAAAGAGCAGACAAGCCGGTTGATGGGGGTACGCTGCACTCTGACTGCGCAGCCTGATTTAGCTTGTTAATATATATAGGAGAAAGTCGATGATTACAGTCACAGCCAAAGCTGCCGAGCAGATTCACCAGGCTGCCGCCCAAAGTGAAGCCGAAGGGATGTTTCTGCGGATTGCCGCCCGTCGCGGTATGGATGGAGCTATCCAGTATGGAATGGGCTTCGATGAACAGAGCGAGGAAGACATGATGGTGAATTCCGAGGGAGTGACCGTCATCGTTTCGCCTGATAATCTGAATCTGCTGAATGGGGCAGTGCTTGATTTTGTCGAGCTTGATCCTGGCGACTTCCGCTTTATATTTATCAACCCGAACGATGATGGCGGCTCTTCCTGTAGCACTTCGTCAAGCGGGGCCGGAGGCGGTGGTGGCTGCGGCGGCTGTGGTGGCGGTTGCCACTAATCGGATCCGGGGTTAAACGCTTACCAAGCGGATGGAATTTGATCTCGTCATTATCGGTAGCGGCCCGGGAGGGTACAAGGCCGCGATCACCGCCGCTCACCTCGGTGCCAAGGTGGCACTGGTAGAAAGGGGCTTGCCGGGTGGGGTGTGCCTCAATCAGGGGTGCATCCCGAAAAAAACCCTGCTTCACCTCGCCTCGCTGATCGAGGATGTTAATGGCCTGCAGGGCCGGGGCCTGATTGGCCAGGTGCGCGGTGATTTCATGGCAGCCATGGCGCACAAGGACCAAGTGGTCACCGGTATCCGCAATAATTTTACGGTGTGGCTCAAGCGTCTGGGCGTGCGCGTTTTCATCGGCGAAGGGAAGTTGCTGGGAGATGGCCGGATAAGTGTCCATCCGGTGAGAAACCTGAACTCGCCGGAATGCGATGTGCCATTTACCGATAAGGGAAAGCTCACCATCACTGCTCCGCTTGAACTCAAGGCCAAGCGTATTGTCATTGCCACTGGCTCGACACCGCGTGAACTCGAGGCTTGTCCGAGTAACGCCCGGGAGATCATGCACTCGCCCGATTTCATGTACCGGCTTGATCACCTGCCGAAATCCATTTTGTGTGTCGGCGGGGGCTCGATAGGTGTGGAGCTGGGTTTTTTGCTGCATCAGTTCGGTTCCCGTGTGTGTATTGTTGAACAGGGAAACCGGTTGCTGGACCGGCCTCATATCCCGGACCGCGCCAGTGCCGTACTGGAACGGAAATTTGCTCGAATCGGTATAGAAGTGCGCAAGAACGCTACCGTTGCGCAAAGCCAGATCATCGACGGAAAGGTGGAGATTACATGTACGGACGGACACCGCGACACCTTTGAACATGTGCTGGTAGCCGTTGGCCGGCGGCCGATGACGGCCGGTCTGGGCCTGGAAGAAGCCGGTGTGGCGCTGAATCCAGAGGGCTTCATAGAAGTGACGGAACACCTGGAAACCAGTGTGCCCGGCATTTACGCCATCGGTGACGTCAAGCCCGGCCCGATGACGGCCAATGCCGCCCTTCACGATGCCAAAGTGGCGGCAGCCAATGCTATCAATGGCAATGTCCTGCACAGCAATTATCATAAGGTGCCGACAGTCATTCATTCCGCCCTGGAAATCGCGACGGTGGGACTGACCGAGGATCTCGCCGAGCAAGCCGGCTTCGATGCCGATGTGGCACGCTCCAACTTCGGTGGCTCCGGCAAGGCCCGCGCGCATCACGATTATGAAGGCTTCATCGAGGTGGTGCACGATGCCGAAACCGGTCAGTTGCTGGGTGGCTGCATAGTCGGGCCGGAAGCGGGCGAGCAGATTCACATGATGTCGGCGGCTTGCCAGTCCGAACGCGGGTTGTGGTTCTTCACCGATATGAGCTACAGTCATCCCTCCTGGTGCGAGGAACTGGAGACCGCAATCGATCCCTATACCTCGGCATTCTCGAAGTCCGGCAAGGAGGTGTTTCGCCCCGGCATCTTCGCCCGACATCCAAAATAAAACAGCCGACCTTCCGGTTATAATCATCAGCGACAAAACACCCAAGGGGAAAACATGGCAGCAAAACCCGGAGAACGAAAACTCCAGATCCTGCAAAATCTGGCGGAAATGTTGCAGAAACCGCAGGGCGAGAAAATTACCACCGCTTCCCTGGCCGCCAGGATCGGCGTATCCGAGGCGGCACTTTACCGCCACTTTGCCAGCAAGGCACAGATGTTCGAGGGTCTGATCGAGTTTATCGAGCAGACCTTGTTCGGCATGATCACCAAGATCACCAGTGAAGAGAATAACGGCGTGAAACAGCTGGAGGCTGTACTGCCTCTGCTGCTCGGTTTTGCCCAGAAGAATCCCGGCATGACCCGGGTGCTGATCGGCGAGGTGCTGGTCAATGAGGATAGCCGCCTCCAGGCTCGCATCAACCAACTGCACGATCGGCTGGAAGCCACGCTCAAGCAGTCATTGCGCCTTGCCGTGAGCCAGCAGGAAATTCCAACCGAGATTGATGCCGCTGCTCAGGCCAACCTGATGATGAGCTTCGTGGTCGGCCGCTGGCATCAGTTCGCCAAGAGCGGCTTCAAGCGCGAGCCAATGGAATTCTGGCCGACACAGGGGCGGACGCTGATCAAAGGGTGAGTGCTGAGTTGAAAGTCCTGAGTAAAATTTTTCAGGTGTCCGTATTGCGCAGTTGGCTTCACCCCGACATTGTCAGACTGAATCCACGGTGGCCAAATAAACTGCCGATTGGATGGTAGCAGGAGATACACCATGAATAAATCGTGGAAAGACAGCATCTACCTCCAACGTGAGGAACTGGCGCACATCCTGCGGGAACCCATGGCGCGTCTGGCGGAACGTTGCACTCAGGCATGGGGAGACCGCGAACAACTTAATAATATCCTCGATAGCGGTTTTTCCGGTATTCCTAATTGTACCTTCCTGTACTGCGTAGGCATGGATAGCATACAGATTTGCGACAATATCAGCCAATCCGGTATTGCCTCTGGCCACTTTGGCCGCGACCGCTCCCAGCGTCCCTACATGAAGGAAGTCGTTCCATCGTGGGGATTCCTGCTTTCGGACGCCTACATCAGCCTGACCGAGCGCCGGCCTTCTTTGACGGCCCTGCAGGTTGTGCGCAGGGATGACCACTGGCTGGGTTATCTTGGTGCTGATTTTGACTTGCGCAATCTGTCGGTGACATCGGAGCTCTACGAAGAACCGGGCTATTGGCGACAAGTGAAAGGCGATCCGGCGATTCGTGGGACGGTTTTCTTGCAGAGTCGCGCCGAAAGCCCGATGGACAAGAACATGGATCAGGCCCTGTCCATTATGGAAGAACTGCTCACCCAGCGTGGCGTATTCCAATGTATTTTGCATTTCTCGAGTAGTCAGGCAACCATCTGGACCGTGGATGACCCGTTCCGCTACCGCATCCTGGATCATGAGGCCTTGAACGATCCGGATATCTGCCTGGTATTCCCGTCCCGGCCCTATCCGAGCAATGCGGCAATCCCCCAAGTCGATATCAAGCGTATTCTCAACACCATGCAATCTTTGCGCCTAGCCGATTCAACGTTCTATTTGCGCACGGCCTCGATCAATATTTTCAACGGCACCGTGAGCCTGACTTTTTCCTGCGACGGCTCCCATTACATGTCCTATGTCGAATTCCTGATGAAAGACACGGCCTTCTGGTTCTGAGTGGGCAGCAACATACCTGATAAACGCCGCTGTCATTGGGACACTAATGTTCCCTGTGCCAGATCAGTTGACCATCCTTGCGGACTTCCTTGATGCGATGAAAGGGAACGTCGTGAGCGTAGCCGTCCTGATCTGTTACCTGGCAAGAAAAATGATCGCCTGGAGTCATGTGCACCTGCTGCAACGGCACCTGAATAATTTTCCCTTCCACGCGGTCGTAATAGCCGATCACGAAATCCCCTGTTGCGAATGCACTATCCCAGCGAAGCCGGTTGAGCAGTTCCTGTATGGTGAGCATGGGGATAAACCCTTTAGGGCCTATGAGATAAGAATAGCTAGCTTTTTAATTCGCCACACACCGGACAGGCCGGATCCTTCTTCAGCCTGATCGAACGCCACTCCATCAGCAATCCGTCGAGCAGCAGGAGTCGGCCATTCAGCGACTGGCCGGCGCCACTCAGGATCTTAAGCGCTTCGGCCGCCTGGGTTGAGCCGATGATCCCTACCAGCGGCGCGAACACGCCCATCACCGCACAGCGCTCGCCTTCCGCACCAACTCCTTCAGGAAACAGGCAGTGGTAGCAAGGGCTGGCAGGGGCGCGCAAATCAAAAACCGCAACCTGTCCATCGAAGCGTATCGCCGCACCGGAAACCAGCGGTTTTTTGTGGGTGACGCAGGCGCGGTTGACGGCATGGCGGGTGGTGAAGTTGTCGCTGGCATCGAGCACGACATCGGACTGGGCGATAAGGTGGTTAAGTTCATCCCCTTCGACGCGCAGCGGAATAGCCGTAATGTTAATTTCTGGGTTGATGGCGGCGAGCGTGCGCTGCGCCGATGTCGCCTTGTTGGTTCCGAGGGAATGGGTGAAGTGGGCGATCTGGCGCTGCAGGTTGGTGAGATCTACGCTGTCACCGTCGCAGATCGTGATCCGGCCGACGCCGCTGGCGGCAAGGTAAAGCGCGGCTGGGGAGCCCAGACCACCGGCGCCGATGATCAGGGCATGGGCGCCAAGCAGCTTTTCCTGACCCTCGATGCCGATCTGTGGCAGCAGGATGTGCCGGCTGTAGCGCAGGAGCTGATTGTCGTCCATGATTAGATGTCAGTGGTCAGCCCATCTGGGTCAGTTTTGGGTTTCTCGCGGAGAAACTGCGATTTTACTGACGCCTGATGACGGACAGCAGCTTTACTTGCGCTGCAGGATATTCAATCCCTTTAGCAAGTTGAGCGCCTGATTCAGCTGGTAGTCGTTTTTCGACACGATTTCGCCGGGCGCCGGTTTGCTGCTATCGGTTTTGTCCTCTTTCCCCTTAGGTGCAATTTTTGGTGGTGCGGGCAGCTTGATCGACGGCGATTCGGGTTTCTTGCCTTCCTCATCCTTGTTGCCGTTGGATAAATGCCGCTCCAGGTCGGCTTCGCGCAGGTTGAACGCGCCCTGCTGGTCGACTCCACTGACCGTGGCCTCTTCGACGGCGATGTCAGGGCTGATGCCCTTGGCCTGGATGGAGCGTCCATTGGGCGTGAAATAGCGCGACGTGGTCAGCTTGATGGCGGTGTTGTTGCCCAGCGGCAGGACGGTTTGCACCGATCCCTTGCCAAAGGTTTGCGTGCCCATGATGATGGCGCGCTTGTGATCCTGCAGGGCGCCGGCGACGATTTCTGAGGCCGAGGCCGAGCCACCATTAACCAGCACCACCATGGGCACGGTTTTGGTTTCGGCGGGCAGGTTTTTCAGGTAATCCTCCTGCGAAGCTGAGTGCAGGTAGTTTTCCTTGCTTGCCGTCAGCCTCATCTTGGCGTCCTCGGTGCGGCCCTCGGTATACACCACCAGCGCATCTTTCGGCAGGAACGCCGTGGAAACTGCGACCGCACCGTTGAGCAGACCGCCCGGATCGTTGCGCAAATCCAGTACCAGCCCCTTCAGTGGTTCCTTGTTCTGCTTGTAGAACGTTTCCAGTGCCTTGGCCATGTTCTCACCGGTATGCTCCTGGAACTGGGTGATGCGAATATAGCCGTAGCCAGGTTCGACGAGTTTCGATTTTACACTCTGGATTTTTATGATGGCGCGCGTGAGGGTGATGATCAGAGGTTTGGTTTCGCCCTTGCGGATCACGGTGAGAGTGATCTTGGTTCCGGGTTTGCCGCGCATGCGTTTGACCGCGTCATTCAAAGTCAGTCCCTTGACCGGAGTTTCATCCAGCTTGATGATCAGATCCCCGCTTTTTATGCCTGCCAGGAACGCTGGTGTGTCCTCGATTGGGGACACTACCTTGACGAAGCCATCCTCCATGCCCACTTCGATGCCGAGGCCACCGAACTCGCCCTGAGTGCCAACCCGCAAATCCTTGAACGCATCGGCGTCAAGGTAGGCAGAATGAGGGTCGAGGCCGGTGAGCATGCCGTTGATCGCTTCGGTGATGAGCTTTTTATCTTCCACCGGTTCAACATAGTCGCTCTTGATCTTGCCAAAGACCTCAGTGAAGGCGCGCAGATCATCGATCGGCAGCGGACTGACGGCTTCCTTATCCTTGTTCGCTACTGCGGAGAAATTGAGGCTGATCATCACGCCGATGATGGCGCCAAAAAAGATCAAGCTTGCTTTTTGCATTTTGCCGCGCATTACATTCATCCTCGTTTCACTCAAATATTTATCTAGTTCAGCTTGACCCAGCCCAGCGGGTCGAATGGTCGGCTTTTATGCCGCAATTCAAAGTATAAACCGGATTCTGCAATTCCGCCGCTGTTTCCCACTGCGGCGACGGCATCACCTGCCCGAACGGTTTCGCCGGCCTGTTTGTAAAGGGTTTCATTGTTGCCGTAAAGGCTCATGTAGTCGTCGCCATGATCGACGATGATGATGTTGCCGAAGCCGCGCAGCCAGTCTGAAAACACCACTTGCCCATTGGCAATGCATTTGACGTCCTGTCCCGCTGCCGATTTGATGAACCAGCCTTTCCATGTTGCGCCGCTGTCTTCACGTTGACTGCCGAAGCGATGGGCAAGTTCCCCGCGTACCGGAAAATGAAGCTTGCCTTTGAGCTGATGGAGCGCACCGCCGGATGGCTCGAATGTGGATTGGCTGCGATTTGATACAGCAGCGCTCTTTTTTTTCTTGGGTTTCGTCAGCCTGCTCAGGCGTTCAATCAATTGTGTCAGGCGTTTTTCGTCACGCTGCAGGCGCCCGATTTCATGGCGCTGGCTGGTTATTTTCTGGTTGATGCGGGCCAGCACTGTTTTGCGCGCTTGCTTGTCTTTTTCCAGCTGAGCTTTCTGATGCGCCTGTTCCGATTTGACCTGCTCCAGCTCAGCGTTTTTTTCCTGATAAAGCAGGGCGAGCTCCCGTGAATGAGCCAAGTTGGTGCGCAAGCTTTCGATCAGGGTGGCGCGCGCGCGGGAAAGGTAAGTGTAATAGTGCAGCTGGCGTGCAAGCTGGTTGGGATCTTGCTGGTTGAGCAGGATTTTCAGGGGGTCGTGCTGGCCGTTCAGGTAGTAGTGGGAGAGCAACTGGCCGAGCAGCGCTTGCTGCTTGCCTATTTTTCCCTGGGTGTCGCGGCCTTCACGCTGCACCTGGCTCAGCGTGGTGCCAACGCTTTCCTGTTGCTGCCCCAGTTCCCGCAGTCGCCGGTTGGCCGTGCTGATAGCCAGCTCGGATTGTTTCAGCGCATCGGTGGCATCGGTTTTTTTGTCTTCTGCACTTTCGACTTCTTTTTGCAGGGTCTTGATGCGGTTACGCAGGCCGGAAAGATCGTCTTTCGGCGCGGCGTGAGCGATGAATGCGCAAGCCAGCCCGGCAGCAAGGAAAATTGCTCGGGCAGGCCAGGCAGATACCATTATTCGAATTCGATCAGGGGATGGCCGGTCATTTCCGCGGGTTGCTGCAGCCCCATGATTTTCAGCAGCGTCGGCGCCACATCCTCAAGCGCACCGGTTTCGGCCAGATGTGCTTTGCGGCCAACGTACACGAAGGGCACCCGGTTCAAGGTGTGGGCAGTATGAGCCTGATGCGAGTTTTCATCTGCCATCATTTCCGCATTGCCGTGGTCGGCGGTAATCAGCACTTCTCCACCGTTGCGCTGCATTGCCTCGACTACCCGGTTTAAACACTGGTCCAGCGTTTCTATTGCCTTGACCGTTGCAGGCATTACGCCGGTATGACCAACCATGTCGGCGTTGGCGTAGTTGCAGATGATGGCGTCGTACTGGCGGCTCTCAATCGCCTCGACCAGCTTGTCGGTGACTTCGAAAGCGCTCATTTCCGGCTTCAGATCGTAGGTGGGAACGTCTGGAGAAGGAACCAGGATGCGGTCCTCTCCCGGATAGACGCGCTCCTCTCCACCGTCGAAGAAGAAGGTGACGTGGGCGTATTTTTCGGTCTCCGCGATCCTGAGTTGTTTCAGTCCCAGGTTCGAGATGTATTCGCCGAAGCCGTTGCGGATCTGTTCCGGCGGGTAAGCGGCCCGTACGTTGAAGTCTTTGCTGTATTCGGTGAGGGTGCAGTAAGAAGCGAGTTGCGGCACCTGTTCACGTTCGAACAAATCGAAGCCGGGTTCGATGAAGGCGCGCGTGATCTCGCGCGCGCGGTCGGAACGAAAATTCATGAATACCACTACGTCGCCGTCTTCCATGCGCACCGGTTGTTCGCCGGGCGGGACGATGGCCGTGGCCTTGACGAACTCATCGTTTTCGTCACGGGCATAGGCCGCTGCCAAAGCTGCTTCCGCGCTTTCCGCCTGATATTCCGCCTTGCCCTGGGTTAGCAGATCGTAGCCGGTCTTGACGCGCAACCAGCGCTTGTCGCGGTCCATGACGTAGTAGCGACCGATGATGGAGGCGATTCGCCCTGTCTTGATCTGGTCACACTTTTCCTGGAGCCGGTGCAGGTAATTCTGTGCGCTTCTTGGCGGCGTGTCGCGACCATCGAGGAAGGCATGCAGGTAGATTTTCTCCACCCCGGCGCGGGCTGCCAAATCGAGCATGGCGTGGATGTGTGTTTCGTGGCTATGTACCCCACCATCGGACACCAATCCCATAATGTGCAATGCTTTGCCGCTGCTCTTGGCGATTTCCACTGCCTGAGTCAGAGCAGGATTGGCGAAGAAATTACCACTGCTGATGGCGCGATTGATGCGGGTGAATTCCTGGTATACGACGCGGCCAGCGCCGATGTTGAGGTGGCCTACCTCGGAGTTGCCCATTTGTCCGCTTGGCAATCCTACCGACGCTTCGGACGCATTGATGGTGGTATGGGGGCAGGTCTGCCAGAGTTTATCCCAGTTGGGTTTGTGTGCGCTGGCAATGGCATTGTTATCCTGGTTTTCGCTGCAACCGAAGCCATCCAGGATAATGAGTAAAACGGGGGTAACCTTCATACTTAAATTCTCTGACTCGTTTAAATTTTAAAGAAGTAGCATAATTTTATTATATTTTACTAATAATCGCATTATACTTAAATTCTTAATCTACCTCAGCATCCTGAAATATAGCTTAATGAAGGCGAGCAGATGGAATTTAATATGGTTGAATTGATCGACAAGGAAGAGCACATTGAGCAGGCATCGCGCGCCATGAAAGCTATGTCGCATCCGCTACGCTTGAAAATCCTGTGTGTGCTGGGTGACAGGGAAGTCAGTGTGCAGGATATTGTTGAAAGCGTGGGGACATCCCAGAGCAATATTTCCCAGCATCTGGCGATTTTACGTGACAAAGGCGTGTTGCGCACGCGTAAGGATGCCAATCGAGTGTATTACCGGGTCGGCGATCCGCGTACGCTGAAATTGATCAGCCTGATGCGCGATGTTTTTTGTGGTTTCGCCAAGTAACGTCTATAACCAAATCTATTGTATCGGGTTTCATGCCATGTGGAATCCATCTGAGTGTTGCGCAGTACTCCCACCAAGTTCGCATAGCGGCTTGAATAATCGGATATATTAGCATATACTAATGCTTTTTTTGGGGCCGAGCGTGCTTAAAACTGTCTGGATTCTGTTGGGGTTTTTCCTGGCTCCGCTGGCTCAGGCGGCGTTGCCTTTTGCCATTGCAACGGTAGAGTATCGTGAGGTGGATCAGACTTACGCCGCCGAGGCACTGGTCGAGGCGGTCAAGCAGTCGACTGTGGCGGCTCAGATTTCCGGCCGCATTGTCGAAGTCAATTTCGATGTCGGCGAAACCGTAAAAAAAGGCCAGGTGCTGGTTCGCATCGACGAGAGCGAAGTCCGTCAGGCAGTCGCCGGCAGCGAGGCTGTCGTGGCCCAGGCGCGTGCCAATTTTCAGAATGCACGTCAGCACTACGAGCGCACCAAGCAGCTATTGGTGTAGAAATTCATCAGCCAGGCCGCCCTCGACAAGGCGCAGGCGGACTACAAGGCGGCCGAGGCGCAGTTGGCGGCGGCCCAGGCAAGTGCGGGTCAGGCTGCCACCACCAGAGGCTTCACTGCGGTGATGGCGCCTTACAGTGGTGTGGTCGCGGTCCGTCATGTCGAGTTGGGGGAAATGGCGAGTCCCGGCAAGGCGCTGATGACGGGTTTTGATCCTAAGGATTTGCGCGTGGTGGCGAGCATTCCCCAGTACAAGTTGGCAGATGTGCGCCGCTCGGCCCGTGCCCAAGTGGAATTTCCCTCCTTCAACAAGTGGGTCACGGCCAAGGCGGTGACCCTTCTGCCCGCCGCTGACGTTAAAACCCACACCACCCGCGTTCGCCTGGATTTGCCTGAAGATATCCGTGATGTCTATCCAGGCATGTTTGCACGTGCTCACTTTTCCATTGGTCGGGCGAAGAAGCTGCTGGTGCCTGCGCAGGCCATCGTCCGACGGAGCGAGGTGACCGCCGTATACGTGGTTGACGCGAAAGGCGGTGTGACTTTCCGCCAGATCCGTCTGGGTGAGCCGGCGGCTGACAGCATGATTGAAGTCCTGGCCGGACTTTCTGCCGCTGAAACGGTGGCGCTGGAACCAGTCAAGGCGGGGATCTATTTGAAGGGTAAGCAGTGACGGGGTTTGGGCAATGAGTAAAGACACCCCTCCAACGCCCATCATCCCTCGCTCATCACCGAATATGGGTGTTTCCGGTCGTATTGCCAAAACCTTCCTGCAGTCGCAGATGACGCCGTTGATCGCGCTCATTGCGTTTCTGCTTGGCCTGTTTGCCGTGATGGTGACGCCCCGCGAGGAAGAGCCGCAGATCAACGTCACCATGGCAAATGTGTTCATTCCCTTTCCCGGCGCCTCCGCCAAGGACGTGGAGAGCCTGGTGGCGACGCCGGCTGAGCAGGTGCTGTCGTTGATAACCGGCATCGAGCACATTTACTCTGTGTCGCGCCCCGGCATGGCGGTACTGACCGTACAGTACAAAGTGGGTGAGGATAGGACCCAGGCGTTGGTGCGCCTGTATGACACGGTCCAGTCGCATCGCGACTGGGTTTCCCCCAATCTCGGTGTAGGCGAGCCGATCATCAAGCCGGTTGGCATCGACGATGTGCCTATCGTCAGCCTCACTCTGTGGACGGAGGACGCCACCCGTGGCGCCTACGAGTTGCGGCAGGTTGCCCATGCCGCCGAAATCGAACTGAAGCGGATCAAGGGGACGCGCGAAGTCAAAACCCTGGGCGGGTCGAACCGCGTGGTGCGGGTGATCATGGACGCAGAGCGGATGAATGCCTACCGCATTTCCGCCCAGGATATCCGCGATGCCCTGCAGGTCAGCAACGCTTCCCAGCCTTCCGGTACCCTGGTTGAAAACAACCGCGAGATGCTGGTGCAGACCGGTACCTTTTTGTCCAGCAGCGCGGACGTCAAGCAATTGGTGGTGGGGGTTACCGAGGGGCGTCCGGTGTTCATGACCGATGTAGCGCGGGTGGAAGACGGCCCCGACCAGCCTGGTAGCTATGTCTGGCTGGGTACTGGCCCGGCGGCGGCCGACAAGAAAATCCTGGCCAAGGGTGAATTCCCTGCGGTAACCCTGGCGGTTTCGAAGAAGCCAGGCGAGAACGCGGTGGAAGTTGCCGAGCGTGTCATTAAGCGCATCGAGCAGTTGCATGGCACCATCATCCCCGACGGCGTCCAAGTCACGGTCACGCGCAATTATGGCGAAACCGCCAACGACAAGGCACAGAAGCTGATCGGCAAGTTGGCCTTCGCCACCGCTTTCGTGGTGCTGCTGGTGCTGATGGCGCTGGGCAAGCGAGAAGCGCTGATCGTCGGCGCAGCAGTGGTGCTGACCCTGGCGGCGACATTATTCGCTTCCTGGGCATGGGGATTTACGCTCAACCGGGTGTCGCTGTTCGCGCTGATTTTCTCCATCGGCATTCTGGTCGACGACGCTATCGTGGTGATGGAAAACATTCACCGCCGCCGCGAACTGGAACCCGGCAAGCCACTGACCGAAGTAATTCCCGAGGCGGTAGACGAGGTTGGTGGCCCGACCATACTCGCCACCCTGACCGTGATTGCAGCGCTATTGCCGATGGCTTTCGTCTCCGGCTTGATGGGGCCGTACATGAGTCCGATCCCGATCAACGCCAGCATCGGCATGCTGATTTCCCTCGCCATCGCCTTCACTGTTACACCCTGGCTGGCGCTCAAGCTCTTAGTGCACAAGCATGATGCGCCGAGCCACAGCGAACTCAACACGGAAAGCCGACTGTTCGGTTTCTTCAGTACAGGTCTGACACCCTTCCTCAACCGCGAGCAGGGCAAGGGGAACCGCAAGAAACTCTGGCTGGCGATCATCGGAATGATCGTTTTAGCGATCCTGCTGGCGGTATTCAAGATCGTGATCATGAAAATGTTGCCATTCGACAACAAATCCGAATTCCAGGTGGTGGTGGACATGCCGGCGGGAACCCCGCTGGAGCAAACTGCGCGGGCAATGCGCGAAATCGGGGGCTATCTGTCTACTGTGCCGGAGGTGACCGACTACGAAGCGTATGTCGGCACCGCCTCGCCTATCAACTTCAACGGGTTGGTGCGCCAGTATTACCTGCGCAGTGGCAGTGAAATGGGTGATATTCAGGTGAATCTGGTGGACAAGCACCGTCGCGATCGCAAGAGTCACGAAATCGCGGGCGGTGTGCGTCCCGAAATTGAGCGCATCGCTGCCCGCCATCAGGCCAAGGTCAAGGTAGTGGAAGTGCCGCCGGGCCCACCAGTGATGTCGCCGATCGTCGCTGAAATTTACGGACCGGACTATGAAGGCCAGATGAAGGTGGCGAAGCAGGTGCGCGCCACCTTCGCCAAAACCGCCGATATTGTGGCGATCGATGACACCATCGAGGAGAACACGAACAAGTTTGTCCTGCGTGTCCTGCAAGGCAAGGCAGCGCTGATGGGCGTGGCGCAGAAGGACGTGGTGGAGGTGATGCGCATGGGGCTGTCCGGCGAGGATGTGACCCCGATGCATGAAGGCGAGTCCAAGTTCGAGGTGCCGGTGCGCGTGACGTTGGCGCCTGAGCGGCAAAGCAGCCTGGACGAGTTGCTCAAGCTCACCGTGCGGGCGCAGGATGGCACGCTGGTGCCGCTGTCAGAGCTGGTTAGCGTGGCGCAACTCGCACGCGAGAAATCCATTTACCACAAGGATCTGCTGCCGGTGGTGTTCGTCGTCGGCGACATGGCCGGCAAGCTGGATAGCCCGCTCTATGGCATGTTCTCAATCCGGTCCTCGATCAACGGCATGAAACTGGCCGAAGGCGGTACTCTGGGCGACTATTTCATCAGACAGCCGGAAGATCATTACGCCGGCTACAGTATCAAGTGGGACGGGGAATGGCAGGTCACCTACGAGACCTTCCGCGACATGGGCATCGCCTACGCGGTCGGATTGGTTTTGATTTACCTGCTGGTGGTGGCTCAGTTTAAGTCGTACCTGGTGCCGCTCGTAATCATGGCGCCGATTCCGCTCACCATCATTGGCGTGATGCCCGGCCACGCTCTGCTCGGCAGCCAGTTCACCGCAACCAGCATGATTGGCATGATTGCACTGGCCGGCATCATCGTGCGTAATTCCATCCTGCTGGTGGATTTCGTCAATCAGCAAGTGGCCGAAGGCATGGTGTTCCAGGAGGCGGTGATCCGTTCAGCTAGTACACGCGCCAAGCCGATCGTGCTCACCGGCCTGGCCGCCATGCTTGGTGCGCTTTTCATCCTGGACGATCCGATTTTCAACGGCCTGGCTATTTCGCTGGTTTTCGGCATTTTCGTCTCCACGGTGCTGACTCTGGGAGTGATTCCAGTGCTGTATTACGCGGTCAACTACCGCAAGCATGCGTGATTATGGATTCGCCTTTGCGTACAGTCGCGCCCGTTGGGGTTAAAGCTTTTTTATTTGTAACTTGCAGGAGAAGTGAATTATGACCATCAACCGTATCGTTCGTATCGTCGCCGGTTTTTTTGTGCTGCTGTCTCTCGGCTTGGGTGTTGCCGGTAGCCCGATTTTCGTTAATACCAATTTTCTCTGGTTTACCGCCTTCGTTGGTGCCAATCTTTTCCAGAGCGGATTTACCAACCTTTGCCCGCTGGTTGCTATCCTCAAGAAGTTTGGCTTCAAGGAAGACTGCCAATCCTGCTGAACGCCAATAGGTTTTTGCTGGTAAACTTCTCGGCTTTTAGACGCAAAAACGCAAGGAGCATGTGGGTGCAATTCATACAGAATAATTTCGCGATCGTCATGCTGGTTCTGATCAGCGGGTTGATGCTGTTGTGGCCGTTGATCGGTAGCCGTATTTCCGGTATCAAGGCGGTTGGGACTCTGGAGGCGACGCAGCTGATTAACCATCAGAATGCCGTGGTGCTGGATGTGCGCGAGGACAGCGAATATTACGCCGGGCATATTCCGCATTCGGTGCATGTTCCGCTCGGCCAGTTGGCCAAGCATGCAGAGCTGAAAAAGTACAAGAATCGCCCCGTCATCGCCATCTGCCGTAGCGGGATGCGCTCCGGCCGGGCATGCAGCGTATTGCGCAAGAATGGTTTTGAGCAAGTGTACAATCTGGCAGGCGGAATTTCCGCCTGGGAACGGGCAAACATGCCGATGGAGAAATGAAAATGGCGAACGTAACCATGTATTGCACTGCTGTGTGCCCCTATTGCACGATGGCGGAAAAGTTGTTGACGGCTAAGGGCGTGAAGGAAATCAACAAGATTCGCGTCGATCTAGATCCTGCCCAGATGGGCGAGATGATCGCAAAAACTGGTCGTCGTACCGTGCCGCAAATTTATATCGGTAGCACTCACGTGGGTGGTTTTGATGATCTCTCCGCGCTGGATCAGGACGGCGGTCTGGCTCCCCTGCTAGCTGAGTGACACTGGGTCAGCCACGATGAATATCGTCTGCCCCAAATGCCTCGCCACAAACCGGGTGCCGGATGAGCGCCTGGAGCAGAATCCGAAATGTGGAAAATGCGGCGCAGCTCTTCTCGATGGCGCACCGATCGAGTTGGCAGCCAGCAGTTTCGGACCGTTTATTGCCAGGAACGAGTTGCCGGTTTTGGTGGATTTCTGGGCGTCGTGGTGTGGGCCATGTAAAATGATGGCACCGGTATTTGCTCAAGCAGCTGCCGAGATGAAAACCAGAGTGCGCTTCGCCAAAGTCAATACCGAACAGGAACAAGCCCTGGCGCAGCAGTTCGGCATTCGCAGTATTCCCACCCTGGCACTGTTCAAGAATGGGGTTGAAGTAGACCGGGTCGCCGGGGCTCTCGATGCTGCGAATTTGAAAAGCTGGTTGATGCGACATTGATTTGGTTGGAATTCTTTATTTAATCATTAGTTAGGGATATTCATGAGTGACGAACAACAACAACCGACTTTTTCCATCGAAAAAATTTACGTCAAGGATTTGTCCCTGGAAATTCCTCACGCGCCGAAAGTTTTCATGCTGCGCGAAACCCCGCAGATTGATGTGCAGTTGCACAATCAGGGAGGGAAGGTGGATGAAGGCGTCTATGAAATCGTGCTGACAGTCACTGTTACCGCCAAACTGGCTGAGGACAAGACTCTGTTTCTGGTGGAAGTCGCGCAGGCCGGGATTTTCCAGATACGCAACATTCCTGAGGCTGACCTGGAGCCGATCCTCGGGATCACCTGCCCGAATATCCTGTTCCCCTACGTACGCGAGACGATTTCGGACATGGTGTCGCGCGCTGGATTCCCTCCGGTGCTGCTGAATCCGGTTAATTTCGAGTTGATGTACCAGCAGCAGCGCACGGAGCAACCGGAAGCTGCTGCTGCAGCAACGACGCACTGATCGTTGTGATGGGCAGGGTCCAGACGTTGAGAAGGTTATTTCGTCTCATCGGGTTGGGTCTGCTGCTTTTTTCCTCTACGGGCGCGGTTCAGGCGATGGACTATCGTTCCATCGGCTCGGAGCGCGTCATTCTGTACGATGCCCCCTCGGTGCAGGCCAAGCGTCTGTTCGTGGTCGGCAAATATTATCCGGTTGAAATTATCGTCAACCTCGATCAGTGGGCCAAGGTGCGAGATAGTGCTGGCGACCTGGCCTGGGTCGAGAAGAAAAATCTGAAGGATGTGCGCATGGTGGTGGTGACGGTAGCTCGTGCCGATGTCCGCCAGGCTGCGGACCTCAATGCGCCGCTGGCTTTTCAGGCAGAGCGCGATGTCGCGTTGGAACTGGTTGAGCACGGCTCAACCGGCTGGCTGAAAGTACGCCACCGCGACGGCCAGGTTGGCTACATCATGGCTAGTCAGGTTTGGGGCTCATGAAGATCGCTGTGTTGGGTGCCGGCGCGTGGGGAACGGCACTGGCCATCAGCTTCGCAGCACGCCATGAGGTGCACCTGTGGACACGTAATCCGGTGCAGTGCGCCGAGATGTCGGCAGAGCGAGTCAATCGGCGTTACCTGCCCGGGTTCTCCTTTCCCGATGCCCTGCAGATCGAACTGAAGCTGGAACAGGCGCTCGATCAGGCCGATCTGGCCTTGGTGGTCGTGCCCACTGCAGGCTTCAGGCAGGTGGTGAGGCAGATGGCCGAGTTGGGCGCGAAGATGCCACTGGTCTGGGCATGCAAGGGCTTCGAAGCAGGAACGGCCAAGTTGCCGCACCAGGTGGTGGCGGAGGAGTTGGGCGGCAAGACGCAATGCGGTGCGCTGTCCGGGCCGAGCTTTGCGCAGGAAGTGGCCAAGGGGTTGCCAACGGCGCTTACCCTGGCGTCCCGCGACGAGTCCTTTGCTCACGACATGGCACTGGAGTTGCACAGCCCCAGACTGCGGGTTTATTCAAGCCCGGACGTGGTCGGGGTAGAAGTTGGCAGCGCAGTCAAGAACGTCATGGCGATCGCAGCAGGCATCTCCGATGGCATGGGTTACGGCTACAATGCGCGCGCCGCCTTGATTACCCGTGGGCTGGCAGAAATTGGTCGGCTCGGTGTGGCCGTGGGTGGCCGGCCGGAAACCTTCATGGGGCTGACCGGCGCGGGAGACCTGATACTGACCTGCACCGGTGACCTGTCGCGCAACCGTACGGTGGGCTTGCGCCTCGCTCAGGGGCAGAAACTTGAGGCTATCCTGTCCGAACTGGGGCATATCGCCGAGGGCGTGCATAGCGCGCGTGAAGTGTTGCGTCTGGCAGAAAGCATGAATGTGGAAATGCCGATCACCCACGCAGTGTGTCAGGTGCTGTTCGAAGGGATGCCTCCCGGCATAGCGGTGGAAGGACTGCTCAACCGCGAACCCAAGGCGGAAAACTAGCCGGTTATTTTCCGCCTTCGAAGCCGATCTGGCGCCAGGCTTCGAACACCACCACGGCGACCGAGTTGGACAGGTTCAGGCTGCGGCTTTCCGCTCGCATCGGCAGGCGGATACGCCGGCTGTCATCGAACTGTGCCAAAACCTCAACCGGCAGTCCCCGCGTTTCCGGGCCAAATACGAAGACGTCATCGCGCTGGAAAGCAACCTCGCTGTATCTGGTGCTTCCTTTCGTGGTCAGCGCAAACATTCTCCTCCCACCAAACTGCCCCAGACACTCTTCCCAATTCTCATGAGTTTTGATTGTGGCGTACTCATGGTAGTCCAGTCCGGCGCGCTGTAGCTGTTTGTCTTCCAGTGAAAATCCGAGCGGCTTGACCAAGTGCAGTCTGCAGCCGGTGTTGGCACTGAGGCGGATGATGTTGCCGGTGTTGGGCGGGATTTCAGGCTGGTACAGGACAATATCAAACATGGTTTCCCATCGGTAGGAGTAAATTATTTATGCGGAGTACGCGCCACCACCCAGGCGCTGACTTCGGATGCGCCTTGGCTTTTCAATATCCGGCTGATCTCGTTCAGGGTCGCTCCGGTAGTCATCACATCGTCCAGTACGGCAATCTTTTTCCCGCAGAGATCAAGGTCGCAGGCAAAGGCTCCGCGCACATTGCGGCGGCGCTCCTTCCATTTTAGTCCGGCCTGCGTCGGTGTGTCGCGCGTGCGCTGGCAGGCATCGGCGGTGAGTGGGATGTCCAGCCAGCGCGAAATCGGCTTGGCGATTTCCAGTGACTGGTTGAAGCCACGCTCCTTGAGTCGCTCCGGATGGAGCGGCATCGGCATCAGCAAATCCGGTTTGGGATGATCAGCGGCGAGCTGAGCCAGTGGTCTCGCCAGTATTTCGGTGAGCGCAAGAGTGCCCGAATATTTAAAGGCGTGGAGCAGGCGATCAATCGGAAAGTGGTAACTGAATGCCGCCAGAGTGCGGTCAAAAGCGGGCGGGTGTTGCAGGCAGGCGCCACAGACTTGGCCCCCGGGGGCGGGAAGGGCGCATATCGGGCAGGTCGGCGCCAGGTAATGTGAAAGATCTGCATCGCAATCCGTGCACAAAAGGCGATTTAAAGTGCCTGCACCGCAAAGTGCACAATGATGCGGTAAAATGGTATGCACAATATTTGTGCAGCCGTTTAAAATGTAGGCTGAAAGATTTGACAACTTTTGGCCGATCCTCGATGATTGCCCCCATTTTACTGTGAAAAATCAAACAAAGACGAATCATGAAAACGGTTGAAAAATTGATTAGCGCGACACAATGTCGCCGCTCGGCGCAGATTTTTATTATCGGCAGCATGATTTCCGTGCTGGTCCCTCCGCTCATCATGGTCTGGATCGCCGCATCGATCTTTGCCTACGCTTCTGTTGCTCACCATCCCGATATGCGGGTCAGGGAATATCAGCGCTGGGCTGGATACCGGTTTTATGGCGTGGTCGGTACGCTGATAGTTGTACTTAACTTCAGTGGCGAAATGAAAGATTTGCTGGGTGGTGGAATGAATTTGCTGTTCACGGTGTGGGCAGTGAGTTTGTTGGCGGTAGTGCCGTTGGGGATCCGCGATTTGATCAGGATCCACCGCGAAAATTGGCAGGATATGAGGGTGGAGGTGCAGGTTCATGAATGATCTATTCAATCCCGGTCAGAGTGCGGCTGGAAAAGTTGCCGGGGAATGTCGGAAGTGGTTAGTTGCTGAGGTCGAAGCGCTGTTTTCGTTGCCCTTCAGCGACCTGATGTTCCAGGCGCAAACCGTCCATCGAGCCCATTTTGACCCGAATGAAGTGCAGGTGAGTACCCTGCTTTCCATCAAGACCGGAGGGTGTTCCGAGGATTGTGGCTACTGCTCTCAGTCGAAGCGCCATCATACCGGTCTGGAGCAGGAAAATTTGCTGGCGCTGGAAACCGTGGTGGACAAGGCCAAGGCCGCCAAAGACAAGGGCGCCACTCGTTTTTGCATGGGCGCAGCATGGCGCGGGCCGAAACAGAAGGACCTGGCGCCGGTCATCGAGATGATCAAGGCCGTACGCGGTCTCGGGCTTGAGACCTGCGTGACCCTGGGTATGTTGAAAGAAGGTCAGGCCGAGCAACTGCGCGAAGCTGGTCTGGATTACTACAACCACAACCTGGACACCGCGCCGGAGTATTACGGTGAGGTGGTCACCACCCACACTTATCAGGACAGGCTCGATACCCTGGAGCAGGTACGTGGCGTCGGCATCAAGGTATGCTCCGGCGGTATCGTCGGCATGGGCGAGTCGCGCACCCACCGCGCTGCGCTGCTGGTCCAGTTGGCCAATCTCAATCCGCCACCCGAATCCGTGCCGATCAACCTGCTGGTGCAGGTCAAAGGTACGCCATTGAATGGTGCCGAGGCGCTGGACCCCATCGAGTTCGTGCGTACCGTTGCAGTGGCGCGCATCCTCATGCCACAAAGTCTGGTGCGACTCTCTGCCGGGCGAGAACAGATGGATGATCCGCTGCAGGCGCTGTGTTTCATGGCCGGTGCCAACTCCATTTTCTATGGCGAGAAGCTGTTGACCACCCCCAACCCTTCCGCTGATCAGGATATGGCCTTGTTCGACAAGCTGGGTATCCGGGTAATGGGGGCTTAGTCGGAAGCGCTGTTTAACTAGATTTTGACGCGCATGCTATTTCCCTATCTCGCCGATGAACTGAATGACTTGGAAGTGGCAGGCTTGCGCCGCCATCGTCGCGTTCTGGAAAGCCCTCAGGGCGCCCGAATTGTGGTGGAAGGCCGGGAATACTTATCCTTTTGCAGTAACGATTATCTCGGTCTTGCTAGTCACCCGGCCCTGATAGAGGCGGCGCAGTCGGCCGTAGCGCGCTACGGAGTGGGGGCAGGGGCGTCCCATCTGGTGAATGGACACAGCGTGCTCCATCATGAGCTGGAAGTGGCTCTTGCCGCTTTCACCGGCCTGCCTTCGGCGCTGCTTTTTTCCACTGGCTACATGGCCAATCTTGGAATCGTCACTGCGCTGGCCGGTCGCGACGATGAAGTTTTCGCCGACAAGCTCAACCATGCTTCGCTCAACGATGCGGTGTTGCTGTCCCGCGCCAAATTCACGCGCTATCCGCATCTCGACCTCGTCGTGCTGGAGAAGCGACTCGCAGCATCCAGGTCGAAGCGTAAAATGGTGGTGACGGATGCCGTATTCAGCATGGACGGTGACATTGCCCCAGTGCCGGAATTGCTCGCCCTGTGTGAGTGCCACGATGCGCTGCTGGTGCTGGATGACGCGCATGGCTTTGGCGTATTGGGAAGAGGTGGAAGAGGGGTACTCGAGCATTTCGGCATTGCCTCGGAACGTACCGTCTACATGGCAACCCTGGGTAAGGCCGCCGGCGTATTCGGCGCCTTTGTCGCGGGGTCGGTGGAACTGACGGATTACCTGGTGCAGCGCGCTCGTTCCTATATTTACACCACTGCCACACCGCCACTGCTGTCTGCGGCACTTGCCGCGAGCTTGAAGTTGATCGATGAGGAAGAATGGCGGCGCGAGCGCCTGCGGGAACTGATCGCCGCTCTGCGACAGAGTCTGAAATTGCAGCGCTGGCGTTTGATGGACTCAGCAACGCCGATACAGCCTGTGATCATCGGCTCCAACCAGGAAACGCTGACGGTGAGCGAGGTGCTACGCGATCATGGCATCTGGGTGCCGGCGATCAGGCCGCCAACCGTGCCCAAAGGCGAAGCGCGCCTGCGTATTTCATTGTCGGCGGCACACACGATTGAGGACGTGGCGCATTTGGCGGCGGCCCTGAACGAGCTGGAAAGTGCCGCTTGAGTATGTACATCGAAGTTGTGGGCAAGGGTCCGGACCTCGCCCTTCTTCATGGTTGGGGAATGCATGGCGGGGTGTGGGATGGGGTGCGCGATGTCCTGGCGCGACGTTTCCGACTGCATATTGTAGATTTGCCCGGCTATGGAGCAAGTCCGACATTCGAACCTTACACTCTGGAGCGTCTTGCGCGCGCAGTGGCGGCCGCACTGCCGGAAAAGGTTCATGTTTGCGGCTGGTCGCTGGGCGGGCAGGTGGCGCTGGAAATGGCGCTGCTGTTTCCGGATCAGATCGAGCGCCTGGTTTTGACGGCCGCCACACCGTGTTTTTCGGTGCGTGAAGGCTGGCCGTGCGCGATGCCGCATGAAGTGCTGCTGGAGTTTGCGACGGCACTGGAAAGTGATTACGAAGGTACGCTGAAACGGTTTTTGGCTCTTCAGGCGCGCGGTGGGGATGAGGTGAAATCGGTGCTGAAACGGTTACGCGACATTTTGTTTGCTCGCGGCCACCCAACTGTGCAAACCTTGCGCGCAGGGCTAAACATTCTGCTGGAGAGCGATCTGCGCAACCGAGTCGCGACGATTGAACTGACGACTTTGCTGTTGCACGGCGGACGCGACATGCTTACGCCGGTGGGGGCTGCACACTGGCTTGCCGAACAAATGCCGGGAGCGCACCTGGAGGTGTTGTCGGGTGCTGCCCATGCACCATTTTTGTCTCATCCTGCGGAATTTATCGAAATTGTGACTGGATTTTTAGGGCCTGCAAATGACTGACCAATTCACTCTCGACAAGCGTCGGGTACGCCACTCTTTCGATCGCGCCGCGGCCACCTACGATCAGGTCGCCGTGCTGCAGCGGGAGATCTGCGACCGCATGTTCGAGCGCCTGGAATACTTCAAATTCGAACCCCATGTCATCCTGGACGCCGGTTCCGGCACCGGTTACGGCTCGCGCCAACTGCGGGAACGCTATGCCAAGTCCCGTGTGATCGAACTGGATCTTGCATCAGGCATGTTGCAGGCGTCACGCAGCCACCAACCCGCGTGGAAGCGTTTGCTACCCTTTGTCGCTGTCGAAGAGAGGGTTTGCGCAGATATCGAGAGTCTGCCTTTGCGAGCCGGCAGCGTCGGCATGATCTGGTCCAATCTCGCCTTGCAGTGGTGCAATGATCTTGAGGCGACCTTTGCTGGAATGAACAGCGTGCTGGAAAGCGGCGGCCTGCTGATGTTCAGCACTTTCGGCCCGGATACCCTGAAGGAGTTGCGCCAGATCTTCGGCACGCTGGATGGCTATGCCCACGTCAATCGCTTCCTCGACATGCACGATATCGGTGATGCCCTGATGCGGGCCGGCTTCGCCGCGCCGGTGATGGATATGGAGACGATGACGCTGACTTACGACGATTTAGCCGGGTTGATGCGTGACCTCAAGGCGCTGGGTGCGCACAATGCTAATCAGGGGCGTGGCCGCGGCTTGCTGGGCAAGGGCGCATGGCAGCGACTTCAGCAGAGTTACGAGGCACTGCGCCGCGATGGCAAATTGCCGGCCACTTATGAAGTGGTTTATGGTCATGCCTGGAAAGGTGAGAAGAGGCCGGCGCCGGGTGAGGCGCAGGTAGTGAGGTTTGCTAAATGAAAAAAGCTTATTTTATTACCGGTACGGACACCGGCGTAGGCAAGACGCTGGTCGCCTGCGCTTTGCTACAGGCCTTCATCAAGCAGGGTAAAAAGGCCGTCGGTATGAAGCCTGTCGTCGCAGGCAGTATGGAAACACCCGCGGGCTTGTGCTACGAGGATGTGGAAAACCTGCTTGCGGCCGGAAATGTCGCTGCCCCACGGGAACTGATTAATCCCTATGCCCTGACGCTATCCATAGCCCCGCATATTGCTTCGGCGCAGATGGGGGTGGATATCCGGCTTGAAAAAATCGAGCAATCCTGCCTGAAATTGCGGGAAATGGCTGAGGTGGTGGTGGTCGAGGGTGTCGGTGGCTTCATGGTGCCGCTCAACGATCGCGAAGACACGGCCGATATGGCGCAGTTGCTTGGATTACCCGTGATTATGGTGGTTGGCCTGCGTCTCGGTTGCTTGAATCACGCCTTGCTTTCCGCGCAGGAGATCCGACGGCGCGGGCTCACTCTTGCGGGCTGGGTGGCAAATAAAATTGATCCAGACATGCTGTTTGCGCAGGATAATATCGTGGCTTTGGAGCAAAGGCTGAAGGCGCCCCTGATAGGCACAGTTCCATACGGAAAAGGTCTTTCCGCAGAGGAAGTGGCCAGGTTGTTGCGCACGGATTTTTAACTGAATTTATTCAACCGTAGATTTATTACGGAAATGACCATATCATTCCAAATTGGTATAATTCAAGACAATTAGGTCAATATATACCAAATTGGAGGTCCGATGATCTTATCCCGCACCAGTCAGTACGCCATCCAGGCGCTAATTTATATCGCCACTCGTCCACCGGGTGAACCTATTCTGAACCGCAAGGTTTCTGAATATCTCGGTGTTCCAACGGCCTATCTGGCCAAAATCATGCAAAGCCTGTGCCGGGGGAATCTGCTTTATTCCTATCGCGGTCGCCAAGGGGGATTCTGTTTGCGCGAGGGCGGGGAGAAGACTGATCTGATGCAGATCATCACCCTGATTGAAGGGGTCGGCTTTACCGAGAATTGCGTTTTGGGGCTGAAGATTTGCAGCGACGAAACAGCCTGCCCGGTGCATGCGAAATGGAAACCGATCAAGGAAAAAATTGTTGCGCTACTGCATGAGCAAACGCTCGAACGGTTGGCCATAGCGGTACAAAGTGGGAGGTATCGCATTTGCGATTTGCCGATGGCAATGATGGATGAAATGGGCCAGAAGGAGATATAATTGCGCCTCGTTGCCGAACGGTTTGGCTTGTGGGTTGCGGTTGTAACATTCATGCTGGCAATGCTGCCCGGTTGTGCCGATAAAGGCGTCCCGGTTGAGCCGTTTGTTGCAACTGATATTACCGGCGCTGATTTTGCCAGGGACTTCCGTCTTGTCGACCATCATGGCAGGACGCGTACGCTGGCCGATTTCAGGGGTAAGGCAGCATTGATTTTTTTTGGCTATACTCATTGCCCTGATGTATGTCTGACCATGCTGTCAGGGTTGGCCATGGTGCAGCAACGGTTGGGCGATGACGCTGCGCGCGTTCAGGTGTTGTTCGTCACGCTGGACCCGGCACGCGATACGCCGGAACTATTAGCGAAATTTGTGACTTATTTTCATAAAGATTTTCTGGCCTTGTACGGCGATGAATCAGCTATCGCCGCAACCGCCAAGGAGTTCAAGGTGACTTACGCCAAACATGATTCGGGCTCCGCGGCAGGCTACCTGCTGGATCACAGCGCAGGTGTTTATGGCTTTGATTCTAGTGGCCGCCTGCGTGTGCTGATCAATCACGATGCTGAACTGGCTTCGATCGTTCATGATGTGAAACTGCTCCTGGGTGAGAAGCCGTGACTGCCGTTGCACGATTGATGCCGATACGGCCTGCGCCGCGTGTGGCGGAACCAGAGGTGTGCTCCCCGGTTACTTGCAAGGATTGCGGGATTTATGGTTTGTGCCGCGAGGTTAACGGCCCGGATGTGGATCTGCGTCTGCTGGAAACTATAGTCAGAAATCGCAAGCTTTTCAAGCGTGGCGAACTGCTTTACCGGGTAGGCGAACCTCTGCGTGCCGTTTATGCGATCCGTAGCGGCTCCATTAAATCATATGTTGTGACCAATGATGGTCGGGTTCAGATCACCGGATTTCACATCACTGGCGAAGTCCTCGGCTTGGGCGCCCTTGTCGCCAATCAGTACATGAGCGAGGCACGAGCGCTGGAAACCACCATGGTGTGCGAAGTGCCTGTTGATGTGCTGGAGGCCTACAGTGTAGAAGTGCCTTCCATCCGCCAGCAGATGCTCAAGATCATGAGCCAGGAAATTCTGGATAATCAGGAATTGATGTTGCTCCTTGGCAAGAAAAATTCCGATGAGCGCCTGGCCACGTTTTTGTTAAGCCTGTCACGGCGCTTTCAGAGACGCAGTTATTCGCCTACCCAATTCAATTTGAGCATGTCGCGCAGTGATATCGGTAATTATCTTGGTATGGCCGAGGAAACGGTGTGCCGGGTGTTCACCCGCTTTCAGGATGATGGTCTTCTGGCCACTGAGCGGCGGCAGGTGAAATTGCTCGATCAGGATCGCCTCAAATCCATCGCTCGCATCTGAGCTGCGTTTAAATTCACGGTATTCCCCTTTTTTAATCGGATACGCAGGTATTGATTAATTGCTGTTTGGTTGATCTAAGTCAGTGAAAGTCGGCGCGTTTGCGGTTATATTACGCACCATTACGCCAACTGGCTGAAAATCATGTTTATTGGCGCGGATGTATTGAATATCACGTATCGGTCTGGACGTTAAGTTTAAGAGCGGTAATGTGCAGGTTTATGTTTACAGCAAGGAGAAAGTTATGGCATCGGTTGCGATAGGGAGCGGCGAGCAATACAACTACGATATTGTTCGCAAATTCACCATCATGGCCCTGATCTGGGGCGCGGTGGGCATGTTGGTGGGGGTGACTATCGCCTCGCAACTGGCATGGCCATATCTGAATTTTGATATTCCCTACATCACCTTCGGTCGTTTGCGCCCGGTTCATACTGGTGCTGTGATTTTCGGTTTTGGCGGCAGCGCGCTGTTTGCCACTTCTTACTATATTGTGCAGCGCACCTGCCAGGCACGTCTGATTTCCGATGGCATGGCCAGCTTCACTTTCTGGGGCTGGCAGGCGATCATCGTACTGGCCGCGCTGGGTGATGTGATGGGTTATAGCCAGGGCCGCGAATATGCGGAAATGGAATGGCCAGTTGATCTGCTGATTACCGTAGTCTGGGTGGCCTACGCCATCGTATACATCGGCACCATCATGAAGCGCAAAGAGCCCCATATCTATGTGGCCAACTGGTTCTACCTCGCCTTCATCCTGGCTACCGCCCTGCTGCACATCTTCAATAATCTGGCGATTCCGTTCAGTATGACTCAGTCCTACCCGCTGTTCGCCGGTGCGCAGGATGCGATGACCCAGTGGTGGTACGGCCATAACGCGGTGGGCTTCTTTCTCACCGCAGCCTTCCTCGGCATGATGTATTACTTCGTGCCTAAGCAGGCAGGACGTCCGATCTACTCGTATCGCCTGTCCATCGTCCACTTCTGGGCGCTGATCTTCATGTACATGTGGGCTGGTTCTCATCACCTACACTGGACTGCGATTCCTGACTGGACTTCTACCCTGGCGGCGACTTTCTCCATCATGCTGCTGATGCCCTCCTGGGGCGGCATGATCAACGGCATCATGACCATGTCCGGTGCTTGGGACAAGCTGCGTACCGACCCGATCATGCGCTTCCTGATTGTGGCGCTGTCCTTCTACGGCATGTCCACCTTCGAAGGCCCGATGATGTCGCTGAAAGATGTGAATGCACTGTCCCACTACACTGACTGGACGGTGGGTCACGTCCACTCCGGCGCACTGGGCTGGGTGGCGATGATTTCCTTCGGCGCTATTTATCACATGATCCCCCGGTTGTGGGATACCAAGATGCACAGTACCAAGCTGATCAACGTGCATTTCTGGCTGGCAACCATCGGCACCTTGATGTATATCACCGCGATGTGGATTTCCGGCATCATGCAGGGCCTGATGTGGCGTGCCTATGACGATTTCGGCAATTTGCAGTATTCCTTTGCCGAATCCGTTGCCGCCATGCATCCCTACTACGCCATGCGTGCCTTGGGCGGCGCTGTGTTCCTGACCGGCATGTTGCTGATGCTGTACAACTGCTTCATGACCATACGCCAGGCGAAGAGCATGCCTGCCGGTGGTTTGGCAGCGAGCGCAGCGTAACGGGACTCGGGTTGAGAGACGATGTTCCGCGGCGCGGAGCATCACTAAGCATAAGGAAAGGTCATCATGGATCACGGAAAAATTGAAAAAAATCTCGGGCTGATGCTGGTACTGACCATGTTCGCCATCAGTATCGGCGGTCTGGTTGAAATCGTGCCGCTGTTCTTCATCAAGGGCACCATCGAGGATGTAAGAAACGCCGAAGGCATCAAGATGGTTCGCCCCTATACCCCACTGGAGCAGCGTGGCCGTGATATTTACGTCCGCGAGGGTTGCTACCTGTGCCATTCGCAGATGATCCGTCCGTTCCGCGATGAGGCCATGCGCTATGGTCACTACTCGCTGGCGGCGGAATCTCAGTATGACCATCCATTCCAGTGGGGTTCGAAGCGTACCGGCCCGGATCTGGCGCGCGTCGGCAAGAAATATTCTAACGAGTGGCAGGTGCAGCACTTGATCGCGCCACGCTCAATGGTGCCCGAGTCGGTTATGCCGAATTACCCCTGGCTGCTGTCTACTGCCCTGGATACTTCCGATATGGCCAGCCGCATGAAGGCACTGCGTACGACGGGCGTGCCCTATTCCATCAACAAGGCCGAGTATGACAACAACGTCAAAGAGTTCGGCGAGGATGTGGCGAAGCAACTGCATATCCCCGATGCGCAGAAGAATTTGATCGAGCAGGCACAAACCGGCAAGTATGACGGCAACCCTGCCGACATAACTGAAATGGATGCGATGGTGGCCTACCTGCAGGTGCTGGGGACGATGGTTGACTTCAGCAAGCTCGACAGCGACAACTTCGTTAAATTCCGCTAAACGGGAGAACGCTATGGAATGGCTGATGTGGTTTACCCGATTTGAAAATACCAAGCCGGTAGCGCTGCTGATTTTCTTCATCACGTTCTGCGCCATCCTGTTCTACGTATTTGGCAGCAAGAAGCGTAGCGAGCGTCTGGAATCCTACAAGAACATGCCGCTCCAAGACGATTAAGTCAGGCCGATTAAATATTGATGCAAAGGAACAAATCATGAGTCAGGGAAACTCGCAATCGAGCAACGTGAAAACCACCGGCCACGTCTGGGACGGTGATTTGCAGGAGTTAAACAATCCGTTGCCCGCCTGGTGGCTGTGGGCCTTCTACGTCACCATTATTTTCTCAGTGGTGTACTGGGTAGCCTATCCGGCTTGGCCGCTGGGCAAGGGCTTTACCACCGGCATTGCTACCATCACCTACAAGAATGACAAGGGAGTGGAGAAAACCACGCACTGGAACACCCGTGCCCTGCTGATGAAAGACTTGCAGGATGCACGCGAATCGCAGAAAAAGTATTTCGACATGGTCGCTGCTACGCCCTATGAGGAGATTGCCAGGAATCCGGAGCTGTCCAACTTTGTGGCTTCTGCCGGCAAAGTGCTGTTCGCGGACAACTGCGCTGCCTGTCATATGAGCGGTGGCCAGGGCAAGATGGCATTTGCCCCTAACCTGACCGATGATGACTGGATTTACGGTGGTACTCACGACAAGATCCAGGCATCCATCACCCTTGGTCGTCACGGGATGATGCCGGCCAAGGGTGGCGCGGACATCAACGAGGGTGAGATTGAGAGTTTAGCCAACTACGTGCTGAGCCTGTCGGGCGAGACTATGGATGCCGTCAAGGCCAAAGCTGGCGACGAATTGTTCCATGGCAAGGGTAACTGCATCGCATGCCATGGTGCGGACGCAATGGGCAACAAGGACATCGGCGCGGTCAATCTGACCGACAAGATCTGGCTGTGGGCGGACGTACCTGCTCAGGACAGTGCCGACAAGAAAGTCGCTGTGGTCAAGGCGGTGATCACCTCCGGCCTGAACAAGGGTGTGATGCCAGCCTGGAATAGCCGCCTCAGCGCTGACCAGATCAAGCTGCTGACGGTTTACGTGCACGATGTGCTCGGTGGCGGCAGCAAGAAATAAGTAAATAAAATAGAGTAACAGTTCAACCAAAGACCCCGGCCTAATGGACGGGGTCTTTGTTTTTTGCGGGGATTGATTTTTGTCAGTGAGGGTTATGGAATATTCAGATAGTCTTATGTTCCGGACGGAACGAATTTGAATGTTTTTAGCCCAATGACAAAGATTGACAGGATTGGATTGTGAAGATGAAAAACGTGCAAGCAGGCGAAAAATCCGAAGAATTGTTCCAGAAACGGATTCCGATTTACCCCCGATCGGTTAAAGGCGCTTTTCGCACCTTCAAGACGTCCGTAATGGTGCTGGCATATACTGTCTATTTCTTCCTGCCCTGGCTGCCTTGGGCGCGCCAGGATGCGCCTGCACAGGCCGTGCTGTTCGACATGGTGGGGCGCCGCTTTTTCATTTTCGACCTGGTGTTCTATCCACAGGATCTGATCTCACTCGCGCTGCTGCTGTTCATTGCCGCGGCTCTGTTGTTCTTCGCAACCGGACTTGTCGGGAGGGCATTCTGCGGCTATTTCTGTTTCCAGACGCTGTGGACGGACGCCTTCATTTTTATCGAAAAATGGGTTCAGGGGGAGCGCCCGGCCCGCATTCGTCTTTACAAGCAGCCATGGAATATGGAGAAGGTGGCCAAATATGGTGCTACACATGGCTTGTGGTTGCTGCTTTCGTTCTGGACTGCTTACAGCTTCATCATGTACTACGGTTATGCCCCCGAGCTGACCCAGCGTTTCTTCACTGCCGATCTGCCTTTTGTGGCCTATTTCACCGTGTTGATTTTAACCGTGACCACCTACGTGGCGGCGGCGCTGGCGCGCGAACAGGTTTGCATTTACATGTGCCCCTATGCGCGTTTTCAGGGCGTCATGTACGAGCCGGAAACCCTGGCACCCTACTATGACTTACAGCGCGGCGAGGGCACGGCAGGGCGCGCCGTGCCGCGCGCAGGCAGCAAGACCCGCGAGGAGCGACATGCCCAGGGAATAGGTGATTGCATCGATTGCGGTTTTTGCGTGCAGGTGTGTCCAGCGGGTATCGACATCCGCAAAGGGCTGCAATACCAGTGCATTTCCTGTGGTTTGTGCGTCGATGCCTGCAACAACATAATGGATTCGGTTGGTTACCCCAAAGGGCTGATCCGCTATGACTCGGAAATCAACATCGAAAGCAAGAATCCAGGCAAGCCGCATCTGGACTGGCTGCGTTTGCGCACTTTGGGCTACGGAGCGGCGATACTCGTGATGGTGAGTGTGCTGGTATACAATATCGCCTCTCGTTCCGAGATCGAGCTTTCCATCCAGCCCGTGCGCCAGCCGCTGTTTGTTGTGTTGTCGAATGGGGATATCCGCAACCGCTACCAGATTCACATTACCAACAAGTCTCAGGCTGTGCAGGATTACCGTATCAGTGTGCGTGGAGTTCCGGAGGGTGCGCTGGACCTGGGAGAGATGCGCGAGGTCAGGGTACGTCAGGGCAAGAGTTTGATGGTGTTGGCAAGCGTCAAACTTTCCCCCGCTATGGTGAACCAGGTGAGCGAAATCGAATTCATCATTACGCCGCTAAATAAGCCGGATCTACCCGTCATAAAGAAAGTTCACTTTTACGCCAAACATGAAGGATAAATAAGTGACAGTGACTCTGTTCGGAGGGGCGGCGCTAATCGCCTTGTTGTATTTTGGTCTGCGTCTGGCTGGTGTTTCCAACTACTGGCGAGGCGTGATCAGTGGGGCGTTGCCGACTCTGGCGATCATGTTCTACAGCCTGAGTCACTGGCCCGGTGGCGACGTGGTGGCACTGCACCTGGCAATGTACGTCGCCACGGCGATTGTGCTGACCCTGACGGGGGATCGAAAAGCAGGGGTCTCACGGCAGCCGATGCACTGGATACCAAAGGTGATCGTCGGGTTTTTTTTGATGCTGGCGGTGTTGATGGCGGCATTCGTCTCGATTTCAATCAGCGGCCTGCCGCCTTCGATCGCAAAATGGGTCATGCCTGATGCAGGAGGAAGGCAAATCTATACGGCTTTTTCCGGCGAGGTCCAGCACGACGAGGCTGCGGCCAAGATGATTTCTTCGCATATGAAGAAATCCGTGCGCCAGCGCCAACTAGGCTGGCAGATCGAGGTTGCCGGACTTGACCAGTTCAAGCCTGGTCAAGCCAGTGAAGTGACCGTCAGCGCTAGCGACGAGGCGCAGCAGCCACTTGAGGGCGCGACCGTGACGCTCATTATCAAGCACCCGGCAGACGGTGCAGATACGGGGAAACCGGCTGAACTGAGCGCTTTCGCGCCGGGGCGTTATCGTGCTCTGGTCGGCATGGACCGGCCTGGACAGTGGGTGGCGGTGCTGCTGATCGAGCGCGGCCAGGACAGGTTCGAAACGGCAAAAGAGATTACCGTCCCGGCATACTGATGAGTAGCGCAGAAAAGACGTGTTACCACTGCGCCCTGCCAGTACCGGGTAATGCGCGTTACCCGGTAATCATTGAAGGCGAGTCGCACGAGATGTGCTGTCGCGGCTGTCAGGCGGTGGCGCAGACCATCGTAGACAATGGGCTGACCGACTATTACCGGCATCGTACCGCATTGCCCGGCATCGGCCACGAAGTGGTGCCAGAGGAAGTGCAGAAGCTGGCGCTTTACGACCACCCGGGCATCCAGAAAAGCTTTGTCAGGCAAGAGGGCGAGCACGTCAAGGAGGCCTCCCTGATCCTCGAAGGCATTACCTGCGCCGCCTGTATCTGGCTCAACGAGCGGCATCTCAAGCAGCTACCGGGCGTGCAGCAGGTTCAGGTCAACTACGCTACCCACCGCGCCCGCATTACCTGGGATGACCAGGTGATTCATCTCAGCAAGATCCTCGAAGAAATCCAGTTGCTCGGCTACAACGCTCACCCCTTCAGCGCCGAACGCCAGGAAAACCTGCGCCGAAAGCGGCGGGCAAAAGATCTGCGCCGAATCGCGATTGCTGGGCTTTCCTCTGGCCAGGTGATGATGCTGGCGGTGGCGCTGTACGCCGGCGCAGCATTCGGCATGGAGGACAGCACAGCAGCACTGCTGCGTTATTTCAGTCTGGTGCTGACGCTGCCGGTGGTGTTCTACGCTGCTTGGCCGTTCTACCAGAGTGCCTGGAATTCCCTGCTTGGAAAGCGTCTGAACATGGATGTGCCGGTTTCTCTGGCCGTATTAGGCGCTTTCATCGGCAGCGCCTGGGCCACGCTACAGGGCCACGGGGTGGTGTACTACGATGCCATTACCATGTTCAGCTTGTTCCTGCTGTCCAGCCGCTTCCTTGAACAAGGGGCTCAGGAAAAATCGGTCGAAGCGGCGGAGAACCTGCTCAAGCTTGCTCCAGCAATGGCCACCAAGGTATTGGACGGCGGTCAGCACCAGCCAGTACCTGTCTTGGAACTGAACGAGGGAGACACCATCCTGGCCAAACCGGGCGAATCCATCGCCGCCGATGCCGAGGTGATCGAAGGCGAAAGTAAGGTGGACGAGGCGCTGTTGACTGGCGAGAGCCGTCCAGTGTTGAAACGCGCAGGGGCGCTGGTGATTGCCGGTAGCATTAATCTGGAAGGGCCGCTACTGTTGCGTGTGACCGGAGTAGGCGAAAACACCGTGCTGGCAGGCATCGTCCGCCTGCTCGACCGGGCGGTAGCGGAAAAGCCGCGCCTGGCGCAGCTTGCTGATCAGGTGGCCGGTCATTTTACGATTGGCTTGCTGATTCTGACGGCGATAGTCGGCGCCGTATGGTGGTGGCTGGAGCCGGCCCAGGCGTTCGGAATTGTGCTCGCGGTACTGGTGGTGACCTGCCCGTGTGCATTATCGCTCGCCGCACCTACGACCTTCGCTGCTGCCGGCTCGCACCTGCTGCGGCACGGCATACTGTTGACGCGCGGCCACGCTCTGGAAACTTTAGCCAAGGTCAATCATGTGGTCTTCGATAAGACGGGTACCCTTACCTACGGCAAGCCAGTATTGCAGCGTATTATCGCATTCTCCGATGCGGACGAAGAACGCTGCCTGTTGCTCGCGGCCAGTCTTGAGCAGGCTTCGGAGCATCCGCTGGCACAAAGTTTTCTGAGCCGGGTTGCTGGCACTGATTTGCTCGCGGTCCAGGAGGCGCAGAACTTGCCAGGAAAGGGAGTGAGCGGTGCCATTACCGGGGTGTGTTATACCTTGGGTAATGCCGCTTTGGCAGGGTTCGAGCCGGTGGCGCTACCTAACGATTTGCCGGAAGGTGCAACCCTGGTGTGGCTGTGTGATGAGCGGTATACCATGGCGGTTTTCGTGCTGTCCGATGGTCTGCGGCCACAGGCCAGAGAGCTGGTCGTGCAGCTCAAGGCGGCAGGGGTACAGGTCACCATCCTGAGCGGTGATGCGGCCGATGCGGTGGCCCACGTTGCAGCCGAGGCCGGTATCGAATCCTGGCAGGCCGCGCTCAGGCCGGAAGACAAACTCAAGGCGCTGCGCGAACTTCAGCAGCGAGGCGATGTCGTAGCGATGGTGGGTGACGGCGTCAACGATGCGCCAGTGCTGGCCGGGGCCGACGTGTCCATCGCCATGGGCGGCGGCACCCAGGTTGCACGGGCCAGCAGCGACATCGTATTATTGACGGAAAATCTGCTGGATATCCAGCGCGCTCTGCAGACAGGCCATGCGAGCATCACCGTAATGCGCCAGAATTTTGCCTGGGCTATCGTTTACAATCTGCTCGCGCTGCCATTCGCTGCATTCGGCATGATCCCGCCGTGGCTTGCATCCATCGGCATGTCGACCAGCTCGCTGGTGGTGGTGCTGAATGCGCTGCGTTTACGCTGATTGAGGAATATGGAATGACACCGATACTGATCTATTTGTTGGGCATGACCGCGGTGATGATCATCGTCGCCGGGATAGGTATTTTCTGGGCAATCAAGAATGGCCAGTTCGAGGACATGGAAGGTCCTGCCCAGCGCATCCTGATGGATGACGACGACCCTCGAATTCCGCGGTATGCAGATTCACGATCTAAGAAGCAAAAAGTTGACGTAGTGGGGTGAAAGGAATAGGGCTTTGAGCTAGAATCACCCCATTCTGAAAAATGGTTTTTGGCGGATTTTTAATTAAGGAGATGACAATGGCTAAATTTGTGATGCCTATCGTGGTAGCTTTGATGGTTTGGAGCTATATCAGCTTTTTTTCCGTAATTCTGGCCTGAGCAGACATTGGAATGGCCAAACAAAAAGAGCGGGGCGCGAAATGCGCCCCGCTCTTTTTGTTGTGGTGAGAGGTCAGGCGGCCTCAGCCACAATCGCTGTTTTCATTTTCTGTAAGGCTTTTTGCTCGATCTGGCGTATGCGTTCCGCGGACACGCCATACTCTGCAGCGAGCTCATGCAGCGTGGAGCTAGCGTCTTCGGTGAGCCAGCGCGCCTCGATGATGCGGCGACTGCGGTCGTCGAGACCTTGCAACGCACTAGAAAGACCACGCTCGCGCAACTGGCTGGTTTGTTCCTGCTCCAGCAGGGCCGCCGGTTCATTGGTTGCATCGGCCGCGAGATAAGCGATCGGGCCGGTGCCTTCATCCTCGTCACCACCGTGAGTTTCCATGGAAATATCCTGACCGCCCATGCGGCTTTCCATTTCTACCACTTCTTCCGGCTTCACGCCCAAGTCTTTAGCGATGCTGTTAACCTCATCCGGGCCGAGGTAGCCGAGTCCCTTTTTCATGCTGCGCAGATTGAAGAACAGTTTGCGCTGCGCCTTGGTGGTGGCGACCTTGACCAGGCGCCAGTTGCGCAGGATGTATTCGTGCATCTCGGCGCGGATCCAGTGGATGGCAAAGGAAACCAGGCGCACACCGCGCTCACCGTCGAAGCGGCGCACGGCTTTCATCAGGCCGATATTGCCTTCCTGAATCAGGTCCGCCTGGGGCAGGCCGTAACCCATGTAGCCGCGTGCGATGTTCACGACCACGCGCAGGTGCGAAACCACCAGCATCCGTGCTGCCTCCACATCGTTGTCGCGCTTCAGCCGTAACGCCAGCTCTTGTTCTTCCTCGGCGCTCAGCACAGGCATTGCCTTGACCGACTGGATATAGCTTTCCAGGCTGCCGGCAGCAGAAGGGATGGAAATGGCTAACAAAGCATTCGTCATAAGATTATTCCTCCAATGTTTTTTATTCTAGCACTCGGGGAATGAGAGTGCCAAATAGTCGAAAAAGTTCGTTGGAAAAATTCAGCGCATTCCCTGGCGAGACGGAAATGTCCGAGTAATATTGTCAACTATACTAACTCACGACTATATTAGTCAATAATTATATAAAAAAAGTGGGGCAGAACTGATTGACGTGAGCAAAAGTCGTCTGTGGCTCGATCCTCGGACTTTATTGGCACGGACCTTACGCTCTGGGCTCGATCCGGCGCAAATGCCTTCCGACTGCCAGAAACGCACCTAGCCAGCCGAGCAGGGAGGAGAACAACAGCAGACTGAGAATATCGACTGAACCCAGTGGAAGTAGTCGAAATTGGGCGGTGTAGAGTTTTGCCAGGTCGGCTATACCCACGTTTAGCAGTTGCAGGCCAAGACTGACGATGAGCCAGGCTGCGATGCCACCGCCCAAGCCCTGCAGTGCACCATGGTAGAGGAAGGGGCGGCGGATAAAAGCGTCGGTCGCGCCGATTAGCGTGCTGACCTCGATTTCTTCACGCTGTGACAGAATTTGCAGACGGATGGTATTGCTGGTGATCACCACCAGGGCAAAACCGAGCAGGGTGGCAAGAATCAGGGTGACATCACGACCAAGGCGTACCATGGCGTTAAGTCGCTCTGCCCAGGCCGTATCCAGCAATACCTTGTCTACTTTAGGTAACTTGGTTAGATCCTTGCGAAGCTTTTCAAGCTCACCAGGATTGATGTTTTTGGGTTCGATCACGAAAGCGTCCGGCAGCGGGTTTCGTTCCAGACCCGCCGCTACGTCCACCAGCCCCGTACTTTGCAACAGTTCCTGCAAAGCACGGTCGCGCGGGATGAAGTGGAATTGCATGATGGTATTGCGTCCCTTCAGTCGCGACTCGACTTGTCGGGTGCTGTCGGCATCGGCGCCAATGGACATGAACACGGTGATCTGGGGCTCCAGGCTGACGTTGTCGGCAACTGCCTTGACGTTTTCGATCAGCGTATAAAGGCCAAGCGGCAGGCTGAGCGTGACGCCAAAGACAATCATGGCGAGCAGGCTGGAAAAAGGCGCACGAACGAAGCGGTCGAGGATCAGACCCAAGGCGAGGCGGTGTTGGCTGAGCCAGTTCATAATAGCTCTCCCTGCTTCAGGTGTAACACCCGGCTGCTGTAGCGTGTGATCAGCGACTCGTCATGGGTGGCGATCAATAGTGTGACGCCAACCTGGTTGAAGGATTGGAACATTTCCATGATTTCGCCGGCATATTCGGCGTCGAGGTTGCCGGTGGGTTCGTCGGCCAGTACGATGGCCGGGCGGTTGACGATCGCCCGCGCCACGCACAGGCGCTGCTGTTCGCCACCGGAAAGGGAAATCGGGCTCGCCTTTTCCAGTCCCAGCAACTTCACTTTGTCGAGCGCGGCGCGGGCGCGCTTCATGCTTTCGGCGCGCGGCAGACCGGCGATATCCAGCGGCAGGATGACGTTTTCCAGCACGTTGCGGTCATAGAGCAGTTTGTGATCCTGGAAAACCAGGCCGAAGTTGCGGCGCAGGAAAGGAACGGCGCTACGGCGCAGCTTGCCGACGTTCTGGCCACTCACCACCACGCTGCCGGACGAAGGTTTCTCGATTGCGGCCACCAGTTTCAGCAAGGTACTCTTACCGGCACCAGTCGGCCCGGTGATGAAGGCCATCTCGCCGGCTTCGATGGTGAAGCTGAGGTTTTTCAGTGCCTCATGGCCGCCGGGGTAGCGTTTGTAAACCTGGCTGAATGAGATCATTCAAACAGTGCCTCAACAAATTCCTTGGCCACAAAGGGCCGCAGATCATCAAGCTGCTCCCCGACGCCGATGAACCTCACCGGGATCGGGCGGGTCTTGGCGATAGCGGCGATGACGCCGCCCCTGGCCGTGCCATCTAGTTTGGTCAGGACCAGTCCGGACACCTGTAGTGCATCGTCGAAGGATTTGACCTGTGCGATGGCGTTCTGGCCGGTGTTGGCGTCGAGCACCAGGATGGTTTCGTGAGGTGCGCCGGGTTCGGCTTTGGCGATGACGCGCTTGATCTTTCTCAGCTCTTCCATCAGGTGCAACTGGGTAGGCAGCCGTCCAGCAGTGTCGGCCAGCACGATGTCGATGCCGCGCGCGCGAGCGGCCTGGATCGCGTCAAAGATGACCGCGGCGGAGTCCTGGCCTTCCTGGGTGATGACCGTGACATTGTTGCGCTCTCCCCATACCTGCAGTTGTTCGCGCGCTGCAGCGCGGAAGGTGTCGCCAGCGGCGAGCAGCACCGATTTTCCCTGGGCCTGAAAATATTTGGCCAGCTTGCCGATGGTGGTGGTTTTGCCGGCGCCGTTGACGCCTGTCATCATGATGACGTAGGGTTTGTGGCCGGACAGGGATAGCGGCGACTCCAGCGGGGTGAGCAAGGTCTGCAGGCCATCGCGCAAAGCCTGTTTGAGTTGCGCCGCATCATCCAGCTTGTCGCGCTTGACGCGGTTTTTCAGGTCGTCGAGCAGGGATTGGGTGGCGGCGACACCGACATCGGCGGAAAGCAGGACGGTTTCGAGCTCCTCGTAAAACGCCTCGTCGATCTTGCCGCCGCTGAACAGCCCGGAAACCGGCGTATTCAGGATGGCTCGGGTTTTGGCTAACCCTTGTTTCAGTCTGGCCGCCCAGCCTTGGGGCTGTTCCTGGCTTTCGTCGGCTTTCTTGTCGGATTTGAAGAAACTTAGCATGGGGGGTGGTGGTCTCAAGGTAGGCTATAATTCACAACTTCGTCATTTTAGGCGATTAGGAGGTTTTGTGCAGCGTAAAAAAACATTGATCCGGTGCATCTGGCTGCTGGCGGCGATATTGCCGTTCCAGGCCATGGCGACTGTCCACGAATACAAGCTGGCCAACGGCATGAAGGTGATTGTCAAGGAAGACCATCGTGCACCGGTGGTGGTTTCGCAAGTATGGTATCGCGCCGGCAGCATGGATGAGTTCAATGGCACGACCGGCGTGGCTCACGTACTGGAACATATGATGTTCAAGGGAACCAAGGCGGTTCCCGCCGGCGAATTCTCGAAGCAGATCGCGGTTGCCGGCGGTCGGGAAAATGCCTTTACCAGCCGCGACAATACGGCTTACTTCCAGCAACTGCAAAAATCCAAGCTGGAACTCTCGTTGAAGCTGGAATCCGACCGGATGCACAATCTGGTGATTACGCCCAAGGAGTTCGCTAAGGAAATCAAGGTGGTGATGGAGGAGCGCCGGCTGCGAACAGACGACAAGCCTCAGTCGCTGGTCTATGAAACGCTGATGGCTACCGCTTACCAGGCTCACCCCTACCATCATCCGATCATCGGCTGGATGAGCGACCTGGACAACATGACGGCAGACGATGCCAGGGACTGGTATCGCCGCTGGTATGCGCCGAATAATGCCACGTTGGTGGTAGTGGGTGACGTCAAACCCAAAGAGGTGCTGAAACTGGCCGAGCGCTATTTCGGTAAAATTCGCCCGGTTGCGCTGCCCCAGCGCAAACCCCAGGCCGAACCCGATCAGCGCGGCATCAAGCGAGTGGCCGTTAAAGCCCCTGCCAAGCTGCCCTATCTTGCCATGAGCTACCATACGCCCACCTTGCGCGACCCAAGCAACGACTGGGAGCCTTACGCGCTGGAAGTGCTGGCAGGCGTGCTGGACGGCCATGCCTCGGCGCGACTCAATCAGGCGCTGGTGCGGGAGCAGCAGATTGCGGTGTCTACCGGGGCCGGGTATGACCTGATTTCGCGCGGGCCTTCGATGTTCATCCTGGACGGGGCTCCCACCGAGGGCAAGAGTGTTGCCGAACTGGAAGCGGCTATTCGCGAACAGATCGACAAGATCAAGCGGGATGGCGTGACCGAGGAGGAGTTGTTGCGTGTCAAGGCGCAAGTGATTGCGGCCCAGGTTTATCAGCGCGACTCGATGTTCTACCAGGCGATGCTGATCGGCGAGGTGGAAACCGCCGGATTGCCCCTGAACACGCTGGAAACACGCCTGGAAAAACTCAAGGTGGTCACCGCCGGCCAAGTGCAGGAGGTGGCGCGCAAGTACCTGATCGACGACCGCCTTACCGTGGCGGTGCTCGACCCGCAACCGATGGATGGCGTGAAGCCGGTGAAACCTGTTTCGGGAGGACGTCATGCACATTAAATTCATGGAGTTGGTTTTTGCTGGTCTGCTGCTCGTCGCCACCGCCGCTGAGGCGGCACTGCCGATTCAGCACTGGCAGATGGACAACGGCGTGCGCGTGATTTTCGTCGAGAACCACGATCTGCCGTTACTGGATGTCAGCGTCGAGTTTCCTGCGGGCAACAGCCGGGATGACAAATCCAGGCCGGGCCTGGCGAGCATGACGCATCATCTGCTGACCCTGGGCGCTGGCGGGATGACCGAGGAAGAGATTTCCCGTCGAATGGCCGATATCGGCGCCAGCCTGGGTGGAAGTTTTGACCAGGACCGGGCAGGGCTGCGCCTGCGTACTTTGAGCAGCGAGCGGGAACGCGACCAGGCCTTGGGGATTATGGCCAGAGCGCTGTTATCTCCCGACTTTCCCGAAGCGGTGCTGGAGCGGGAAAAAACCCGTTCCATCGCCGAACTCAAGGAAGCCAAGACCCAGCCGGAGTTCATCGTCGGGCGGGAGTTCAATTCGATGATCTATGGAACCCATCCTTATGCGTTGTCCTCCATGGTTGAGCCGGAGTCGATTGCCGCTTTACGGCGCGAAGAGCTGGTCGGGTTTTACCGCGCCCATTACCGTGCCGATCATGCCGTGATCGCTCTGATCGGCGACGTCACTACTGCCCAGGCAAAGGAAATTGCCACCCGGCTGACTTCTTCTCTACCGCGTGCCGAGGGTGAGCCGCAGCCTTTGCCGGCGGCGCCCCTGCTTAAGGGGGAAGCACGCAAAATTGCCCATCCCGCCACGCAAAGCCACATTCTCATCGGGCAGCCAGGCATGACGCGCAATGACCCGGATTATTTTCCGCTATACGTCGGCAACTATGTCCTCGGCGGTGGTGGCTTTGCTTCGCGCCTGATCGAGGAAGTGCGGCAGAAGCGTGGACTGGTCTACAGCGTCTACAGCTATTTCCTGCCGTTGCAGCAGAGCGGGCCGTTCCAGATCGGCTTGCAGACCAAGCGCGAGCAGGCTGACGAGGCGCTGGCCGTGGTGCAGAAAACCTTGCGGGATTTCATTGCCAAAGGTCCAACCGAGGACGAGTTGAAGCGGGCCAAACAGAATCTGGTCGGTGGCTTCCCGCTACGGATCGACAGCAACAAGAAAATCCTCGATTACCTGGCTGTAATCGGGTATTACCGGCTGCCACTTTCCTATCTGGATGATTTCAGCGGCAAGGTTGAAAAAGTGACGGTTGCCCAGATCAGGGATGCCTTCACCCGCCGCGTCCAGCCCGACAATATGGTGACTGTGGTGGTTGGTGCGGACTAAACTCCGGTGATGAGTAATGGGTAATGAAAACCCCATCGCCCATCTCCCATTACTTATTACTTGTCACCCATGATACAGCAGAGCAAGGTCAGAATCATTGCAGGCGAATGGCGTGGACGCCTGATCAATTTCCCGCAAGCAGAAGGTTTGCGCCCGACCCCGGACCGGGTGCGGGAAACTTTGTTCAACTGGCTGGGGCAGACACTGGATGGCAAGACCTGTCTGGATCTTTTCGCCGGCAGCGGCGCGCTGGGGTTCGAGGCGCTTTCACGCGGGGCAAAACGGGTGGTGATGGTTGAGCAGAACCCGCAGGCGCTGAAGGCCTTGCAGGAAAATGCGCGCAAACTCGGTGCGGATCGACTGGATCTGGTGGCGGGGGATGGGTTAAAAACCCTCTCCCGTGAAGGGAGCGCGTTCGATGTGATTTTTCTCGACCCACCTTTCCACCACGGAATTTTACCGTTATTATTGCCCCTTCTTCCGGACCGACTCGCGACCCATGGTTTTGTTTACGCTGAAACCGAACAGGCGCTTGAGCCGGGTGAAGGATGGGAAGTCTGGCGCAGCGGTCGGGCGGGCAATGTGTTTTACTGTTTGCTGAAGCGAAAAACTGAAGGGCCCCATGGCGCTTAGAGCGGTTTACCCCGGTACATTCGACCCGATTACCCTCGGCCATGAGGACTTGGTGCGGCGCGCTATTCGATTGTTCGACGAGGTGATCGTCGCGGTAGCGGACAGCCAGAGCAAGAAGCCCTATTTTACCGTGGAAGAGCGGGTGGCCATGGCGAGGGAAGTGCTGGCCGATGTGCCCAAAGTCACTGTGGTGGGGTTTTCCGGATTGCTGATGAATTTTTTGCGCGAGAACGATGCGCGCGTGGTGCTGCGGGGCTTGCGTGCGGTTTCGGATTTTGAATACGAATTTCAGCTGGCAGGAATGAACCGGAGTCTGTACTCCGAGGTCGAAACAGTGTTCCTGACGCCATCGGATCAATACATGTTTATTTCGGCCGGCATGGTCAGGGAGATTGCGCTGCTGGGTGGGGATGTCAGCCAGTTTGTGCAACCCTCGGTCAAGGCAAGGCTGCAACACAAGATTTTTTCTTAATTTTTTGGAAGGAAACTGATATGGCTCTGACGATTACCGACGAGTGCATCAACTGTGATGTGTGTGAACCTGAGTGCCCCAACGGCGCAATTACGCAGGGTGATGAAATCTACGTGATCGACCCTGGTCTGTGCACTGAGTGCGTGGGGCACTACGACGAGCCTCAGTGCGTCAGCGTCTGTCCGGTTGATTGCTGCATCCTCGATCCCAGCCATGTGGAAAGCAAGGAAGAATTGCAGGCCAAGTATGAGGCGCTACAAGCCAAGGGTTAAGCTAACTTGGGCCTGAACAAAAAAACGGCGGCATGGATTCCATGCCGCCGTTTTTTATCGGCTGAAATTTCAGGCGCTTGCTGCAACGGGCTGTGTTTCTTGCTCGTAGGCAAGCGAGTTGGAAATCTGCTGCTGCAACAGTGACAAATCCTGCAACTGCTTGAGGATGCCGACTTCCATGTGTTGCAGTTCGGAGATACGGTCTTCCAGTGTGTCGGTTGCCTTGTGGATGCGTTTGATGCTTTCCAGGCGGCGGCGCAAATGGAGTTGATGCTCGCGTACCTGGGTTTCCATCGGTGCCATGATCGCCTTCAGCCAGTTTTCCACATCCTTGTTTGCGACCTCGTATACATGGACCACCCGGTTCGCCAGCGTTTCGAAAAATTTCGTGGTGATGGAAAATTTTTCATGGGTCAGCATGTTGAGCACGGTGTTGAAGTGCTCGTTGTAGGCTTTTTCCAGCCGGGCAATTTCCTTGTGATATTTCAGGGTCGAGAATTGGGCGGGCGCTGTCTGACTTAAGCCATGCTCCTCGTTGAATTTCCTGTACATCGCGCCCATCATGCCCTTGATTTCCTCGATCTGTCTGGCGGACTGGGCGATGTTCTCGTTGGCGTCCTTGAAGAATTGGCTCATGGCATCGCGCATGCCCTTGGTGAATTTGGCTTCGACCATGGCGACGCGGGTGTTTTTGACCTCGGTCTTGAGCGCATCCATGCCGAGGTGGGCGAACAGGATATTGGTCTGCTGGGAGAATACGCTGCGCAGTGCCTGGAAGCGTTGCAGGCCTTTTTCGAAATCCTCCTTGTCCTTCTTCACTTTGGACATCATGTGCTCGATCACGTCTTCGTTCTTGCCGCGCAGTCCGAGCAGTTCTTCCAGTTGCTCGCGTACGCCGGCAAGGCGCGCATCCAGAATCGAGCGGATGTTTTCCTCCATGTACTCGACTTCACCCCGGGTATTGTCCCGGACGATTTCCTGCTTGGAGGGGATGAGCTCGTCGCTGAGCGATTTTTCCAGCGCCAGCAAACGGCTTTTTTCGAGTAGAGGTTCGTCCTGATTGATCTTGGCGAGCAACCCCTTCTGTGCGGAAACAGGGAAGACATAATCAGGCTTGATGCCGAGCAGACTGGCGCTGGTAGTGACTTGTTTATCGAGTTCGCTTTCGATGGCCTCGGTGGTTTTTAGCTCGTCCCACAGGCCATCGATTTTGTTCAGTACCACCAGGCGACCCTTCTGGTGCCCCTGCTGGTTGCCGATGTGATTGCGCCAGACTTCGATGTCGGACTTGGTGACGCCGGTGTCGGCGGCGAGGATGAACAGCACCGCATGAGCGTTGGGCAGCAGGTTCAGGGTCAGCTCCGGCTCGGTGCCGATGGCGTTGAGACCCGGCGTGTCGAGGATGACCAGGCCCTGCTTCAGCAGCGGATGCGGAAAGTTGATGATGGCATGGCGCCAGCAGGGGATGTCCACCGTGCCATCTTCATGCACGGTAACGATGTTGTTTTCATCTTTTTCGTTATACAAGCCATAGCGTGCGGCTTCATCCAGGCTGACCCGTTTGGTCTGACTCACCTGCAGGAAGGCATTGACCATGGCATCGCTCGACTCGATGTCGAGCGGCAGAATTTTCCATTCATCGAGGTAGCGCTTGTACTCCGTGGTGGTGGTGTCGGCGCCACGGGTTTCGATGGGCAGCAACTGGATGCAGGGTTCGCGACCTTCTTCGTACATCAGTTCGGTCGGGCACATGGTGGTGCGCCCCGCGCTAGAAGGCAGCAATCGCTGGCCGTAATCGGCAAAGAAAATGGCGTTGATCAGTTCGGATTTGCCGCGCGAAAATTCGGCGACAAAGGCCACGTTGAGCTTGTCGTCGTGGAGTCGGTCGAGCAAGTGCTGGATGCGCTGATCCGTTTGCGCGTCGTTCAGTTCCTGCTCGTTGAGCCAGTTGCGAAAGTCGCCGACGTTGTCAGTCAGGCGGCTGCGCCAAGCGCTGTAGGCTTCGAAATGCGCGACCAGATCATCGTGTGCCATGTTTCCCCCGGGGGATGATTTATTCAAGTGGGTTAAACTTTATCACAAAACACAACGCAATCAATGTGATTTATCAATGTTCTAAGGGGGTGTTCAACGTTGCTTCTGGCAATCTGGGCATCCAAAAATTGAGTGGCGGGGGTGACGGGTATCCTCCCACGCTTGCTTTACGTGCCTTCAGTTGACGTTTAAGCGGCGTCAAGGCGAATATTTGTGTGGGGTTATGGGTGTTTGTTGGGGAAACCCTTGTTGCTATGCAAGACCCCGGAGTTTTTTAAAAGGTTAGTTGAAGCGAACCTCTTTAGTTGCTTCTTTTCCAGTTGCGGAACGCGTTCCTGATGGCAATCAAAGCCATCAAGCTTCTGCAAACATTTGCTCGATTCACGTGCCGTAGTTGAGCAACCCAGTCTTCAACTCCAGAAGGTCCAGCGGATCGAAGTTGCGAAGCCTTCCGTCCTTGAGCAGCCCCTCTAGCTTAATAGCGCAGGTCTCCGGCGAGCTGCGGATTACCGATCCTTTGATAGTGTAGTGCCGTTTCGCTTCACCCAGATCTATGTCAAGGATCACTTCGCTACCCCGTGGCATCACAGGCATCGTTGTATCGCGGTCACGCATACGGATACGCATAGCGTCCTCGGATAAATCATATATCGTGCAGGGTCCGGATAAATTCCCTTCTGGCAAAGACACCGCCACCGGAGCGCAGATTTTCGTGCGAGCCTTTCTTCGCTGATCGGTAACAGCCAGGGTATGCAGTTCCGGCGTCAGCAAGACCATCTTCGTTTGCGCGTATGGACCATCCGGCAGGATGACCTGTTTCGCCACTTCGGTGTCTACCGTTGACACGCCCTTGGTCCCGGCGTTAGAAATCAGGGAAATGGAATTGCCCTTGTTGAATTGACGCCCTCGGCCAATCAGCGCCCGTCGTTGATAATCGAGCTTCATCTCAAGGTCGGAAGTATCCGGAACGAGCAACTGAAACAGCCTGAGATCGGAAACAGGCGTTCGTACTTCATTTTCCCCTGATCGGAATGCTGTCGGATAGCCTTGAGAATCGTGATTAATTGCTTCCCCGGAATAGATGAAACTCCCATTCACGCAGTAGGCGATGACAAACGTGTCGAAAACAATTTCCTTCTGGAACTCGGGGTAATAGCGCAGTTTTTTCCCAATCGGAAAAAATTCGATCAGTGTCCTGATCTGATCGAGGTCGATCCTCGTCTGGGTGGTGTTTCCCGATGATGGCTCCTTAGCCCTCTCAGAGCCAAAGGATTTGCTAAGGAATGTTTTTATCACTTCTCTTCTCCACGCATACTGTCACTCGCCAAAATCATAGAGCAACGTTTTTCAGGGAGCTCCTGTACAGGCCAAGGCAGCAGATTTCAGCCTGAAAAGGCAGTTGTGCTGCCATACGGCAACGGGTTATTTTTCTACTATAAAGCTGAATCGTCCCGACTCCACTGGACATTTCAAAACCGGTTGAAATGCGGTAATTACGAACTCTACCGGAAAAAAGGGTACTAAGCCTATTTAACCTGATCCGTGCCTCTGCTTTTTGCTGTGTCAGAGCGCGTGCCGCATTATGCTTGGCCATCAAGGCATTCGGGTAGACCACTGAAAACCTCAAGCCTGGATTAATGGCATATTCTTGTTAAATTAATCGGCGCGATTCGCCGATATTTTAAGGCGTGTCCAGGCATTATTTCTGGCAACCGGGGCAGTAGAAAGTGGAACGTTGCCCCTGCCGTAACTGGCGTACTGTCGTGCCGCAACGCAGGCAGGGCTGGCCGGTGCGGCCATAGACACCATATTGCTGCTGAAAGTAGCCGGGGTTGCCGGCGCTGTTGACGAAATCGCGCAGGGTGCTGCCGCCCGCGGCAATGGCCAGATTCAGGATGTCCTTCACTAAAGCCGCCAGCTTGGTGCAGCGCGCTTTGCCCAGCTTTCCGGCAGCGGTTTTCGGGCTGATGCCGGCGGAAAACAGCGCTTCGTTTGCATAGATGTTGCCGACACCGACAATGATGTGGCCGTCCATCAGAAATTGCTTGATCGGGGTCCGGCGACCGCGCGATACCCGGTAGAGAAAATCACCGTCGAACGCTGGCGTCAGCGGCTCGATACCGAGTTTGGCCAGGAGTGGATGGTCCTCCGGCGGCGCTGTCGTCCATAGTATTGCCCCGAAGCGGCGTGGATCGCGCAGCCGCATGCACTGGCCGCTTTCCACTACCAGATCGAAGTGGTCGTGTTTCTCTGGCGGCGTAGCGGCGGGCAGGATGCGCAGACTGCCCGACATGCCAAGGTGCAGGATCAGCCAGCCCTCGCCACAATCCAGCAGCAGATACTTGCCGCGTCGTTCTATGCTGCGCAGGGTTAAACCGGGCAGGACTTGTTTCAGCGTTTCCGGCACCGGATGACGCAAGCCGGCGTGGCGGACGATGGCCGCCTGGATGCGCTGGCCTACAAGGTGGGGCTCGAGTCCGCGGCGGGTGATTTCGACTTCAGGCAGTTCTGGCATTGCTGGTTATTTCGATGCGCATTGGAAAAGAATTTTTCACCGCAAGGGACGCGAAGGTTCGCAAAGGAAACGGGGTAGGCAGGGATGGGCGGTTTTTCGGCCAACTCGCAAAATCTAACTTCCAGCCTATTGTATGCATTTGCTTTCCCTTGCGAACCTTCGCGTCCTTTGCGGTTAATGTGTTTTGAATTATTCGCCGGGCCGTAGCAAGCGTTTCCCAATCTCGGTGGGGAAATGGTATTGCAGTTTCTCGTCTTCGCGCAGGATCACCAGTTCGGGTTCATACCGCAGGATTTTGCAGGGGATTAGCTTGCCATCGCCGAGGCGCAGGGTGAGGGATTCCTGTGCGGGCGTGCCGTCGTAGGGCTGGGTAACCAGGCTGGAGGCGTGACGCCATTCGTCCGCCCAGCGGTTGATATCGTCCTGGCTCCAGTTCGGACGGGCAGGGGAAACCGACCATTTTCCATCGCTGTTCTGGCTGAGATTCAGATCCGCAAATTCGAAGCCGGCCAGCTTTTCTTCCTCAGCCAGAAAGGCGTGGGCGGCGAAATCGGCAGGCATTTTCATCGTATAAACGAGATAGCTGGGCGCGACCAGATGGACGCCGCCATTCGTGGCGACATAGACCTCGCCGGTCAGCGTATTCTGAGTGCCGAAGCTGAACTCCTGGTCGTTGATCGTGAGCCGTAGCAGGGGGTTGTCGAGCTGGAAGCGGCCAAGATCGGTGGCGGGAAAGCGCTGGAGGCTGGTGGCGGCAAGGATTTCCAGCAAGCGTCTGACTGCCGTTCCCTCCGCGCGTGCCTGGAATGGGGCGATCAGGCGCCAGCCAGCTGGATTGTTTTGCAGCACGATTGCCGGCTGGTCGGGCTTCTCAATGGCAATGCGGTTAACACTGGTGCTGGCGAGGGTAGAGAGCTTGAATTCCGTCTGGACCGTGGGCTTGGGCTTGAGCCAGACCAGCAGAATCAGGGCAGCAACCAGCGCGGCCAGCACGAGATTCAGCAAGATTCTGTATTTCATGCCTTGCGCCGTCGCCACCAGGTGCCGATGCCGATGCCGATAAATGCCAGTGGCAGGACGATGAGAAAGCCGATGGCAATAACCGCCGCGGAGGTTTTGCTCAAGTTAAGGCTGGTGTCCTGGGCGGCCTTGGTCGGGATGGTGATGAGGGTGTCATCCCCGGCCAGCCAGTTGAACAGGTTGAGGCCGAGGTCGAGGTTGCCGCCGTTGCCGAGATAGGTGTTGGAGAGAAAGCCGCCGTTACCGACCACGATGACCCGCTGGTTTTGGTCTTCCACGCTGCGCTCAAGGGCGATGGCGATGGTTGCCGGCCCTGGCGTGTCGCGATTCTTGTCGTAGGCGAGGGTCTCGTCGAGCTTGCCGGTTTCCACCCATCCCTGCGGTGCGACCTCGATCAAAGAGGTGGTCTGCCAGCCTTTCCCTTCGCTGTACCCGATAGTACGGGAGTGAGGGAATGCCGTGACCAGATTGAAGCCCAGTGTCGCCGGGTGACGTCCGTAAACAGCGCCCAAGGCAATGGTCGGAGCGGCGTTGAGCTGCTGTGCGGCGGGGTCCACCACCGTGCCGGGCGTCAGTACCAGCCCCAATTTTTCAGCCAGCGGCTGCAATCCGTGCAGCGGCTCCTGATCGATCAGCCAGAGCAGGTTGCCACCCTTTTCCAGGTATTTTTTCAGCTTTTCTACTTCACCGGGCATCAGATCCACTTGCGGGCTGGCGATCATCAGCAGGCTGGCGTTGTCGGGCACGTCCTGGGCCAGGGTGAGGTTGAGGCTCGCCGTCTTGAAACCCTTGGCTTCCAGCTTCCTGCCGAAATCGCCGAGATCGTGGTTGGCCATGCCGTCGAGCTTGCGTTCGCCGTGGCCGTCCAGATAGAACGCCATGCGCGTGCCGGCGCGGGCGAGCCGGGTAAGGAGAGATGTCAGCATCTGCTCATTCAGGGTGGTGAGGTGTTCGCTGCGTCCCTGGTATTCCACCACCATTTCGCCGTTGGCCTGGATGCCGGCCGCTCGCGTCAACTGCGGCTGCTCCGCCGGATCAACGAACTTGAGCGTGAGATCGGGCTTGGCAAGACTGTAGAGGCTGATAAATTCGCGAATAATTTTGCGCACATCGCCGAGCCGGGGATCCTGCTGGGTGGCGTAGGTGGTGATAGTGACCGGGCCGGGCAGGCTCTTGAGCACGTCGATGCTGGCTTGGCTCAGCGAGTTGCGGCTGTTGCGGGTGAGGTCCCATTGCGCCGTGTATTCGCGGGTAAGAGTGACCAGCAGGCCGATGGCGATGAGGAACAGGACGAGAAAGATGGCACTTTGCAGGCGCGACTGGAAGCGGGATGGATTGCTGATTTTCATTAGCCGTGCGTCCTGTCGTTGTCGAGCCGGCGCACCGCCAGCACCAGGAACAAAGCGATGAACAGTACGAAGTAGGCGGCATCTGCGCTATTGATGATGCCGCGGTTGAACGATTCGAAATGCTTCAGCAGCGAAAGGGTGTTCAGCCAGCTGTCGGCGCCACGTGCCGACATGTTGATGATCCACAGGCCAAGCAGTGCGCCGAAGCTGCCCATCGCGGCGATGAGCGGGTGAGACGTGAGGCTGGAAATGAACAGGCCGAGCGCGGCGAAGCTGGCTGCCAGCAGCACCAGGCCGACGATGTTGCCTGCCAGCAGCCCCGGGTCGAGCGTTGCGCCGGCGTACAGCGACAGCGACATCAGCGCAACCAGACCGATAAAAAGGGAGAGGAAAGCCATCAGGCCGAGGAATTTGCCGAGGATGATCTCGCTGACCGAAACTGGTGCGCTCAGCAACAGATTAAGTGTCTGGTTGCGCCGTTCCTCGGCGATCAGGCGCATGGAGAGGAGCGGCACCGCCATCAGCAAAATGATTGCGGCGTTGCCGAACAGAGGCGTCACAATCAGCTCGGTAACACCCGGTGGGTTGGCGAGGGCGGTCAGCTGCGGCTGGATCGTCAGAAAGGCATCGACCTGGTTCAGAAAAAAATAGGCGAGGATGATCTCCAGTACAGCCAGAATAATCCAGGCCATCGGCCCGCTGAACAGGATTTTCAGTTCCTTGGCGGCAATGGTGAAAATCATGCGCTTTCTTCTTTCTTTGTCAACTGGATGAAAACCTCTTCCAGGTTGGCTTGATCAGGATAGGTCTGCTTCAGCGCTGCCATGTCGCCGCTGAATACCAGTTTGCCCTGGTGCATGATCTGAATGCGGTCGCACACGCTTTCCACCTCCGGCAGGATGTGGGTGGAAAGGATCACGCTGTGCTCTCCACCCAGTTCACGGATCAGGCTGCGGATCTCGCGGATCTGGATCGGGTCGAGGCCGACAGTGGGTTCATCCAGAATCACCACGCGCGGATTGTGTACGATCGCCTGGGCGATGCCGACCCGCTGCTGGTAGCCTTTGGACAGATTGCCGATCAGACGTTTTCCGACTTCGGTCAGGCCGCAGCGCTGCCGGGCCTTTTCAGTAGCATTGGCGATTGCATTCTTGGGAATGCGGTGCAGTCGCGCGGCAAGGCGGAGATATTCATCCACGGTCAGTTCCCGGTACAGGGGCGGGGTCTCTGGCAGATAGCCGAGTAATGCCTTGGCTTCACGCGGATTCTCCAGCAGATTGATGCCACAGATGTCGACGCTGCCGGTGCTGGGAGCCAGGCACCCTGCCAGCATTTGCAGGGTAGTGGTCTTTCCGGCACCGTTCGGCCCCAGCAGACCTAGCACCTCACCCTGGCGCAGTTCGAAGCTGACGTCCCGTACGGCGATGCGGGTGCCATAGCTACGGGAGAGGTCTTTAGCGGAAACAGTAATCTTCGTCATGCCCTGGTTGCTTTGAAAAAGCGCAAATATGTCCTAATATGGGGTACGCGTAAAGAGCGCATTTGCCAACTGCATCATCCTAGAAACCTCAGTTGACCGCTCGGCTGAATATTTACCGAAAGTAGGCGCCTCTAGGCGACACCGTGATTGCAATAAATTTCTTCATGATTTACCGTTCCACCCGGTTGTTGAGCCCGCTACGGGATGGATTGCACGGTTTTTGCGGCGCATGGCGGCGTTGCAACTTCTTGGAATGGAACGACCATTCCGCGTCGTTGCGCCTTGCCCTGCACCCCCAAAACCGCACACTCCACCCCGTCCAACTAAGGTTTCTAGGATTATTATATCCCTGTGATGAAATTTAAATACCTCTTGCTGGCCCCCGTCGCGCTGGTTGCTGCCGGGTGCGCCCAACTGTCGCCGAAAGAAGTCGTTCAGCCCGTGGCTCAGCCGGAGCGTGTAGAGCGAATTCCGGTGCTGCCCAATGTCGACTTGACCGGATCCCTCCTGTTCCAGTACCTGGTTTCGGAGGTCGCCGGACAGCGTGGCGATATGGGGCTGGCTACCGAGGGTATGCTGGATATGGCCAAAACCACTCGCGATCCGCGTCTGGCAAAACGGGCCGCCGAGATGGCCCTGCAGTCGCGGCACGAAGCTCAGGCACTGGAGGCGGCCACGCTATGGCAACAGACTGACCCGGATGAAGCCCAGGCACGGCAGGCTGTGGCGGTGATTCTGCTGAACAGCGGTCGCTTGCAGGAAGCCAAGCCCCATCTCGAAAAATTGCTGGCAGGAGAGGGTGACAAGGTGGGCGGGGCGCTGCTGCATTTGAATCAGATGCTGTCGCGGCAGAAGGATAAACCGGCTGCCCTGGCTCTGGTGCAGGAATTGGCCGCGCCTTATCTGAATCACGCTGAAGCGCATTTCACTATTGCCTATGCGGCATGGAGTGCTGGCCAGAATGAACTGGCGCTGCGTGAAGTTCGCGAGGCAAGCCGGCTCCGTTCCGGCTGGGAAGCGGCGGCGCTGTTCCAGGGCCAGCTGCTGCAGCGTACCTCCATCCCCGAGACGCTGCAGTTCTACCGGAGCCTGCTTGGCGATTACCCAAAAATGCAGGATGTGCGACTGGCTTATGCCCGTTTGCTGGTGAGCGACCGCCAATATGTCGAAGCGCGTGCCCAGTTTGAAAAGCTGCTCAACGATCTTCCCGGAAATCCCGAGGTGAGCTTGTCGGTCGGCCTGCTGGCGATGCAGCTCAAGGATTACGACGCCGCAGAGAAACACCTTAAACAGGCGCTGGCCAGCCAATATCGCGATGAAGCCATGGTGCGCATGTATCTCGGCCAGTTGTTCGATGAGCGTGGGCGCTACGACGAAGCCGCAGACTGGTATGCTTCGGTCGGCCGGGGCGAGCAGTATATTCCCGCGCAAATCCGCCAAGCGGTGATGCTGGCCAAACAGGGCAAGCTTCCGGAGGCGCGCCAGCACCTCAGGCAGATCACGGTGCAGAACAATCAGCAGCGGGTTCAGGTTGTCGTGGCGGAGGCGCATTTGCTGCGGGATGCCAAGGCTTACGGCGAGGCGTTCGAATTGTTGGGCAAGGCGCTGGAAAAGCTGCCGAATTACCCCGATCTGCTCTACGATCATGCGATGGCAGCGGAAAAGCTGGGCAAGATCGACATTCTCGAGCAGGATCTCCGCAAGCTGATCCAGATCAAACCCGATTACGCTCATGCCTACAATGCGTTGGGATACACCCTGGCGGATCGCACCGAGCGGCTGGATGAGGCGCGGCAGCTGATCGAAAAGGCGCTTGAACTGTCGCCGGATGATTTTTTTATCATGGATAGTCTGGGCTGGGTGCATTACCGCATGGGGCAGCTCGAAAAGGCTGAGGACATTCTGAGGCGTGCCTACACCGGTCAGCAAGATGCTGAAATAGCGGCGCATCTGGGCGAAGTCCTGTGGGCCAGGGGCAAGCGCGAAGAGGCAGAAAAAATCTGGCGCGCCGCCCTGAAGGAAAATCCCGGGCACGAAACGTTGTTGAATGTCATCAAGAAATTTATTCCTGCGCGGTGAGCATGTAGGATGGGTGGAGCGTAGAGATACCCATCGTTAACCGGTCGCCTGATGATGGGTATCGCTACGCTCCACCCATCCTACGATTTACGAACTTCTGCCTCTTCCAAAAATGACAATTCTGCGATGTTTCGGTCTATTCGTCGTTTCAGCGTTGCTGTGGGGTTGTGCTGAACTGCCGGTGCCCCCGCTGGAACTTGAATCGGCCACCCGCCCGCAGGCGGATGTCGGCACTGATGGTTTGTTCCGGCTGTCAGGCCGGATCGCTGTGTCGCACAACGGGGAGAGTTTTTCCGGTTCGTTGCGGTGGAGTCACGCTGCCGAGGAGGACGAGATTTTTATTCTTTCTCCGTTGGGGCAGGGTGTCGCCCGGATTGTGAGTAATTCTGCCGGCGCTTCGCTGGAGACCTCAGATGGGCAGAGTTACCGAGCCTCGGACGTGGAAAGCCTGACCAAGGAAGTGCTGGGCTGGCGCCTGCCGGCGCGCGGCCTGCAATACTGGGTGATGGGCCGCTCCGCACCGGATAGCGTGGCAGAAAGCGAACTGGACGATAAGCTGCAGCTTCGTGGCCTGCGTCAGAATGGCTGGCGCGTTGACTATCTCGGTTACCGGATGGTGCAGGGAACTTTGCTGCCAGCCAAGCTGGAGGTGGCGCTGGACGAGCGCCTGCGGGTCCGGTTGGTGATTGATGACTGGGTGCTGCCATGACTACCTTCCCCGCCCCGGCCAAGCTGAACCTGTTCCTGCATGTGGTGGGCCGGCGGCCGGACGGCTATCATTTGTTGCAAACGGTGTTTCGTTTCGTCGATTACGGCGACAGCCTTTCTTTTACTGTCCGTGATGATGGCGTGATCCGGCGGGTGAATCCGTTGCCCGGCCTGGACCCGGAACAGGATCTCACCGTACGTGCTGCGCGTCTGCTGCAGCAGGAAACCGGATGTCGTCTAGGCGCGGATATCTTCCTGGAGAAGCGTTTGCCGATGGGCGGCGGCCTGGGTGGGGGCAGTTCCGACGCCGCTACGGTGCTGCTGGCGCTGAACCGCTTGTGGGGCCTGAATCTCAGCCGCCAAATGTTGCAGGAGCTGGGTTTGCGCCTCGGTGCCGATGTGCCGGTATTCGTGTTCGGCGAGAGCGCCTTTGCCGAGGGCGTGGGCGAAAAACTCCAGCCGGTGGCGCTTCCGCCAGCCTGGTATGTGGTGCTGGTGCCGTCGGTGGTAGTTTCTACGGTAGAGATTTTTACCAGCGGGGAATTGACACGCGATACGAAACCTATCAAAATGTCGGACTTTTCAACGGGCTGCGGAAGAAATGATCTGGAGCCTGTGGTGTGCCGGAAGTACCCGCAGGTTGCCGAGTGCCTGGATTGGCTCAAGGCCTTCGGCGATGCCAGGATGACCGGATCGGGAGCGTGTGTTTTTGCCGCGTTTTCGAGCCAGGAAGAAGCGAATAAAGTGTTTTCCGTGAAGCCGGCGCAGATGGCCGGTTTTGTGGCAAAGGGCCTGGATAGGCATCCTTTGTACGGTTTTATCAGTTAATGGGGAGTCGCCAAGTGGTAAGGCACTGGATTTTGATTCCAGCATTCGTAGGTTCGATCCCTACCTCCCCAGCCAGTTGTAATCCAAACCGGTAGGGACGTCGCATGCGCCGTCCCTACGTTTGTTTTTAAGGGCGCGTCATGGCATACGGCAGCATGATGGTTTTCACCGGTAACGCAAATCCCCGGCTTGCCGAGGAGGTGGTGAAACATCTCAATCTTCGTCTTGGGCGAGCGACGGTCGGTCGTTTCAGCGACGGCGAGGTGATGATCGAGATCCTCGAAAACGTTCGCGGCAAGGATGTATTCGTGCTGCAATCGACCTGTACCCCGACCAATGACACCCTGATGGAAGTCCTGGTGATGGTGGATGCGCTCAAGCGCTCCTCGGCCGGACGTATCACCGCAGCCATTCCCTACCTGGGCTATGCACGCCAGGATCGCAGACCGCGCTCGGCGCGCGTTGCAATCACCGCCAAGGTGGTGGCAAACATGCTCACCAGCGCCGGCGTGGATCGCCTGCTGACCATGGACCTGCATGCCGACCAGATTCAGGGCTTTTTCGACATCCCGGTGGACAACGTCTACGCTGCACCGATTCTGCTCGGCGACGTGTGGAAACAGCATTACGAGAACCTGATCGTGGTATCGCCCGACGTCGGTGGTGTGGTGCGTGCCCGTGCACTGGCCAAGCGCCTGGACGTGGATCTGGCGATTATCGACAAACGCCGCCCCAAGGCCAACGTCGCCAAGGTGATGCACATCATCGGCGACGTTCGGGGCCGCACCTGCGTGCTGATGGACGACCTGGTCGATACTGCCAACACCCTGTGCGAGGCCGCTAAGGCTTTGAAAGAGCACGGCGCGGAAAAAGTGGTGGCGTACTGTACCCACCCGGTGTTGTCCGGTCCTGCGATAGAGCGCGTGATGAGTTCGCATCTGGATGAGCTGGTCGTGACCGATACCATCCCGTTGCGTGAAGATGCCAAAAATTGTAGCCGTATCCGTCAGCTTTCCGTGGCGGAACTGATGGCCGAAACGATGCGCCGGATCAGCAACGAGGATTCGGTCAGCTCGCTGTTCATGGAATAATTTTTTGCGGGGTCGGTTTTATACCGGCTCTGCGCAAACCGAATGCTGCCTGGTCGCGGGCGGCATTTTAACTTTAGGAGCATCAACATGAAAATCGAAATCAGCGCAACCGCGCGTACGCTACAGGGAACGGGTGCGAGCCGCCGCCTGCGTCGCACGGGCCGCATCCCGGCAGTGGTTTATGGTGGCGAAAAAGATGCTGCAGCCATCGAACTGGACCACAAAGAAGTGTTCTACAAACTGAAGAACGAGGCCTTTCACGCCACGATCCTGTCGTTGAACCTCGACGGCAAGGCCGAGCAAGTGCTGCTGCGTGACTACCAGATGCACCCGTTCCGCCCGGTAGTGATGCACGTGGACTTCCAGCGCGTTAACCCGAAAGAAAAGATTCACATCAAGGTGCCACTGCATTTCGCAAATGCCGACATCGCTCCTGGCGTGAAGCTTTCTTCCGGCATCGTCAGCCACATCATCACCGAAGTGGACGTGGCCTGCCTGCCGAAGGACCTGCCCGAGTTCATCGAAGTGGATCTGGCCAACCTGGCTGCTGGTCACTCGATTCACCTGTCCGAGCTGAAACTGGGCAAGGGTATCGAACTGATCCCGCTGACCAAAGGCGAAGATCTGGCTGTAGCGACGATCACCATTCCGCGCGGTGCGGTTGAAGCAGCAGCTGCGGCAGCAGAGGTCGAAGTCAAGGAGTAAGCGACTCGCAGCTGCTTGGCTGCTTGTAAGGAGCCCGTCGAGCATACGACCTTTATGGGGTGCGCTCGGCGGGTTTTTTCATTGTGGGATCGAAAATGACGACAGGAATCCGCCTGATAGTAGGTTTGGGAAATCCGGGACGGGAATACGAAGCCACCCGGCACAATGCCGGCTTCTGGTGGGTGGAGGCCGTGGCGGCAGGAAAATCCGCCAGCTTCAAGCCTGAAAAAAAGTTTCATGGTCTGGCCGCACGGCTTGCTGTCAACAATCGCGAGGTCTGGCTGTTGAAGCCGGAAACCTTTATGAATCTAAGTGGCCGTGCCGTCAGCGCACTGGCCAGTTTTTACAAGATCGAGCCGGACGAGATCCTGGTGGTGCACGATGAACTCGATTTGCCGCCAGGCACGGTGCGCCTGAAAAAAGGCGGCGGTCACGGCGGCCATAACGGTCTCAAGGACATCATCGCCCAGCTTGGCACGCCGGATTTCTGGCGTCTTCGTCTGGGCATCGGCCATCCCGGTGACCGCAACGCCGTGGTGAATTTCGTGCTCAATGCACCGCAGCGTGCAGAGCAGGAGCTGATCGACAGCGCCGTCGATGCCAGCCTCGTCGGGCTGCCGCAACTGCTGTCGGGCGATTTTCCCGCCGCGATGATCAAGTTGCATACCAAACCGAAATCGGAAGGTGCAGGTAGGATGGGTGGAACGCAGTGATACCCATCAACGATCACCGCAAAGAGATGGGTATCGGCGCGAGCGCCTTAACCCATCCTACACGTCGTTTTAAGTTGAGCGCTCCATGAGCAAGCTGACTCTCGACCGCATCCTGCAATCCCAGGGCTTTGGCACCCGCAAGGGTTGCCAGCAGATGATAGCAGCGGGCGAGGTTTCGATTGCCGGCGCATGCATTACTAATGCTCGCGCCACCTTTGAAACCGAGGCCCTCGAGTTTTCCGTCTATGGTGATGAATGGGTTTACCGCGAGCATGTTTATATTGCGCTGAACAAGCCCGCCAACTTTGAATGTTCCAGGAAACCCAGCCACCATCCCGGCGTGCTGACCCTGTTTCCGGAACAGTTCACCTGGCGTGACGTTCAGACGGTGGGCCGTCTCGATCACGACACCACCGGAATATTGCTGATGTCGGATGACGGCGCTTTTATTCACGCCCAGTCGTCCCCCAAGCGGCACGTCCCCAAGGTTTATGTCGCCACCACGCACGACCCGGTGACGCCAGCGCTGGTCGAGATGCTGCTGGCCGGTGTAAAGCTGCACGATGAGCCCGCCCCGCTGGCAGCGGTGACCTGCCGCAAGATAGACGAGCACCGGCTGGAGATCGTGCTGGAGCAGGGCAAGTATCATCAGGTCAAGCGCATGCTGGCTGCCGCCGGCAATCATTGCGATGCCTTGAGCCGCACGGCAATCGGCAACTTGACGCTGGATGCGCTGGGGCTGAAAGAGAGCGAATGGTGTTATCTGGACGAAGCGCAGCGGGCTTTGCTGGCAGGGTTATAATAGATGTCTGGTTTGTTTGAAATAGAACTGATAATTAAAGGATTTTCATGAGTCTGCAATGCGGTATCGTCGGTTTGCCCAACGTCGGCAAGTCCACCCTGTTCAACGCCATCACCAGCGCCGGAATTGCAGCGGAGAACTATCCCTTCTGCCAGGCGCTCTGAAAAACCTTATTTAAACAGTAAGATACTGTATTTATCGCATTCAACAACACAAAACCAGAACAAAAACCGGAGCAACTTTCACCTCTACTGAGGTAGATACTATGATAGCGGAAAGGTTCTTGAATGTGGGGGAAGTGTACTGGATGCCAAAAATTTGGTAACAACTCCATGTTCAAGGTCTTACTGGTTTTGGAAAGTAAGGCATGAACTCTAACAATTAGAGAATCTCTTTAGCAGCTCAAATTTAATCTGACAGGTGGTTTCAGAGTTTCAGTTTCTAGAACTGGCTCAGTTCCGCAGTCTGAGATGGTCACTTCCAGACCTTACTCCTGTTGCCGGTCATGAATTGTTGTTGAATGTCCGTTTAGACGCAGCGTCGGCTATCTGGAAAGACGAACTGCCGTGTGCGACCCAACTCGCAGATTGGTTCCTTGCAGTAAACTGCTATACTCTCTTCATTCTCTGATAAGATTCAGCGCGAACTAAAAATTACAACCTGCTGTTAGACCATGCAAACCCTACCGAAAAAGCTTAAGAAAGAGCCGTTGATTGATGGCGTATTTGAGATACGCTTCACGAGCGTTTTTCCTGCTGGTGGCATATTGCCAGGCATTTTGTATGGGGAGCTTGACGGCAACAAGGCGATTGAGCAACTTCCAATGGCGCAGATACCCCAGGCTATGAGAGATGCAGATCCTAATTTGCAGTTTGCACCATTAAGTAGACTTGATTGGGAACAGTTTTACATTAATGTTGGCGACCATAGTGTGTCAATTGGCTTTAAGCATCCATACCCTGGCTGGACTAGTTTTAAGCCAGCGATTACTAAGGTAATGGAGGCACTGAAAGGCGCAACCTTTATAAAGTCCGTAGAGCGTTATGCACTTAAATATATAGATTTACTCCCTGCGACCAGCCTTCGAGAGCAGGTGGACTTTGTTAATTTTGATGTGACTCTTGCCGGACATAAATTAGAAAATGAAGCATTTCAGCTTCGCTTAGAAATCCCAAGAGATGGCTTTCTTCACGCGGTTCAAGTGGTGTCTTCTGCAACAGCTATTTTGCAAAGCGAGTCAAGGCAAGGATTGATTGTTGATGTTGATACCATTGCTATTCAAGAGAGTATTTCATTTGATGAATTGCTTATTGAATTCTCCGACAAGCTGGATGCGATTCATCAAGCAAATAAGCAAATATTTTTTGCTTGCCTGAAGCCGGAAACTGTTACAGCGCTGGAGCCCGAATATGAATAAAATTCACTACGATCAAGGTTTGAGCACGTTTAGCCGCCAAGCACTGGTTGTTGGAGTAGGGTTCTTTGCCGCGCAAGCCTTGTTAGCGATTTCGCAGCAAGAGATGACAGATCATGCCAACAAGCATATTTCTGGTGATGTTTATCGAACGCAAAACAATACCTCTACATATTCACATATTGGCAGCTTTATTACAGGTGGGTACAACCGCACCATTGAGAAACCAGAGCACTTCTGGATAACGTCAGAGTTAGCAGATTTCCTCCTGCATTCCTCACAGGTTTCGTTGGAAGCGCTAGATTATTTGCTTGTAGCAATACGTGATACTTATGGCGATGTACAAATAGATGCTGCTTTACACACAGACCCTGAGGAGGGGTGGGTTAAGCCAGTTATTACTGTACATTCCGGGATGGAAGACTTTGAAAAGCTTTTGGATGTTGAGGATGTTTTTTTTGCTAAGGCAGAAAATGATCCAACCCTATTGGCAATACTTTCTTTTGTTGTAGTATCGCAAGCATAAATGGCCTTCAAGCCAGTTGATTATTATTACCTCGCAGGCTGGTTGTATACGCAGCAAAATCCACATAGCGAAGCCCTCGCTCGTACTGTAATTTCCAAAGCGTACTATGGTGCTTTTCTTGAGGCGAGGGATAAGGCTGGTATAGCCGATAAGTCACCCGGAGTTCACAAAACAGTACGCGACCACTATTCCAATGCGGGGAAATCAGCCTTGGCAAATCGGCTCGACGAATCACGGGTAAAGCGGAATGATGCTGACTACAATACTACTCGAACCATAACATCCAGGGATTCAGGAATAGCTCTTGCTCAAGCAAAAAAAATTCTGCAAGAACTTGGTGTACCCCTAATATAAAAACTTCGTGCATCGAGGTTAATTCACATTTCAGCCCTTATTGAAGCATTAGAGCTGACGCCGTCTGACATTGTTTTCTAAGGCAAGCCGGTACCCCTACAGATCAAGCCTAGTTGAATTGCCCGAAAAGTTGATTCCCGTACTACATTGCGCAATGCCCCGCCGCGACTGAACTAGCAACTTCGCGGATGTTGATGATGTTAGCCCTGGAGACGCTATAGAGCCTCGCCAGTGCGCTTACGGATTCGCCTACGCCCAATCTATGCAGTATTTCACCGCGTTGCTCTGGCGTGGTTTTAGACGGTCTGCCGAGTTTCTTGCCTTCTGACTTCGCACGAGCCAATCCGGCTTGGGTGCGCTCCACTAGCAGGTCACGTTCCATCTCAGCAACCGCCGCCAGCATCGACAGCAGCAACTTACCAGCCGGAGAAGCCAGGTCTGTGGCACCAAGCTGAAGCACGATGACTTTGATGCCGCGCTCACCAAGCTGGCGGACTGTCTGAAGCACGTCGATAGCATCACGACCCAGGCGGTCGAGCTTGCTCACCACAAGTGTTTCACCCTTGCGAATCTGCCCCAACATACGCTTGAAGGCCGGTCTCTGACTGGCGGCGACCTTACCGCTGACACCTTCATCTGCATACCAGTAGTCCGGCTCGATCCGATATCCAGCCTGTTCAAGCTCAAGCCGCTGATTCTCGGTTGTCTGCTGCCCTGTTGAAACCCGTCCGTATCCAAATACCGTCATGATCTTTTCCTCGCCAGAACTGTTAGAAAACAGTGTCAGAATATGACAGCCTGTTAGGAAAGCCAAGGACTATTTTTCTAACAGCATGGCTACGGTGATGGCAATGGTGTCGGAATACGGTCGATTTCTGACATCGATCAGTTAATGCAAAATATAAATGAACGAGATGGCTCTGATGCTCTCAGCGAATCTGCGTCGCGATGTAGCTCGGAGTCATCGGCGACTCAACCTCGACATGAGGAAGTCGCCGAAACCTGCCGGACCTGACCAGCTTCGCCTCGGTATTGCGGATAGAGGCTTCAACTCCCCACTTGCAGCCAAGCATCTTGTTGTATCCCAGCTGGTGCTCAAGCGTTTGCAAGGTCTCAATGAGGTGCTGCTCATACGCATCTCGCTGGAAGGGCAGACAGCGGAACTGGATGAAAGCAAAAGCGCTCTCACCAAACTTGTTCCAGTCATGTTGCAATCGAGGCAATTGAATGTGCCTCTTGCCACGAAGCTGCGTCTGGTGCTCAGCGATTCGCCTCTCGACGTTCTCTGATGACCCGATGTAGAGTTTCCGGTTGTGAAGACATAGTATGCCGTAGACGCCAGGTGATGAGTGTTTTGTTGTCATGACTATTCTCTCACGCAGCAACGATAGCGATGACAGCATCGCGATTGATGACCACAGGAACCGCATCATTGTCGCCGGTCATCTGTCGATATGCGCGAACCAGTTCAAGCTCATTGGCGCTCAACACGGTGCTTTGCATGATGTTTTCGATGTCTACCCAGGTGTCTGGAAAATATTCTGCCATCACGAGTCGCAGCAAGTGTGCAGGATCAGCATTAAGCGCCTTTGCCAGAGGGCCAATACGGTTGATGGGCAACTTGGTCGCGCCGTTCTTGAACATCGTGATGATGTTTGGTTTCTCAAAGCCGCACTCTTCTGCGATCTCGCGTTGGGTTTTGTCGGAGTCAGCCAGGCGGTCGGCGATAAAATCGGCTACAGTGGTGCGGGTTATGGGTTGTTTTGTCATAGTGAATCTCCTTATCAGATCGGTTTGAACGGTTCGACGTGAATCGTCTGATCTGATTATAGTGACCACCTCGCTTAATCCGTTTTGGCAAAATTATTGAACCCAAGTTGTTATGGATGATAAGGGGCGCCTAAAATGACAGGCCAAGGCGAAATAGTGGTTATTCAGCGAGAAAATCTTAAGAAAGAGTTTTCACTTTAGGGTAGTCTGATAAATTATAACCACTGCAATTCATTGATTATGCAAACTACGGTGTGTTTTGGATTTTATCTAGACCTGCCCCCGAATTTTTTCGGTGACCTGAGCCATCAGGCGTTCAAGGGCGAGCTGGATTTGTCGATTGTGGTGTTGGCCTTGGAAAACATGGATAGCGCAGAGGTTGAACCATGATTCTGGCTGAATACCGCCGCTTTTTGCAGACCTTGGCTAATGTTGGCTCGCAAGACTTGCGCAAAATGGCAAACCTTGTATTGGAGCATTGGGATGATTTGCTACCACTCACCACGGCACAAGGGCAGCGAGTTAAGAAGTTGGTCGTGTTGGCGCAAGCTAATTGGGAAACCATCAGTGCAGATATTCAACTGATACCAGTGCAAGCAGCAGTCACCATTAACGCGATTCGCCAGTTAAAAAGCCTTCGCGTCGGCCCGTTTCGCGGTTTTTCTAAACCAGAATATTTCGACCTTACCAGTTCTTTGGTGCTGATTTATGGCCCCAACGGCACCGGAAAATCGAGCTTTTGTGAGGCATTGGAATACGGATTGCTGGGCAGTGTTGCCGAGGCCGAAAGCAAACGCTTTCGCGAACAAAGCGACTATCTGAAAAATGCCCACACCAACACTTTTTCCGCCCCAGAGATTAGCGCAACGGATAGTCAAGGGCAAGAAGTGGCGGTGCAGGCCAACGAAGCGGCGTATCGCTTCTGTTTTGTAGAAAAGAACCGAATTGATAGTTTTTCGCGCATCGCTGCCCAAACGCCCGCCAAGCAAACCGAGCTTATTTCTACTTTGTTTGGTTTGGACTCCTTTAATGAATTTGTACGTAACTTCAGCGCTGAAATTGATGACAGATACATTGACCTGATTGGCGTAAAGGAGAAGGCATTAACATTAAAACGTCAATCTCTTGCGGGTTCTGAGCAGCAACGAAAAACCAATATAGAAGAATTGAAAAAGCTGGATGCTGAAGAAATTGCGCTGGTGAGCCAATATCGCGAGGGCATCACCTTTGCGCAAATGGTGATGGATCTGCGTGGCGGTAATGAAAATGCAGGAAGAATTAAAACCATTGAAAACGAGCTACAGCAGCCACTTGCAATAAAAAGCCAATTATCCAGCGCAAGCGTACAAACACTTCAACAAAGTATTGGCGACGATCTGACGAATTTCAGCGCCAAAAAGCAGGCGCTGTCAGAAGCCGGCCAACAAGTATCGTTTAAGCAGTTGTATGAAGCGATTAGACAAGTGCAACCCAGCAGCCCAGCACATTGCCCTGCATGTAAAACCTCTTTGCAGCAAGTAGCTATAAACCCTTACACGCACGCCAGCGACGAGCTGGAAAAACTTCAGCATTTGGCGCAGTTGCAACAAGAACTGCAACAACTCACTAGCACGATTAGCCAATCGCTGAGTTCACTTTCACAAGTTTTGTCTACCTGTATCGCGCGATTCCCGCTAAATAACGCACTATCCGCTTACCATGTTTTATCAGTTAGCTCCGCCAATGTCGGCTGGTGGTATTCTTTGCATCAATCTTTGGATGATGGTTTTACCCCGTGGCAGCACCTGGAAACCCAAGTTAGACAACTCGAAGAAGCTGATCTTGCAATAGAGCAAGCGGCGCAGCAACTCACAATAAAGCAGAAAGAATTAACAAAGCTGCGTGAGTTTGACACGAATATTACGCAATTGCAGACACGCCGAATCACCGCCAACGCTGCCATCACTTCGGCGAATCAGACTATCGCCAATTTTGAAACAGAAAACGCGCAACTGATTGCAGATGCAGCGGCAGAAATTGCGGTAGTTACAAAAAACAAATCCATCGCCAATGCCTACGCCCGCTTTGTAGCCAAATTAAACGACTACAAAACTAATTTGCCATCGCAGTTAGTTGCTGATTTGGGCGATAAAGTTGTTGAACTTTACAATGCTTTTAATCGAAATGATTTACCTAGTGAAAAGTTGGCATCTGTTCGGCTGCCTTTGTCGCAAAATGAGCACTTGAAAATTTCATTTCAAACTAAATCAACTCGATTTTTCGATGCCCTGCATATTTTAAGTGAGGGGCATATTCGCTGTATTGGTTTGGCGATACTGTTAGCGAAGAACATAAAAGAAAATTGCCCTGTTTTGATTTTTGACGACCCAGTAAATGCCATTGACGACGATCATCGTGACTCTATAAGGCGAACATTATTTGAAGATGTTTTTTTTGTGGGTAAGCAGATTATTCTCACCTGCCACGGTGAGGAGTTTTTTAAAGACATACAAAATCTACTGCCTACTGGGCAGGCATCTCAATTAAAATCATTTACTTTCTTGCCACGATTGGAAGAATTGCATATTCGCGTGGACTTCAACTGCGCACCTCGGAATTACATAATTTCAGCTAGGAATCATCTCAATAACAGCGAAATAAGAGATGCCCTCGGCAAAGCAAGGCAAGCCTTGGAGTCGCTCACCAAAAGCAAGCTCTGGTCTTATGTAAATAAACATGGCGATGGGAATCTTAGCCTCAAATTTCGTTCAGTAAATGCGCCAATTGAGTTGCGTAACTTAACCGAGCAACTCAAATCGAAAATTGCCAAACCCGATTTTAGCGACACCAATAAAAGTGCTGTCCTAACGCAAATCGATACGCTTCTTGGTATGAGCGGAGACTCTCGTGAATGGCGCTATTTGAATAAAGGCACCCATGATGAGGCAAACCGAGCAGAGTTCGATCGGCAATCAGTTCAGCAAATTGTGACTACTCTTGAGAAGTTGGACGCTGCACTTGGGTAGTGTTTATTTCGGGATTTTAATTATTCTAAAACTACGACGAATATCGAAACATGGAAACCATTTCCCCGCTCTGCCCATACCTTATACGGTATTAAGCGGTCCTTGGCGAGTAATGTGCTGACAGTCACTTGTGGGTCGATGGTGTCTCTCCTCTTCCATAAAAGTAAGCGCTGGTCTTGATGTTGCGATGACGTTCAACGTGACAGTAGGTGCACTAAAACCTCACTATCGGCACTAAACAAAGTGCCTTTTTCTCGCCCTGAAAATGCCCCAAGGAGGGCAACTCATCAAGCCATTGATTTATAGGTATTAATTGGCAGTTTTACTGCCATAATCCTGTTGCTGACATTTGACTGAAAGTTGTATGCCCAAGCGACTTTCAAAGCAACTGACAACCGATCAAATATAACCCGCTGGAATGACCTCAGAACGACCCTTTAAGCGGTCGGAAGCAACCGTCTGATGTTACCCCTCAACCGACTAACCCAACGGCTCAAAACGCTTCTACCGAAGCCGCCGACAAATTATTCTTCTCTCAAAAAAATGCGAGCTCTCAGCCGAACATATTTTGGAGTTTTAACGTGAACTAAATCCAGGGTGTCTGGAAGAATTGCGGCGCCATGAAATTATCGGCAAGCAGATGCATATCGTGAGCCAAGTCAGAGCGAGATTGCCATGAAATGATACTGACGCCACCCTCGTTCATTGCCAGTACAAATTGTAAAGACAAATACGTCGCCTCATTAGATGAAGTCGGTTCAGACTGATGAGAGGTATTGCTTCAGGAGAAATCTGCTCTTGCATCTGATGGACTGTCTCCGAATGATCGAAGTCCTATAAGAGATTACTGCTGTCGAGGGTACAGCCTCGATTAATCCGAGGCTGGAGACTGGAGTCTTATATTAAGGCGGAAGATTCCAGGTATGCCGTCAGCTTCTTTCCTCACTCCGATGAGGGGGTTTTATTCATCCCGCGACTAAGGCGGAGGCGGAGCCGATGCTATCGGAGCCGATGTGTGTTTAAGGTTAATAAAATTCATAAAGGCCACCCCGTCCCCGCAGGGGCGGGTGGCCATCACGACGAAGGAGTGATGCGATTTTAAAAAGTTATTTTCATCTATACAAATTACCTCACTACTTATTTACTTAACTACGTCAACGGATGGGAGGCGGAATATTTTTATCCCATTGTAAATATTGATTAATAATCACTCTTATTTTGCCTTGCCCTCCTTCTACCCCCCGTTTCCCACACCCTTTACCCCTGTTTTTACCCCACCGACTACTCCCACGTTACCCCAGGGATTTCCCACTCATGAGATGCCTGCTGCGTCTAGAATTGTATCGAGTAGCTTGAGTTTATCAGCCACAGTGCGTGCGGAGAGCGGTTTAATCCCACATTGCAACGCGGCAAGATCAGCGATGTGTTTGATAGGCGCATCGGAGCCAAGGAGCTCCCTGGCGACCCACAGCGCCTGATACATGTCTTGGTGGCCGCGAACCTGATGTTTTCGATCAGCCCACTCAGTGATGGCCTTTCGGATCGGCAAGACTTGAGCGGGGAAACGGGTTGACCTACCTTCAGGGTTGAGTTGTTTTCCACCTTCAGTGAGTCGCCTGTATTGGTCTTTCAATTTTTCCCCGCGTATTTGCATGAGTTGATGCTGCTGCCGATTACTAAGCCGAAGGAGTTCATCGGCACGAAATTCCTTCGACCAATTTTTGGCAGCCATCTGTGTGCAGACTACTATGCAGTCAAATGGGCTTTCATGGTCGAACATGACCTTTAGCTCTGGCCAAAGTACGGCGACCTCCTCACGACTGCAATAAACCCAATGACAATCGATCACGATCTGATCTATCAGGAGTTGCTCGTGTGAATCATCCCGCTTATTCATGAAGTGAGGGATTCGAGGCTGATTTCGAAATGCTGGCGCAGACAGGCCATATTGGTTCAGTGCCAGCGAGACAAAGACAAATTCATCTCGAATTTCCCAATATTCTTTTTCTCGTCGGTAACGACAAGCAAGTTCATTTGCCATGGACACCAGGTGCTCATGTGACAAGTTGCTTAGATCAAGTGGTAATTCAGGATATTTGATTTCTGCTTTTTTCGGCGATGGTGCAATTTCAGCCACTTTTGGCGTTGCCTTTTGTTTGCTTTGCTGTCGAATTTGCTCGACGACGGTTTGGGCGTGGGCAAGTCGATCGTCATAAGAGCCAGAAGGCTCCGCACCTTTTGGCATTACGCTTTCGGCGCTATTTTCTACATGCCGCCTCGCTTCACCATCTTCCATTTCCTTAATAATCTTTGCAATGGCTTCGTCGCTGAAATAGGAATCTATGATTTCACAATCTGTGTTTATGTTTTCCATGGCGTTCTCCTCCTCTTAATAATTGTTAGCTACGCAAATTGATTTCTAGCCACGTCAACTCGGCCTTCTGGTAGGCTTTGCATACGGCGACAGAAAAGGTCCGCTCATCTTTTCCTAAAGTCTTGGCGATACGGCGGAAACGATCAACGTCAAAGCTAAAATGTTCGCCCCCCTTTCCTGCAAGCCAATCCGAATACTCCTGTTCCAAGCCTGTGTCCTGTAGCAATTGGCTTAACGATTTGTCTTGGCGCTCAGATTCTTGCTTGATGAACATGCCGAGATCGAACAGGTCCTTGAAGCCGTCATGCTCCAAGTCGCGCTCGGCATCTTCGTCGATGAAGGTGGTTGGCTTGTAGCTTCGCCTTCCTTTCAGCCAAGCAATCGCATCGTCTCTGGTAATGGACGTGCTTCCATCGACTGCACGATAGGTTTTGAGTGGATCTGGGTTTTTGGGGTTTGCCGCATTCCTGACAGATCGCTCATCCATGTTCGCCAGGGTGGCAATATCCTTAATAGAAAACGAATTGGTCTGTTCAAAATCGAGTTGCCAGCGAACGATAGCTGCATTGACTATCCAGTCGCAAATGCCCTCAATTGGTTCTGACAAGTAATGGTCGATCATTGGACTACGCGGCACGATTTCCAGGAAAAAGTCGGTGAGATCCTCAAAAACATCGTTGAGGGGGAAGTTTCTATCTACCCTCGCATTGACGGCATAGTCGAAGAGGACGCGCATGTTTTGCGTGACCGGCATTCCATCCAGATCGATAGATTTAATCTGGTTGCGGTTTTCATAGAGGTGATAGAGGTTGTTGAGGCGCAATAAATCAGCCTTGATAATCACTCTGAGTTCTCTGAGCATTGCTTGAAGCGTCGGTTCTGATTTCATTTTATATTCCAATAGTGATAACATAAATGGAATATATCAAATTTCAGCAAATGATGTCAAGTATGACAGCATCCATGACACAATAAGTCTGATCGCCTTTGTTACGAAAATCACCGCAAGTGGCGCGAAGAAGGAACAATCAAACCCAAAAGGGGCGGAGCTCTTACGCGAGTGATTTAGCCACGGTGTAAAGGCGGCGATGCCTTATAAAATAATCGGCCCATTCTGGGTGTTACTTGTCTCGTTGGGCCAATGTTAATGTTGATATGACACTATTATTTCAGGATTATTTCAGGGCCACGGCATACCGAAATGTCTGGACAGCCATAGCTGCCAAAAGAGATACTTGCACAGACTCAATGATATTTCTTTTGCATAAAAATAATTACTAAATTACTAACTGGCTCCATGGTGAGAAATACTCAGGGATTAAATAATTTTTGGTTCTTACAGAGCCATGCTCCCCTTTTGTTTGGATTATGCACATCTGCCGAGCGTAATTACCACGATGATCCCAATACGACGGTCATCAAGCTGCGCCAATTTGGTGAGGCGGTTGTAAAGCACCTCGCTGCCGTCTTGGGCATCGAGTCCGATTCAGACCAGAGCCAGGCGGATCTGCTGCGAACCTTACAGGTGCGTAGACTGATCGACAGAAATGTGGCCGAGCTGCTGCATTTCCTGCGCAGGGAAGGTAATGTTGCGGCGCATGAATTTCAGACCACCCAACTGCAAGCAAAATCGACGCTGAAGGTGGCTCGCGAGCTGGCTATCTGGTTTCACCGCAGTTTCAGTAATTCCGATGTCGCCAATTTCAAGCCTGGTCCTTTTGTTGAACCTGTCGCTGCCAATGCGCTTGAGGCGTATCAGTCACGACTGAACGACCTGGAAAAACAATTAAGCCTGCGTGCCGAGGAAGCTCGTGCAGCTTATGAGATCGCGGAGCGAGAGAAGGCGCTGCGAGCCCAGGCAGAACTTGTCGCAAAAGACGCCTCGGAAGAAAAGAAACTATGGGAAGCGCTGGCTCAGGACGAGGAGACAGAGCGCCGCAGACTGGCGGATGAGTTTGACCAGTCACTGCAAAGAGCTCGTGCTACAGCTGAGGAGCAAACGCCTTCCCAGCGTCAGAGCATTGTCTCTGCAATGGCTGGCGCTACTCAGGCTATCACCCTGGATGAATCCGAAACACGCGCTATCATCGATGCACAGTTGAACGATGCTGGCTGGCAGGCTGACACTGAAAATCTTTGCTTCAGCAAGGGTGCGCGACCAGAAGCCGGAAAATGCAAAGCTATTGCCGAATGGCCCACACCCAGCGGCCCCGCAGATTATGTGCTGTTCCATGGCCTAACTCCCCTCGCAATAGTTGAAGCCAAGAAATATGGGCTGGATGTGATCGGAGTCATTGAACAGGCCGAGCGTTACAATCTGGATTACGTTATCAAGGCACAAGAAACCCTCCCTGCTCCATTGGGAAGCAAAGAGCATTTTCATGGCTGGTTCGCTTATGAGGATGCTGACGGAAAACCCCGCTATTACCGCCTACCTTTCGTCTATGCTACCAACGGCAGACCTTACCTGCGCCAGCTCGAAACCAAGAGCGGTGTATGGTTCCGCGATGTGCGTCAGCCCAATCACCATGCCCGCGTCTTGAACGGCTGGCACACCCCTGAGCGGCTACTCAAGATGCTGGAAGCGGATACCAGTGCTGCGGAGCAGAAGCTCCAGCAGGAGCCCTTCGGCTACCTCAATCTGCGTGATTACCAGATTCATGCTGTTCAGGCCGTAGAAGATGCCTTCGCCAAAGGAAAACGCGAATGCCTTCTTGCTATGGCTACCGGCACAGGCAAAACCAGAACAGTGATCGGCCTCATCTATCGCATACTCAAGGCAAAGCGCTTCCAGCGTGTTCTGTTTCTGGTAGACCGCAATGCACTTGGCGAACAAGCGCAAAATGCCTTCAAAGACATGCGGCTGGAGCAGAATCAGGTTTTTACCGACATCTACGATGTTAAAGAATTGGCTGATGTTTCACCGGATAGCGCTACCAAGGTGCATGTCTCCACCGTGCAGGGCATGGTCCACCGTATTTTTGGCAGCGACAGCAGCTTGCTCCCTATTGATCGCTACGATTGCATCATTGTGGATGAAGCGCACCGTGGTTATATCCTCGATCGCGAAATGGGCGAGGGCGAAATGGAAATCCGTTCCGAGGCGGATTACATCTCCTCTTACCGTCGGGTGCTGGATCACTTTGATGCCGTCAAAGTCGGTCTTACCGCTACGCCGGCTCAGCACACTGTCGAAATCTTCGGTCATCCTGTTTACACCTATAGTTATCGCGAGGCGGTCATCGACGGCTGGCTGGTGGATCATGAGCCACCCATCCGTCTCATCACCCAATTGTCGGAACATGGTATCCACTTTGAAAAAGGTGAGCGGGTCGATGTAGTTAAACCTACCGGCGCGGTAGATACCACGACACTGCCAGATGAAGTTGATTTCGAGATCGACTCCTTCAACCGCTTGGTCATCACCGAAAATTTCAATCGAGTGGTTTGCGAAGAGCTTGCAAAGCAAATAGACCCCACCAGCGATCAGAAAACGCTCATTTTCTGCGCCAACGACAATCATGCTGATCTGGTAGTCAAACAGCTCAAGGACGCGCTGGACGAGGTCTGGGGCGCAACTGATGACAAGACCGTGCTTAAGATCACGGGGCGTGCTGATAAACCTATTCAGCGTATTCGACGCTTCAAGAATGAGCGCCTGCCCAATGTGGCGGTTACTGTCGATTTGCTCACTACGGGTATTGATGTTCCCAAAATCTGCAATCTGGTATTTCTGCGCCGTGTGCGCAGCCGCATCCTGTACGAGCAGATGCTCGGCCGTGCCACCCGACTGTGTCCTGAAATCGGCAAGGAAGTGTTTCGTGTCTTCGATGCCGTCGATCTCTATGCGGCGCTGTCTCCAGTCAACACCATGAAGCCTGTGGTGCAGACGGTTAGCATTCCGCTCGAACAGCTGTTTGCCGAGATTGCCGACGAAAAATCTCACAACACGCCAGGCAGCGGCGACGACCGCACTCACGCTGACGATGTGAAAGATCAGATTGTCGTGCGCATTCGTGGTCTCATCCGCCGCGCAATGGCAAACGCCAAAGACCGCCCAGAGATTACTGAAGCCTTGCAACAGCTTGGGGTCGTGGTCGGCACACCCGCCCAGGACTGGGCCAACACCATCAAAAACAGTTCCACGGCAGAGGTCGCGGCGCTGCTGAAAGGCAGCACTCAACTACTCAAACTGCTGGTCGCTCTGCAACTCGGAGGAACCGGCGGCAATGTCCAGGTTATTTCCACCCACGATGACGAACTGATTTCTATCGAAACCGGCTATGGCAAAGCCAAAAAGCCGGAAGATTATCTGAGTGCCTTCCGCCAGTTCATACAAGATAACCGCAACAAGATCGCTGCGCTCAACATTGCGGTTACGCGGCCAAGAGAACTGACACGCGGAGACTTGCGGCAGCTGCGCTTGGCCCTGTCCGAGGCTGAATTCTCCGAAACTGCCGTGCGCACAGCCTGGCGTGAATCCAAAAACGAGGACATTGCCGCCAGCATCATCGGCTATATTCGGCAGATGGCTCTGGGGTCGCCGCTAGTCCCATTCGAAGCCAGGGTCGAGAAAGCGCTCAAGAAAATTCTTGCCAGCCGAGATTGGCCCTTGCCGCAGAAAAAATGGCTGGATCGCATTGCCAAGGAAATGAAGCGCAGCATCATCATTGACGACACTACCTTTGAAGAGGGCGCTTTCAAGACTGCGGGTGGTCTGAAGAATCTGCAACACGTTTTCCAGGGCAATGCCCAGACCGTGCTCGATGAGTTCGAGGATGCGGTGTGGGAAGATGCCGCTTAAAGGAAAAACATGCCAAAACAAAATCGTGTTAATCCTGAAGGTGAACTGATCGCAAATAGCACCCGTGGGGCATTGATGGGGAATCGTGGTTGTCTGCACGACGACAATCAGCGCATTGTGCGATCCTCTGCTCGCGATGCCTGGGTAACCTGCCTGACATCATTCAAAGATCGGAAGAGGATCGTAATGCAACCCGGCCACTACACCGAGTTGTTCTTTCTTGATGAAGCAACGGCCTTGGCTGCTGGACATCGCCCATGTGCCACTTGCCGACGTGAACGCTATGCAGTTTTCCTCAAAGCATGGAATGCTGCCAACAGCAATGGCAACGTGGTTGGCGTGAAAGATGTTGATGCCCAGCTCAAACGAGAACGGAATGCTTATGCTCGGAAAGAAGGCACTGTATTACCTGCACTTCCCACCGGAGCCATGTTCAAGCATATTCCGTCAGGTAACTTCTACCTTGTGCGCGGTAAGCGGGCTGTGCAATGGACATTTGAAGGTTACGGAGTTGGGGTTGATCTGTCCTCGTTGAGCGGCCCATTCATCGTTTTGACTCCCAACAGCACCCTTCGCGCTATGCTGCAGGGTTACGAGCCAGATTTACACCCCTCAGCCCTTTGATAACGAATACATAGAAAAAGACATCTTGAACACTAAAAATATCGTACAAAAACTCTGGTCGCTTTGCGATATTCTGCGCGACGACGGCATCACCTACCACCAGTACGTCACCGAACTGACACTGCTGTTGTTCCTGAAAATGGCCCAGGAGACTGAAACCGAACACCGGATTCCCGCAGGCAAGCGCTGGGCTGACCTCAAGGTCAAAAACGGCGTCGAGCAGCATGTTTTCTATCGCGAGCTACTGATCGAACTGGGTATCGCCCCCGATCCGCTCGTCTCTGCTATCTACGCCAATGCAGGAACCAGTATCAAGGAACCACGTCACCTCGCTCAGCTGATCGAGGACATTGATGGGCTGGACTGGTATAGCGCCCGTCAGGATGGACTGGGCGATCTCTATGAAGGGCTGCTGGAGAAAAACGCAGGCGAGCTAAAAAGCGGGGCAGGTCAATACTTCACGCCACGCGCCCTGATCCGCGCCATGGTCGAAGTTATCAAACCCCAAGCCGGCGAGATCGTGCAAGATCCGGCTGCCGGCACAGCGGGTTTCCTCATCGAGGCAGACCGCTATATCAAGACGCAGACTGACGATCTTTTTGACCTGAAGGCCGAGCAGCAGGAATTCCAGAAGAAAAAAGCGCTCATCGGCATGGAGCTCGTCCCAGACACTCAGCGCCTCGCGCTGATGAATTGCATGTTGCATGACATCGAGGGAGAAGGCGTCGGCCCTGTGTGGCTGGGCAGTACACTGTCCACGGAAGGTCAGCGCTTGCCTAAGGCAGATGTGATCCTCACCAACCCGCCCTTCGGAACCAAGAAAGGTGGTGGCCTACCCTCACGGGACGATTTCACCTACCCCACCAGCAACAAACAGCTCGCCTTCCTCCAGCACATTTACCGTAGTCTCAAGCCAGGGGGTCGTGCCGCCGTAGTGCTGCCGGACAACGTGCTGTTTGAAGAAGGCATCGGCCGCCAAGTGAGGGCCGACCTGATGGACAAGTGCAATCTACACACCATCCTGCGTTTGCCTACCGGCATCTTCTATGCCCAGGGTGTCAAAACCAACGTGCTGTTCTTCACCCGTGGCCAGAAAGACACCGGCAACACCAAGGAAATTTGGTTCTACGACCTGCGCACCAACATGGATAATTTCGGCAAGCGTACCCCCTTTGCCTTTACCCATTTGCAGCCCTTTACGGCCCTCTATGGCGATGACGCCAATGGAGGTGGCCTGCGTAAAGATGAAGGCGATACGGGACGTTTTAGACGCTTTAAACGGGATGAAATTGCCAAGCGCAACGACAACCTTGACATCAGTTGGCTGAAGGACGAAAACGCCGACCATGCCGAAGACCTGCCAGAGCCGGAAGAACTGCTGGCCGAGATACGGACGCTGTTTGAAGATGCGATGGGGGAACTGGAGGAATTAGAGCTGCTGCTCGCACCGGAGACTGAAGTATGAGCAATTTGCCGGTCGGTTGGATGAACGCCACGTTGGGGGCGGTGACCGATTATGGCGCTCCTAAACAAGTATCTTGCGACAAAATTCCAGTTGATGCTTGGGTTGTTGAGCTTGAAGATGTCGAAAAGGGAACGTCTCGCATCATTCAACGGCTCACCATGGCAGTGCGAAAGTCCAAGAGTAGCAAGTGCAAATTTCATGCTGGTGATGTGCTTTATGGGAAGTTGCGGCCCTATTTGAATAAAGTTGTACTGGCCGATTCAGACGGCTATTGCACTCCTGAGATAGTGCCTGTTGCTCCGAGCAGTGCGATTGAAAATGGTTATTTGTTCTACTCCTTCAAAAGGCCAGAGTTTCTTGAACACGTGAATGGGCTGACTCGCGGTATAAATATGCCTCGCCTCACTAGCGATGCTGCGCGTGCAATTGAGCTACCACTTCCACCCATCAACGAACAACGCCGCATCGCCTCCAAGCTCGATGCCCTGTTCGAGCGGAGCCGCAATATCCGCGACAAGCTCGACCGCCTGCCCCGGCTGCTCGACGGCCTGCAAAAATCCATTCTCCACGCTGCCTCCACGGGCGAACTGACGCGGGAGTGGCGGGCGAAGAATGCTGCTGGGGAATCCGCCACTGAACTTCTTAAACGCATTCGCCTTGAGCGCCGCGTTCGCTGGGAAGCCGATCTCATCGCCAAAGGCAAAGACCCGAAAAAGACCAAATACGTCGAACCAGAGCCGGTTGACACAGCTGACCTACCGGAATTGCCGGAGGGGTGGTGTTGGGCAAGCGTAGGGGAGCTGACGCTTTGCTTAGATGCACTGCGAGTGCCGATTAAAAGAGAGCACCGTAAGACAGATCAAGGTCTATATCCCTACTACGGGGCAAACGGGCAGGTTGGCATCATTGACGAGTTTATTTTCGACGAGGAGTTGGTGCTCGTCACAGAAGATGAAACGTTCTATGGGCGAACCAAACCTATAGCCTATCGGGTTTCTGGGAAGTGCTGGGTAAACAACCATGCCCATGTGCTACGCGCGATTAATCCTGTGACACCAGATTATTTGTGGATTTCACTCATGCATTACAACGTTATTCCCTGGCTATCAGGAACGACGGGGCGTGCAAAGCTCACGCAGGGAGCACTGATGAGCCTTCCCATTGCACTGCCTCCTGAGAGAGAAATGGCATCTGTTATAGCGAAGATAGTTGACTCAATCGCTGCGGTTGAACGGCTCATTCCTTCAATCGAAAAAATGGTGCTCAGAACCCGACGTGTAGAGCAATCTGTCCTTTCCAAAGCCTTCCGTGGCGAACTCGTCCCGCAAGACCCCAACGATGAGCCGGCATCGTTGCTGCTGGAGCGCATCAAGGCAGAACGAGCCAATGCCATTCCCAAACAACGAGGCCGCGTGCGGCAGAAACCGGCCACTTGAAGGGGTGATGACTCATAACAATTAGCGCGGGAACAGCATGATTTCCGCCACTCAAATAACAATAAAGGGGAGTACGCAATAATGAGTTTTCTGATCCAGTATTGGTCAGTTGTGTTTATCGGCACGATCCTGGCTATGATTGCCATCGGTTTCATCTTCAGGTTTGTCCTGCCCGCCAATCGAATTGGACGGGAGCTGACGGGGGCGGTCAGCAAGCTCCAGGACATCAAGAGCCAAAACGGCAGCCACTTTACTGATCTGGAACGCATCGCCAAGGAAGCGATGGTGAGCGAGAGGCTCGCCCATTGTTGGTCTGAATTCACCGAAACCCTGCATCCTCAAACCACGGTCAACAATATGGGGCAGGAGGAGATTAGCCGCTGGCGAGCAACGGCGGTGGCGGAAACCTTCTTCACCGACCAGGCGCTGGTGGAAACACCGCTCAAGACAGAATTTTATAAGCACCTGCCAGGCATTCTGACCGGCATCGGGATTATCGGGACATTTTCCGGCCTGATTCTGGGACTGATTAATTTTAAGGTGACCACCAACCCAATAGAAGTGCGTGACAGCCTGGCGATGTTGATCCAGAACGTGGGTCATGCCTTCATAGTCTCGGCCAGTGCAATTGCTTTGGCGATGCTCTTTACCTGGATTGAGAAGTCACTGGTGACCAAGCGTTTTCGTGAGGTTGAAAGCATTTGCCGTCTGATCGACAGCATGTTCGATGCTGGCGCAGGGGAGGAATACCTGGCGCGTCTGGTAGAAGCATCCGAAACCTCCGCGACCCAAGCGACCCAGATCAAGGATTCACTGGTCGCTGATCTGAAGGAAGTTCTGACCGAACTGACCCGCCAGCAAGTTGAGGCTGCTGCTCAGAATAACCAGCAACTTTCCGCAACCTTGGTGCAAACCTTTACGGATAGCCTGAAAGATCCGATGGAGCGGATTTCTTCCGCCGTTGAACGAGTTGGAGGCAATCAGGGTGAGGCGGTGAATAAGCTGCTGACCGACGTTCTGTCAGGTTTTACCGCTCAAATGAAGGACATGTTCGGCGGGCAGTTAAGCGGTATGACCGACGTTCTGCAAAATACCTCACTAGCCATTCAAACTGCGGCAAGCAAGTTCGACGACTTGGCCGCCAACCTGCAAAGCGCCGGCAAGGGAGCTGCCGATGCAATGGCTGATCAATTGGAACAAGCCGTTGCCAAGATGGAGGCGCGGCAAGATGCCATGAATAACCACATGACTGAGTTTGTTGCGCAGATTCAGTCAATGGTAAAGGATTCTCAGTCCGAGTCAGCGCAGCAGATGCAAGCCTTGATGATGGAACTCGGCGAGCGTACCGCCGGCTTGGTTGGATCGCTCCAGGAGCAGGGCCGCCTGGCGGCAGAGACGCACGAGGCACGGCAGACGAAGATGGCCGAACATTCCAAAGAAACGCTTGGGCAATTGGCGAGCCAGGTTGGAGAACTTACCGAATCGGTACGGGGTGCAACGGAAGGAATGCGGAATGCGGTTGGCCAGCTTGCGACAACGACTAGCGCAAGCCTGGAACGCATGAATACAGGGGCTGATAAGCTGCATGGGGCATCTACCCATTTGGCTGAGGGCATAGATGGCATGGCAGTTGTGGTGGAGAAGGTCTCTGGGACAACTGACAAACTTAATTTGGCCGCCAATGCACTTAATGGAGCCACCACAGCATCCATGCAGGTGATTAATGACTACCGTGAGGCACGTGATACCTTCGCAACTATCGTCAGCGATTTGAAATCAACAGTGGAAAACGCCAAGCGCGAGGCATCCATGACTTCTGACCTGGTTTCCAGTATGGGGATTGCGGCAGAAAAACTGAGTGTGGCACGACTGGAAGCCGAAGGTTACCTCGAAGGTGTCACCGAGGTGCTGGGCGATACACACAAAGCATTTGCCGAGAATATCGAGCGCACTTTGAGGCAGGGTAACGCACAGTTCCACACGGAATTGGCTCAGGCGGTGAGCCTGCTTAAGAGCGCGATACAGGATTTGGGCGATACGCTTGATTCTGTAGCGACCAAGGGGTAATAGGCGATGCTTGGCATTCGGCTTCCAGTCCGTCATAAATCTCGCGACGACGCAGAGAAACCTTTCTGGATTTCGTTCTCTGACCTGATGTCGGCCTTGATGGTGCTGTTTTTGGTCGCTATGACGGTAGCTCTTCTTGCTGTGACGCATGAAACGTCAAAAATAGAGCAGGAAAAAGTGCAGCGGGACAAGGAAATCGAACAGCTTCTGAAAAGAATCCGCGAAGTAACAAAGGACTTTCCAGGTGTTGCGGTGAGGGGGCGTTCCGTTGATTTTGGCCCGCGTGCGCTTTTTGACACCAACAGTAACAAGCTGACCAAGGAGCAGTCACAGTTGCTACGCGGAGTCGTGCCGAAAGTGCTGGAAATTATTCGAGATCCGCTGGGAGAAAAGTGGTTGAAGCGAGTAGTTGTAGAAGGCTTTGCAGACCAGCGCGGTACATATATGCACAACCTTAATCTCAGTATTCAGAGGTCAGAGCGGGTGCTCTGTGTGTTGCTAGTGCCTAGTGCGGATGCGACTCAACTGACTGACCAGGATCGCTTACTCATCAGGGAGCACTTTCTTGTCGGTGGCTCATCTTTTAATTCTCTAAAAGAGAGCCTGGATGAAAGTAGGCGCATAGAGCTGAAGCTGGAGTTCCTTGATATTGGTGAGCATCGTTCCGCCCCCCGTGATTTGCCTTTGGACCACGACCCGCGATGCCCGATCGATTAAAAAATTCAGCGCTTTCGCATCTGCGCCAGCGGCTTGACCAAGCCTTCTCGGATTCCTTTAGTTCGCCTAATTGGGGTGCTCCAGCCTCTATGACGAAGGTTCTGGCGGAAGTAAAAAAACGTTTTGATCCAACTCACGTGTGCCTGAACGAACGTTCTATTGCACGCTCGTTGCTCGCTTACCGCAGCTCAGGCAGATTACCAACATTCGTCGATCTGAAATACGTTTGTTTTGGCCTTGCACAGCAAGTTGGTCAGGATGATTGGAGCCTGATTGAGGATGGCAAACTGTTTCGCGCTTTGTTGAAGCAGGTTGGCAAACAGACGGATCAACCACGCCGTCTTCGCAAGTGTTTTCAAGGGCTAATGCACGGCTATTTTGATTATCCGATTTTCGACCAGCCAGCTGACGCAGGCTTGGCGAACTGGAAGCTGCTGCGCAAGTTTCTGGCAGATACACTGTCGGAGGTTATCTTTATTGGCCGCAGTAATCCTGAATGGCTGAAAACGCTTAATCGCCACGAGAATCTGCTTACAGATAAACCCTGCGAACGTTACGCCCCCGCCTTATTGAAAGGAAATGTCAAGGATCTGGTTGCCGCAAGTGAAGGCGTGGGCTTATCAAGTAACTCCTGGGTATGGCAGGAAGCCACAATGGCTCAGACTAAAGCCGTGATTGGCCTTGAGGATGCCGCATTCAAGACACACCTTGCCCCGCTGCTCGACCTTTTAGATGGCAACGGTGATGTGCAACTCAGCGACAACGTGGTCATACGTTGCCTGGCGCAAGTGCTAATCCGTTATGCAAAGTGTAATGAGCGGCCAGAGAACCCTGCGTTGCGGGACATGGCCATAACGTTTATTGGTAATCCGTGGCTAAAACGAGCTGCCTGGGATGCATATATTAAGAATGAAAACGCTCGAAAAATGGTGGATGGCTGGCTCAAACATCGGCTGATTAATGATTTCTTTGCGCTGCTGTCTGAGGATGGTGCTGCCAACCCTCGCAGGCTCGACTACTGGCTTCGATTTGTACCTGTCATTGAAGATATGTGGTTCGTCCTGGGTGAAAATGCAAAACAGAACCAGTCAGCAGATTTTAAAGAGATGAAGAAGCGCATGGCGGGGCGACTTCATTACTTAGGTAATGGTACGACAGCCGATAACAATGCGTTTGTAATGCGCATGGGTAAATTCATGGTGGTTGAATTTGGTGTGACTGGTAATGCTTGCTTTGTTTTTAGCACCGGCGATATGGTGATCAATCCTGAATCAAAGATTCTTAGGATTAGCCAATTGAAGGGAACCAATCACGTGATGCGGTTGCTTCATTCTGGTCCGTGGGAGTCTAACTTTGATTCGTGGCTCTGTCCTCGATTGGGGTGGAAGCCTAGTCTACCTGTGGGAACCGTG
>JAHJJI010000095.1 GCA_018823025.1 Gammaproteobacteria bacterium | reverse complement strand
TGGCGATCCGGTCGCGCTCAACGGCAAGAAACTGTCGGCCGCAGAAATGCTGGCCGAACTCAACCGCCTCGGCGGCAAGCATGGCATCGGCCGCCTCGACTTGGTAGAAAACCGCTACGTCGGAATGAAATCGCGCGGCTGCTACGAGACTCCCGGTGGCACCATCATGCTCAAGGCCCACCGTGCCATCGAATCCATCACTCTGGACCGCGAAGTGGCGCACCTGAAGGATGATTTAATGCCGCGCTACGCCAGCATGATCTACAACGGTTACTGGTGGGCACCCGAGCGCCGCGCCCTGCAGGTACTGATCGACGACACCCAGAAGCACGTCAATGGCTGGGTGCGGGTCAAACTTTACAAGGGCAACGTCATCGTAGTCGGCCGTGATTCCAAGACCGACTCGCTGTTCGACTCGAATATTGCCACCTTCGAGGACGATGCCGGCGCCTATAATCAGGCAGATGCGGGCGGCTTCATCAAGCTCAACGCGCTGCGGTTACGCATCGCGGCGAAGTTGCAGAATCGTTAATTATTAGGAATAAGCCATGACCCAGTTCGACAATGTCAGCGTCGTCAAGAAAGCCAACGTCTACTTCGACGGTAAGTGCATTTCCCACACCGTCATGTTCCCTGATGGCAGCAAGAAAACTGTCGGCGTGATTTTTCCAAGCAGCCTTACTTTCAATACCGGCCTGCCGGAGCTGATGGAGATCAATGCCGGAGTATGCAAAGTAAAGCTGGCTGGTCAGTCAGACTGGAAAACCTACAAAACGGGCGAGAGCTTCAGCGTGCCGGGCAACACCAGCTTCGACATCGAAACCGTTGAGATGCTGGACTACGTCTGCCATTTCATCACCGAATCCACCTGCTGCGCCGGCTAAAGGAAAATCAGCCATGCCGACATTCGATATCGTATCCGAAGTAGACAAACAGGATTTACGCAACGCCGTTGACCAGATCAACAAAATCATCACCGGTCGCTTCGATTTCAAGGGATCGGATTCACGCGTCGATCAGGCAGAGTATGTGCTGACGATCTATGCCGACGACAACTTCAAACTGGAGCAGATCTTCGACATCGTCAACCAGACCTTTGGCAAGCGCAACATCGACGTGAGTTGTCTGGACAAGGGCAAGGTCGATAAAATCAGTGGCGACAAGGTCAAGCAGACCGTTACCGTCAAAACCGGTGTAGAAACCGAACTGGCAAAGAAAATCGTCAAGCTGATCAAGGATTCCAAACTCAAGGTCCAGGCCAGTATCCAGGGCGAGGCCGTGCGAGTCACCGGTGCAAAACGGGATTTATTGCAGGAAACCATCACGCTGGTCAAAAAATCTATCACTGACTTCCCGCTCCAGTTTCAGAACTTCAGAGACTAAAATTTTTTCACCGCAGAGGACGCGGAGGATACTGAGAAAAACCTATTCCCGCTTGCTGTACTCTGCGACCTCCGCGTCCTCTGCGGTTAGTCTTTTACAGGTGTAACATGGCAAAAGTCCTCGTCCCTCTCGCCCAGGGCTGCGAAGAAGTCGAATCCGGCTTGCATCGCCCCGGGAAATTCTGACGCAACTACCGTCTCAAGCTGGCCCCAGTGGCCGAATCGTGTATACTTGACTAAATTACACTACTATTCAACGGTGCAATATGAGTTACCGAGTTCGCCTCCTGCCCAGCGGCAAAGAGTTCACCGCCGAAAAAAATGAAACCGTGCTTGAAGCCGCGCTCCGCTCCGGCATCGCACTCAACTACAGCTGCAACAATGGCACCTGTGGTGGCTGTGGTGGCAGGATACTGTCCGGCCAGGTACGCGAAACCCAGCAACACGATTTCCACTTCGACGACACGCAGAAGGCCCAGGGCCATGTGCTGTTATGCGTCAACGCCGCGCAATCCGACCTGGAAATAGAGGTCAAGGAGGCGGGCGGCATCGAAGACATCCCGCTCCAGCTGATCCCCACCAAAGTTGAGCAGATGGAGCGTGTTCAGGACGACACCATGATCCTGCACCTGCGCACGCCGCGTTCGCAGACGTTGCGCTTCCTCGCCGGGCAGCACCTCAGCCTCGCCATCGCGGGCATGCCGCCACGCAACAAGTCCATTGGCAGCTGTCCGTGCAACGCCATGCACCTGCAATTTCATATCCGCCGGGTGCCGGGCGATCAGTTCTCGGAATACGTCTTCACTCATCTGAAAATCTCTCAAACGGTGACGATCGAGGGGCCATGGGGCAACTTCTCCCTGGACGAAAGCTCAAAGCGACCCATCATCTTCGTCGCCTACGAAACCGGCTTCGCACCGATCAAAAGCATTATCGAGCACGCCATCGCCATGGAACTTGAACAGCCCATGCATCTCTACTGGATGGCGCACCAACCCGGCAACCACTATCTCAATAACCTGTGCCGCTCCTGGCTCGACGCCCTGGACAACTTCAGTTACACGGCGCTAACGGGAGATGGTTTATCAGGTGTATCCAGCTGGGAAGCGTCCCCCGACCCGGCGGTAGGCCTGAAAGACATGGAAGCCGTGGGTGCAGCGATCGTCGCCGATCAGCCTGATCTTTCTGGCTTCGACATCTATATTACGGCACCGGAATCAAGCACTGAGGGAGTGCTTGAACTGCTATATCGGCACGGCCTGCCGAAAGGGCAGCTGCACCTGGACGTCATGAAGCGGTTCTAGCCTAGCAACAGCAGTCTGTCGTTCCTCGTACCCGGGAAGCAAATAATTCCAGCTAACGCACCAACCCTTCAATCCACTTTGTATAGATTTTTTGCGCAGTCACATTCAGGCTCTTCACACGCTCCGCCAGATTTTCCAGAATTGCTGTCTGCTCCTGCACAGCCGGACTGGTAATGGCGGAGGCAATTTCTTCCTCACCCAACGCACACCATTCCCGCACCATCTCTTCGGTCATTTCGATATGGCATTGCATGCCCAGATGCTTGCCCATGGCGAACGCCTGATTCACGCAATGAGAGTTTCCCAGGATACCGGTAGCGTCGGGAGGAATCGTGAAGGTCTCGCCATGCCAGTGAAAGGCATCAAATTTTTTCACCTCTCCGAACCAGTCCTTGGCAGTGGCATTGTCCGCCACCGCCACCTCACCCCAGCCAATTTCCTTGACTGGGTTCCTGCCCACAGCGCCGCCCAGGGCCTTGGCCATCAACTGCCCGCCCAGGCAGTGCCCAAGCATGGGAATATCGGCCTGTGCCGCCTGCCGGATCAGCTCCAGGGAATGAGGTGTCCACGGCAAGTCGTCATTCACGCTCATCGGCCCGCCCATAAACACCAAACCGCTGAACAGCCTGGCGTCTGGCGGCAAGGCGTCACCGGCATCAACCCTGAACAGTTGCCAGGGTATGCTGTGCCTATCGAGAAATGTGGCAAAATAGCCTGGCCCCTCGCTGGGCGCATGACGAAAAATCGCAACCGGTTTCATGATCTTCATGATCTAGAGGAGTCCTGATGAATTTAGCATGGCGATATTCTAACCTGCTCGGCCTGCTTATTCTATTCACAAGCAGTGCCCATGCTACCGAAGTCAACGTGGTCGGCCTGTTTAACGGCAAAGCCATGATAAGCATCAATGGCGGCAAACATCGTGTAATGGCTGCTGGCGAAACCTCGCCGGAAGGCGTCAAACTGATCAGCTCCGACTCGACAGCCGCGGTGCTGGAAATCGACGGCAAGCGCCAGAATTTAGGCATGGGCAAAAGCGCCTCTATCCCCTCCACCGATGGCGGCGGCAACCAGAGTGCAGTCCTGGCCGGTGATTTGAGGGGCCATTTCGTCACCACCGGCAACATCAACGGCACCAGCACGCGCATGATGGTAGATACAGGAGCGTCAATGGTATCAATGGGTAAAGATGAAGCGAAGCGTCTCGGGATTTCTTATCTCAACGGCGAACGCGCAGCGGTTTCCACCGCAAACGGAGTGGTTCCAGCCTACCGCGTCACCCTCAACACGGTGAGGGTGGGCAATATCACGCTGAATCAGGTGGACGGCCTGGTGCAGGATAGCAGCATGCCTTTCGTACTACTTGGCATGAGCTTCCTAAAAAGGCTGGAAATTAAGCAGGATGGAACTAACATGACGCTACTGAAGAAATATTGAGTGGAATCCTGACGCATCACTGCCGCTATCTGGAATGGTAATTCAACTGTGAAACCTTCAATAATGAGTCGAATTCATCGTAAAGCTTCTGTCAGCAAAGTCCGATAATGCCCGACCAGTTCGTTCTCGTTTCCCACCATATTGAAAATGGCAATCAGCCCGTTGCGGCCGGCATCATCGTGGAAAGTCCGGTCGCGGCGTACGATCTCCAGCAACTGTTCCATCGCACCGGCACAATCATCGCCGATCAGCTTGACTGCGCTCAACTGATAGCGCGCCAGGCTGTTGTTCGGTTCATCGGCGATTTCCCGTTCCAGCGTTTCGATATCCGGCGCATCCTGCGCGATTCGAATAAAGCCTGCGTGCGTCAGCAAGGTGCTGATTTCGGCATCGGCTCGCACCTCTTCAGGCAGTGCTAGCAGCAGATCCTCCGCCTGGGCGTAATCGCCCTTGAGCAGAAGCAGCTTGGCAAGGTCGACCGGAATCTGGACATTATAGGGGTCATCCAGAGCGGCCTTGGCCAGCAGACTGCAGGCATTCTCCAAATTACCCTGCTGGCGAAAAGCGCTCAACACAACTTGGGACGCCCCGCTTGGCCGCACAACGAACTTGTCGATGGCGCGACGAAATTCGGTATCGGATTCTGCGCCATGGATGGTATGAGCCACCTGCCCCTGCCGAAAAAACTTGACCGTCGGCACGCTGGTGACGCCGTACTCTTCCCTGGCCATCCTGCCGTGCTGATCGGTATCCAGCAGGACCAGCAGAAACTTTCCGGCATATTCATGCGCAAGCTGAACCAGTCTGGGCATCAGCATCATGCATGGCCCTGCTCGGGGCGACCAGAAATACACCAGTACCGGGCCTTTTTCCGAATTTTCCAGAACCAGGGTGCGGAAGTTGGCGGGGTTCGCGTCAGCTATATAGGGAGATTTCGCCATAGCATTGGAAGGGAGTAAAGAGGATACGTAGGGTGAGTCCCACACACTAGGCAGTGCCTAGTGTGTGGGACTCACCCGATTTTTTCTTAGCTTGCCGTCTTGTCCCGTTCGATCAACGCATAAGCCGAATGATTATGTATGGACTCGAAGTTCTCAGCCTCAACCACATAAGCATCGATACGCTTGTCGGCATTCAGCGCCGCCGCCACATCCCGTACCATATCCTCAACGAACTTGGGATTATCGTAGGCGCGCTCGGTGACAAATTTTTCATCCGGCCGCTTGAGCAGGCCGTACAATTCGCATGACGCCTGATCTTCCACCATCCGCACGACATCCTCGATCCACACCATTTCATTGGTACGCACCGCTACGGTAACGTGGGAACGCTGATTATGGGCACCATAATCGGAAATCTTTTTCGAGCACGGGCACAAGCTGGTGACCGGGATCACTACTTTCATAGTGAGCTGGTACTTACCCTTGACGATCTCGCCGACGAAGGTAACATCATAGTCGAGCAGGCTCTGCACGCCGGAAACCGGGGCCGTCTTGTTAATGAAGTAGGGAAAGCTCATCTCGACGTGGCCGGATTCGGCCTCCATCCGCTGCACCATCTCGCGCAGCATGGCCTCGAACGATTCCACCGAAATCTCGCGTTCATTGGCGTCGCTGTTGAGAATCTCAACGAAGCGCGACATGTGCGTGCCCTTGAAATTATGCGGCAGATAGACGTTCATGTTGAACATCGCGATAGTGTGCTGCACACCCTCGCTCTTGTCTGCCACCCTGACCGGATGTCGAATGGATTTAATGCCCACCTTGTCGATGGCAATCTGGCGGGAATCCGCATAGTTCTGCACATCGGCGATGGCGTCTTTGTCACAGACGGGGGCGTTCACATCGCAAGTCACATCACATTCGCTCATGAATTTATTCCTTGAATTGATTTAGACCAAGTATAACATCTGATAATAGTTGAGTAAACTACTCAGTTACTTGGATGCTGTGTAACCGGCCTTGCACCGCGCGAACAATGCCGTCCTGGTCCAAACCGCAAGAAGCCAATAATTTGGCGGGATCGCCATGTTCGACGAAACGGTCGGGCAGACCGAGTTGCAGCACCTGCACCGTCACGCCCTTGCTCTCCAGAAACTCAAGCACGGCACTGCCCGCACCGCCCATCACCGCGTTTTCTTCGACCGTGACGAGCAGGTCATGGGTTTGCGCAAGGTGTAGCGTCAACTCCTCGTCCAGCGGCTTGACGAAGCGCATATTAGCGACAGTAGCCTTGAGTTCTTCGGCAGCTGCCAGTGCGGGCGCAAGCATGCTGCCGAAAGCGAGAATGGCGATCTTTTCGCCCTCGCGCCGGACCTCACCCTTGCCCATCGGCAACGCCTGCATTTCCTGCTGAATGGCGACACCCATGCCGCTGCCGCGCGGATAGCGTACCGCCGACGGACCGTTGTGCATGAATGCCGTGTAGAGCATCTGACGGCATTCGTTCTCATCCGAGGGCGCCATCACCAGCAGGTTGGGCACACAGCGCAAAAAGGACAGGTCGAAGCTGCCGGCATGGGTCGGCCCGTCGGCGCCGACCAGACCGGCACGGTCTATCGCCAGCACGATGGGCAGCCCCTGCAGCGCGATGTCATGGATCAACTGGTCGTACGCACGCTGCAGAAAGGTCGAATAGATCGCCACCACCGGCTTCATCCCTTCGCAGGCGATGCCGGCGGCGAAAGTCAGCGCGTGTTGCTCGGCGATGCCGACATCGAAATAGCGCTTGGGGTATTCCCTGGCGAAGCGCACCATGCCGGAACCTTCGCACATTGCCGGGGTAATGCCGACCAGGCGCTTGTCCTGCGCCGCCATGTCGCACAACCAGTCGCCGAATACCTGGGTGTAAGTCAGCTTGCCGCCCGGCTTGGCATCGCTTACCCCGTCCTCGGGGTTGAATTTGGCCACTCCGTGGTAAAGACAGGGATCCTCTTCTGCCAGCTTGTAGCCCTTTCCCTTTTGCGTAGCGATGTGCAGCAACTGCGGCCCCTTTAGATGTTTCAGGTTGTTCAGCGTGGTCACCAGCACGTCAAGGTCGTGACCATCGATCGGGCCGATGTAGTTGAAGCCGAACTCCTCGAACAGGGTGCCGGGAATGACCATACCCTTCATGTGCTCTTCGGCGCGCTTGGCCAGTTCCAGAATCGGCGGTACAGCCCCCAGCACCTTCTCGCCGCCCTTGCGCATTGCGGAATAAAAGCGCCCCGACATCAGTTTGGCGAGATAGTTGTTGAGCGCGCCGACGTTTTCCGAGATCGACATATCGTTGTCGTTCAGCACCACCAGAAGATTGGCGTCCATCGCCCCGGCGTTATTGAGCGCCTCGAACGCCATGCCCCCGGTCATCGCACCGTCGCCGATGATCGCTACTGCGCGCCGATCGCTGCCTTCCGCCTGAGCCGCAATCGCCATACCGAGTGCGGCACTTATCGAGGTGCTGGAATGGCCTGCACCGAAAGCGTCGTATTCGCTCTCGGCGCGCTTGGGAAAACCGGCGATACCGCCTAGCTGGCGCAGGGTAGCCATGGCCTCGCGCCGCCCGGTCAGAATCTTGTGCGAATATGTCTGGTGGCCGACATCCCACACCAGCCGGTCGTCCGGCGTGTTGAACACGTAATGCAGAGCGATAGTCAGTTCCACCGCGCCCAGATTGGAGGCCAGGTGGCCACCGGACTTGCTCACGCTTTCGATCAGAAAGGTGCGCAACTCCTCGGCGAGTTGAGGCAGTTGCCTGCGCTCGAGGGCACGCAACTCTGCGGGGTCGTTGATGGCTTCAAGAAGGGAGTACTTACCTGGCACAAAAATCCTTCAACCGCGGAGGGCGAGGAGGATACGGAAGTGAAAGTTTTCATGGCTTTCCTCTGCGGCCTCCGCGCCCTCCGCGGTAAATAACTTAAACCTTGTTCAAAATTGCCGCTTGACGATAAAATCGGCGATCTGGCGTAATCTTTCCGCCCGTGCGCCGAACAGTTCAAGTGACTGTAACGCATCCCGGTACAAATCAGCAGCAAAGGCACGCGCAGCATTCGCGCCTAGAATAGAAACGTAGGTCGGTTTGTTAGCCTCGGCATCCTTACCGGCCGTCTTGCCCAGCGTGGCAGTGCTGGATTCGGCATCGAGCACGTCGTCCACCACCTGGAAAGCCAGCCCGATACATTTCGCGAAATGCAGCAAATGCTCCATTTCGCTGTTTTCAAGGCTGTTACCGCACAACGCGCCCAGTTGCACCGAGGCCCGGATCAGCGCTCCGGTCTTGTGGATGTGCATGAATTCCAGCTCCGGCAGGGATAGCGTCTTGCCGACGCTTTCGCCGTCAATCGCCTGGCCGCCGGCCATGCCGCGCGAACCGGCAGCCACCGCCAGAATCTTCATCATTTCAAGCTGTACTGCGGGAGCGTCTGCCAATGGACGGTCTGCCAGAACCTGAAACGCCAGGGTTTGCAGACTATCGCCCACCAGCAGTGCAGTGGCCTCGTCATATTCGTGGTGACAGGTGGGCTTGCCGCGCCGCAAACTGTCATCGTCCATGCACGGCAGGTCGTCATGCACCAGAGAATAGGCGTGGATCAGCTCAACCGCAGCCGCAGCCGCATCGACGCGCTGCGGACCGGCACCGGCCACCTCACCGGCAGCGAAGGCCAGCAAGGGGCGGATACGCTTGCCGCCGCCAAGCACGGCGTAACGCATCGCCTGATGCAGGCGCTGCGGTGCAATCACTGGCTGCGGCAGCACGTCGGAAAGCACAATTTCCATGCGCTGCTGCAGGGCAACTGCCCATGCCTGAAAATCAATCATTGTCTGCACTGGCTTTATCCGCATCGCTAACGAAATTCTGCAAGCTGCCCGCTTCCAGAATACGCACCTGCTGCTGCGCATCCTGCAACGCCAGCTGACAGAACTGAAGCAGCTCCGCACCGCGCTTATAGGCCGACAGAAGCTGTTCCAGCGGCAACTGGCCCGCTTCCATGGTGGCGACGATATTTTCCAACTCGGCGAGTGCGCTTTCGAAAGTCGGTGATTTTGAAGCTTTGCTCATTACTTGCCGCACTCTAAAAAGAGTTAAAATACCGCATATTGCGGTCTCCGGTCAATCTCCGCGCGGCTTTCAGCCACTACGCACAGACGGAAAGCGGCTCTCTCCTTTAACCTCCAGCCTGAAGGCAAATCCGGAATAAACCACCCCGCCATGCAATGCACAACCACTTCACAACATAATCCATGCCCAAATTTCCACAACTAAAATCCGCATGGATGCTCGTGGCCGGCATCCTGTTCGGCTGCATGGGGGTATTCGTCAAAATTGGCTCGGAATTTTTTTCCAGCGCTGAACTGGTGTTCTACCGCTCCCTGTTCGGCTTGCTGATCATTACCCTGATCATCAAAATCCGGGGCATGAGCATCGCTACACCTCACTGGAAAGCGCACCTTTGGCGCGGACTGTCCGGCTTCGCCGCGCTGATGCTGTTCTTTTACGCCATCACCCGGCTACCGCTGGCTACTGCGGTTACGCTCAATTACACTGCGCCGCTGTTCCTTGCCTTTTTCAGCGTGCTGATTCTGAAAGAACGCCCGCACCTGCCGCTATTACTGACCATCCTGCTCGGCTTTGCCGGCGTGGTGCTGCTGCTGCGCCCCACCCTGCACCAGGAACAGCTGGTTGCAGGACTGACGGGGGTGGCCTCCGGTTTTTTTGCCGCCATCGCCTATCTCAACGTCAAGCAACTGGGACGGCTCGGCGAACCGGAATGGCGGGTTGTGTTCTATTTCACCCTGATCTGCACCTTCGGCGGCGGCGTCTGGATGGGAGTTCACTCCTTCCATCCCGTTTCACCGCGAAATTTTTTGCTCCTGCTTGGCCTCGGCACTACCGCCACCCTGGCACAACTCGCCATGACCCGCGCCTATCGCGAGGGCGACACGCTGGTGGTCGGCAGCCTGGCCTACAGTACGGTCATCTTCGCCAGTCTTTGGGGCATCCTGCTGTGGCAGGAAATACTGTCCATGACCAGTTGGCTGGGGATAGTCCTGATTATCCTGAGCGGCGTTCTTGCCTCCCGCGTGGCACCCCGTCTTCCTGTTGCATAGCCGGTTTGCTATAGTGAAAGAACACCACCTCTAGAAGGGTAAATCATGATCACTATCGAACTCCGCAGCCACCTCGTCAACGTCGGCGTGCTGGGCCAGTTCACCCTCGCCGACTTCAAGGAGCTGGAAGACGCAGTCATGTACAAGATCAAGTTCGAGGGTCGGGTCAACCTGCTGATCGATCTCCGCGACATGGCCAGACTCACCGTGGATGTTGCCTGGGAAGAAATCAAGTTTACCCGTGAACACCGCTTCGACCTGTGGAAAATCGCTGTGGTCACCGATAGCAAATGGATCACCTGGAGTACCTGGCTGACCAGCCTGTTCACTCCTGCCGAGACCCGGGTGTTCGACGACTACAATCTGGCCAGCGATTGGGTTGCTAGCGTTTAGTTGACTCATGGCGCTGCTAGCCGACGCAGTCCTGATCGTCCACTTTCTGTTCGTGCTGTTCGTGGTGGGCGGTTTGTTCGCAATCTGGGCCGGCGCCGTACTCGGCTGGATCTGGGTGCGCAACCTCCGCTTCCGCGTCGCGCATCTTGCCGCCATCCTCTTCGTAATGGCTGAGTCCCTCGTCGGTATAGCCTGTCCGTTGACCGTGTGGGAAGATTTTCTGCGCCAGGCCGATTCGGGCGGGGCCAGCTTCATGCAGCGCTGGGTCGGCCGCCTGATTTTCTATGACCTGCCGGAATGGGTATTCACGCTGGCATATGCGCTGTTCGCCCTGGCCGTTCTGGCCACTTTCTGGCTTGTCCGCCCGCAGCACCATGACCTTAATTCGCGTCTGAATCTTCCACCGAAGAAGTTGACGCCTTGAGTGTGAGGAGCATGCCGTTATAATGGCTCGATATCTCCACTCCCAGACCGCCCATGTATCAGAGTTACTTTAACCTCGCCGAAGCGCCGTTCTCCATCGCGCCGGACCCACGTTATCTCTACATGAGCCAGCGTCACCAGGAGGCGCTTGCGCATCTGCTCTATGGGGTGAATGGCGGCGGCGGGTTTGTATTGCTCACCGGCGAGGTGGGGGCCGGCAAAACCACGGTATGCCGCTGCCTGCTCGAACAGATACCCGAATCCTGCGATGTCGCCTACATATTCAATCCCAAGCTGACGGTAGCAGAGCTGCTCTCGACCATCTGCGCCGAATTCGGCATCGCATTTCCGACCGGCAACACCAGCATCAAGGTGTTCGTCGACTGCATCAACGCCTACCTGCTTGACGCTCATGCCAGGGGCAGGCACACCGTACTGATCATCGACGAAGCGCAAAACCTCTCTGCCGACGTACTGGAGCAGATGCGACTGCTCACCAACCTGGAAACCAGCCAGCGCAAGCTATTGCAGATCATCCTGCTGGGTCAGCCCGAGCTGGCGACGATGCTGGCACAGCCGGAACTGCGGCAGCTTGCGCAACGGATTATCGCGCGCTATCACCTGGGGCCGCTGACCAAACAGGAAGTTGCTGCCTACGTGCGGCACCGCCTTGAGGTTTCCGGCACACAGCGCCAGCTGTTCCCGGCTGCACTGATGGGCCGGCTGTACCGCCTGAGCGGCGGCATTCCCCGGATCATCAACGTACTTTGCGACCGGGCACTGCTGGGCGCCTATGTGCAAGGCAAGGAGCGGGTCGATGCTGCAACCCTCACGCAGGCGGCACGCGAGGTGCTCCACCAGCCGACGACGCAACGCCGCATCATGATGCGCCCCATCCTGGCAGGTTTGGCTTTGCTGGCCGGCACCGTGCTGGCGGTGACGCTATACGAGCCCATTGCGAAAGACGAAGCACAGACGAAAGCTGCGGATCAGGCAAAATCCGAAAGCCAAATCCAGGCCGCCAAGCCGGAAACGGCATTGCCGGTTACCCTGGAATGGCCGGCAGCGGAGCCGCTCTCGCGCAGCAAGGCATTGGCTTACGCCGCACTGTTCCAGGCATGGGGCGCCGACTATCAGGGGGAGGACGCATGCCAACAAGCCGAAAACATGGGTTTGCGCTGCCGCACCACGCGCGGCGGGCTGGATGAACTGCGTCAACTGAACCGGCCTGCAGTTCTGCATATGCGCGACAATCAGGGCCAGGAATTCTATGCAACCTTGACCCAACTTGATGATAAATCCGCCACCTTCACCGTTGGCACCGCAACCAGCTCAGTTGCCATTGGTGGCCTGGCGGCACAATGGTCGGGGCACTACACCCTACTGTGGCGGATGCCGCCGGTTACACGCAAAAACATCCGGTCGGGTGAACGCGGGCCGGATGTGGAATGGCTGAGCAAGCAACTCGCGCAAGTCCATGGCAAGACGACGGAAACTACCGCAGACCCGGTATTTGATGAAGCCATGGTGAATCAGGTCAAACAGTTTCAACTCGTTGAGGGCCTCACGCCTGACGGCGCCGTTGGGCCTCAGACCCTGATGAGCCTGAGCAGTGCGGCGGACCGAACGGCACCGAGGCTTTCCCGCAGGCAAGGGGGAAAATAACATGTCGTATATCCTGGAAGCGCTCAAAAAATCCGACCAACAGCGTCAGCGCGGGGCTACACCCACATTGCCGCCAGCACAGGCACCGGTAGCTGCGCCCAAACAACCCGTATTTTTGCATTACGGCCTGCTTGCCGCGATCCTGCTCGCCGCCGGCATCCTGATCGGCTGGCTGCGACCGTGGCAGGCGGAACAACCGGCTCCTGCAACTGAAACCTTTGCCGCGAAATCACCCGTATCGACCTCACACCAAACCGCGCCGACACCCCTGTCCGAGCCCATGGCCAGACAGATGGTGCAGGAATTGCCGGCACCGAATTCAGCACCCGCCGTACGATCGGCTCCCATGGTTGCCACCATAAAACCGGACACGTCCACACCCGCCAGAAACGAGACACACGACACACCGCCCAGAGCCGTTGCCACCACCCTGGTTTCCGTGCCGGAAAAGCCCGCCGTCGCTGCACAGGAACAAAAAGTAGTACCCATGGCCGAACTACCTCTCCCTGTCCAGCAGGAGATTCCGGCCATGACGATTCCGCTCCATGCCTATTCGAGCAAGCCCAGGGATCGCCTCGTCAGCATCAATGACCGGATGCTGCGGGAAGGCGAATCTCTGACGCCCGGCCTCAGGCTGGAGCAAATCACCAAGGATGGCCTGATATTCAGCTACAAGGGATATCGTTTCCAGCGCGGCGTTCAGTAGCGCGATCCACTACCTCATTCGACCGCAGGCCCGGAGGCCAGACGATGCGCCCAGCGCGTCGTCTCCGGCAGGCGGTAGCGGGTGACGCAGGCCATCACGTAGTCGAGCGCCGTCTCCAGGCTGATGCGGTGACCAATGGAAATGTACAGCGGCTTCACGCCGGGTCGGCTGCGCAATATCGCGCCGATGATTTCGCCATGGTCGAGCAGCGGCACGGATGCGCCGCGCTGGTCAGGTGGCTCGACCTGCTCGCCGATCAGCCGGGTTTTGGCCACGCCGATGGAAGGAATACCGCTCAGCAAGCCGAGGTGACTGGCGATGCCAAAACGGCGCGGATGAGCTATACCCTGACCGTCGCACAGCAGCAAGTCGGGAATGACGATCAGCTTCTCCAGCGCACCGATCACCGCAGGCACTTCACGGAAAGACAGCAACCCCGGCACATAGGGAAAACGGGTAGGAATGCGAAAAATGGCGTGTTCCACCAGTTCGAGCGTAGGAAAGGCTAGCACCGCCACCGCAGCGCGGGTGACCCCACCGCCTTCCTCGAAACCCACGTCCACCCCCGCCACATGGTGCACTGGGCCGAGCAGGTTTTCCCTCGCCACCTCGCCGCGCAGTTGCTGCTGGATGGCAATCGCCTCAGTCGGACTGATATCCCAAGGGTGCCTTTGAACTATTTTCATGGTGTTTGCGGTAAAATACGGACATTCCAAATACCTTACAGTACAGGCCGGCTTATGAATCTCTCCACGCTTACCGCATTATCCCCTCTGGATGGGCGCTATCACAACAAGGTGGCCGACCTGCGCGCCTATTTCAGCGAGTTTGCGCTGATCCGCTATCGCGTCAAAGTGGAAATCGAATGGCTCAAGGCGCTCTCGCGCGAGCCCGCCATCGCCGAAGTCCCGACTTTCTCCGCTGAAACCTTCGCGCAACTGGACGCGCTGGCAAACAATTTTTCGGAAGCCGATGCCCAGGCGGTCAAGGATATCGAGAAGGTCACCAACCACGACGTCAAGGCGGTCGAATACTGGATGAAAACCCGACTGGCCGACAATGCAGAAGTGATGAAGGTGAGCGAATTCATTCATTTCGCCTGCACTTCGGAAGACATCAACAATCTTTCCCACGGCCTGATGCTGAAGGATGCGCGCGAGGCTGCGATGCTGCCCGGACTGGCCAGGCTCGTTGCCAGGCTCACCGAGTTCGCCCATGAACTCGCAAACATGCCGATGCTAGCCCACACCCATGGCCAGCCCGCCTCGCCCACCACGGTCGGCAAGGAGCTGGCCAACGTGGCCTACCGCCTGCAGCGCCAGCAAAAGCGCCTGACCGAGGTCGCCATCCTGGGCAAGACCAATGGTGCGGTGGGCAACTACAATGCCCATCTGTCGGCCTATCCCGATTTTGACTGGGAGCGCTTCGCGAAGCATTTTGTCGAAGGATTGGGACTGGATTTCAACCCCTACACCATCCAGATCGAACCGCACGACTGCATGGCCGAGCTGTTCGATGCCTACGCCCGCACCAACACCATCCTGATCGATCTCGACCGCGACATCTGGGGCTACATTTCGATGGGCTACTTCAAGCAGAAGGTGAAGGCCGGCGAAGTGGGTTCCTCCACCATGCCGCACAAGGTCAATCCGATTGATTTCGAAAATTCGGAAGGCAACCTCGGACTGGCCAACGCCCTGCTGCGGCATCTCTCAGAAAAGCTGCCGATTTCCCGCTGGCAGCGCGACCTCACTGACTCCACCGTGCTCCGCAACATGGGCGTGGGGCTGGGCTATACTCTTCTCGGTTACGATTCCTGCCTGCGCGGCCTCAACAAGCTGGAAGCCAACCCGCAACGCCTGAATGACTACCTGGACAAGAACTGGGAAGTGCTGGCGGAACCGATCCAGACCGTGATGCGCCGCTACGGCGTGGAGAACCCCTACGAGCAGCTCAAGGAACTCACCCGCGGCAAAGGCGGCATCACCAAGGAAACGCTGCACGCCTTCATCGCCAAGCTCGCCATTCCAGAGGACGCGAAACAGCGGCTGATTCAGATGACGCCCCACAACTATATCGGCATGGCGGCAGAGCTGGCAGCGAGGATTTAAATGTAGGTTGGGTTAGCGGCCTTATCGCGTAACCCAACAAACCTAAAAATCCACTAGAAGTAGGCGCCTCTAGGCGAACAAACATTTAGAAGGAAGCTTGGGTTTGTCGCCTAGAGGCGCCTACTTCTAGTGGGTTACGGCGCAAAAAACTGCGCCTAACCCAACCTTGTATCTTTCTCTCCGTGGTGGTTAGCTATCATCACACGAAGCAGAGGCAGCTTGAGCCCACCCTTAAGGCTCGACCTACATAACCGCGGCTCAATTGATTTTTACTGCTGATCCGGCTTGTCACCCTCAATGGCGCGATAGAACTCTTCCGTCTTCCGCGCCGCCACGTGCTTGTAATAGGCCTTCCAGACGGTTCTGATCAGCCAGGCTGTGTAGATGAAGGCAGCAACGAAAGCAAAGGACAGCCCCCAGCCCAGCCAAGTACCGAGCGACAACGTGAGCACCTCGCCACGCAGCGCATTGAACACGTAGAGACCAAGTAGCGGCCCGACGATCAACGAAACCACGACTATCACGGCAATATGCAGGATGATGCGCCGTGTCGGCGGCAGGAAGCTGCTTACCGTGGCGTCGTCGAGCAGGGGTTCCATGGCTTATGGGATGCGGTGGCGCAGGTAACCAATGATTCCCGGCAGAATCGACAGGAAAATAATGCCGAATATCACCAGCGTCAGGTTCTGCTTGATGAACGGGATGTTGCCGAAGAAGTAGCCGGCCAGCAGTAGCGAGCCGACCCATGCTATCCCACCCACCAGGCTGTAAGGCAGGAAATGGCGGTAATCCATGCGCCCGATGCCGGCGACGAAGGGGGCAAAGGTGCGAATAATGGGGAAGAAGCGCGCCAGGATGATGGCCTTGCCGCCATGCTTTTCGTAGAAGCGGTGAGTCTGCTCCAGGTGTTTGGGGTTGAGCAAGCGCGAACGCTCCCTGCTGAAGACCTTAGGCCCGACATAGCGTCCGATCCAGTAATTGGTGTTGTCGCCCGTGAACGACGCGGTAATCAGCAAACCAGCCAGCAACTGCAATTCCATCGCCCCGGTCGCGGTCAGCGCGCCAGCAACAAACAGCAAGGAATCGCCCGGCAGAAAGGGCATCACCACCAAACCGGTTTCGCAGAAAATAATCAGGAACAGAATCAGGTAAACCCAGGTACCGTAATCCTGAACCAGTGCAAGCAGGTGTTTATCGAGGTGCAGGACGAGATTGACAAAAGCGGCCAGAAGCTCCATCAGGGCAGCGCTTCCGCCTCTTCGCCTTCCTTCTTCTCCGGCTTGAGAAAATCCTCGCGCGACACGCCCAGCCACATCACGATCGGGCTGGCCACCAGCACCGATGAATAGATCCCGAAGACGATACCGATGGTCAGCGCCAGGGCAAAGTAGTACAGCGCTTCGCCGCCGAAGAACAGCATCGACAGCACCATCAGTTCGGTCATGGTGTGGGTAATGATGGTACGCGACATGGTGCGGGTAATGGCGTTGTCAATCACCTCGGCCACATTGGCCTTGCGCATCTTGCGGAAGTTTTCGCGCACCCGGTCGAACACCACCACGGATTCGTTGACCGAATAGCCGAGCACGGCGAGGATGGCGGCCAGTACGGTGAGGGAGAATTCCCACTGGAAAAAGGCGAAGAAGCCGAGAATGATCACCACGTCGTGCATGTTGGCGATGATCGCCGCCACCGCGAAACGCCATTCGAAACGCATGGCGAGGTAGGCCATGATGCCGATGCAGACCACCAGCAGCGCCAGCGCGCCGCCCTCGTAAAGTTCCTTGCCGACCTGCGGGCCGACGAATTCGACGCGCTTCAGCGCAACGGAATTGTCCGCAGCTTGCAGGGCATGGAAGGCCTTGTCGGAAAGATTGGCGGTACTCAGCTCGGGTTTGAGCGGCAGACGGATCATGACGTCGCGCGCCGTGCCGAAATTCTGCACCGCCGCATCGTGCATGCCGATTTTGGTCAGGGCATCACGAATCTTGGGGACATCCGCCTGATGGCTGTAGCTCACTTCCATCACCGTGCCGCCGGTGAAGTCTACACCCAGGTTAAGGCCTTTCATCCCCAGCGCCGCCACCGCCGCGATAAAGGTCACCAGCGAGATAAAAGTCGTCACCCGCGCATAACTCATGAACGGGATGTCGCGTTTGATATGAAAAAATTCAATCATTGATCTATATCCTTGAAAATTCTGACTACGTCTAGCCGCAAATTCATAAATCCCCTCCCCCGTCTCGCCAGAGCGAGCAGCTTTGCTGCCGCTCTCGGCGAGGACACTCCTTGCGGGTGCAGGGAGTGGGCTAGGGTGAATAAACGCTCACTGCGGCAACCCTCCCTCACCGCTATCCTCACCCGCGAGCGGGATGAGGAGGCAAACGTGAAGGGCGCTTGCTTTAAATCGAAACCTTGTCCAGCCTGGCCTTGCGTCCGTAGCTCAGGTTGACCATGCCGCGCGACACCAACACTGCACTGAACATCGAGGTCATGATACCCAGGCACAACACCACCGCAAAACCCCGCACCGGGCCGGAACCCAGCCAGAACAGCGCCACGCCGGCGATCAAGGTGGTGATATTGGAATCAAGAATGGTGGCGAATGCCCGCTCGTAGCCGGCATGAATCGCCGCCTGCGGCGAGGAACCATTTCTGAGCTCTTCGCGAATGCGTTCGTTGATCAGCACGTTGGAGTCAATCGCCATGCCCACCGTCAAGGCGATAGCCGCCATTCCGGGCAGGGTCAGCGTGGCCTGCAGCAGCGAAAGTATCGCCACCAGCAGCAACACGTTGACCGCCAGCGCCGCAGTCGAGATCAATCCGAAAAATCGGTAGTAGAACAACATGAAGGCGGCGATGGCGATAAAACCGTAAATATTGGAATTGAAGCCCTTGGCGATATTCTCCGCGCCCATGCTCGGACCGACGGTGCGTTCCTCAATGATCTCCATCGGCGCCGCCAGCGCGCCGGCGCGCAATAGCAGAGAAACGTCGCTGGCTTCCATGGTGGTCATGCGACCGGAAATCTGCACCCGGCCGCCGCCGATTTCCTCGCGGATCACCGGTGCGGTGATCACTTCGCCCTTGCCTTTTTCAATCAGCAGGATCGCCATGCGCTTGCCCACGTTATCGCGCGTCAGTTGCTTGAAGATGCGCGCGCCGCGGCCATCCAGGTTGATATGCACAGCCGGCTCACCACTTTGCCCTTCAAAGCCGGGTTGCGCGTCGCTGATGTAATCGCCGGTCAGCACCACGCCCTTCTTCACTAATAACGGCAAGCCCTTGCGCTCGGTGTAAAGCTCGCTGCCGAAGGGAATCTGGCCGCTCTGCACTGCGGCCGTCACGTCATGCTCCTCGTCCACCATGCGGATTTCCAGGGTGGCGGTACGACCTAAAATGTCCTTGGCCTTGGCAGTATCCTGCACGCCGGGCAACTGCACCACGACACGGTCTATACCCTGCTGCTGGATGATCGGCTCGGCCACGCCGAGTTCGTTGATGCGATTGCGCAGGGTGGTGATGTTCTGCTGCAGGGCGAACTCCTGGATGCGCTTCTGCGCTTCCAGCTTGAGAGTGGCCAGCAGCTTGAGTTCGGCACCTTCGTCAACTTCCTTCAACAGCAGATCAGGTGAAGTCTTCTGCAGTTCATCCATTGCCTTTTGGCGCGATTCGGCATCGCGGAACTTGATCTCCACCGCCTGATCCTGCCGGGAAATACCCGCATAAGCGATCCTTTTCTCGCGCAAGCTGGTGCGGATATCGCCGTTATAGCGGTCGAGAGCCTTGGTGATCGCCCCCTTCATGTCCACCTGCAACAGGAAGTGCACCCCGCCGCGCAAGTCCAGACCGAGGTACATCGGCAGTGCGCCCATGTTGGAAAGCCACTTGGGCGAGCTCGACAGCAGATTCAGCGCCACCACGAAGTTCTCTCCGAGATTTGACTGGAGAATATCCTTGGCCTTGATCTGGGTGTCAGCATCGGCAAAGCGCACCTTCACGCCGGAAGAATCAAATGCGATACCCTGGGAGGCGAGATTGTTTTTCTTCAGCACCTCCTCGACCTGCTTCATCAGTCCCTGGTCTACCTTGGTCATGCCGCGCATTGGCGAAACCTGGACCGCAGGCGATTCACCAAAGAAATTGGGCAGGGTGTAAATCAGGCCGAACATCATCGCCACGGCGATGAGAATATATTTCCACAGGGGATAGCGATTCATGAGTAAATTCCGTGAGGGGTGAGGGGTAAGGGGTGAGGAGTAAAGTCAAAAGCAACACCGTCGCCGGCGTTGCTCCTCACTCTTAACTCCTCACTCTTAACTCGCAACTTAAATGTCCTTGATCGTGCCCTTCGGCAGCAGGGTCGTAATCGCCGATTTTTGCACCTGAATCACCACATTCGGAGCAACTTCCAGACCGACGTAGGCTGCACTAACTTTCGCCACCTTGCCCAGTTCACCACCGGCGGTAACCACTTCGTCACCCTTTTGCAGCGACTCGATCATATTCTTCTGTTCCTTGGCGCGCTTCATCTGCGGCCGGATCATCATGAAGTAAAACAGCGCGAAAATCACAATCAGGGGCAGGAACTGCGACAGGCTACTCATCATATCGGCCGGCGCGGCATCGGCGGCATGTGCAAGACTAATCAACATATTAGGTTCTCCATCATGAAAAAATAACGGGGCATTTTATCATGCCCCCGCCACCCGCGCTTGCTTAAACTCGCGCACGAAGTCGGCAAAGTGCCCTTCCTCAATGGCACGGCGGATGCCCTGCATCAACTCCTGGTAATAGTACAGGTTGTGGATGGTATTGAGGCGTGCGCCGAGTATTTCGCCAATACGGTGCAGGTGGTGCAGGTATGCGCGGGTGAAGTTGCGGCAGGTATAGCAGCCGCACGCCTCGTCCAGCGGCCTCATGTCCATCCGGTACTGGGCATTCTTGATCCTGACCGTGCCGAAACGGGTGAACAGCCAGCCGTTGCGGGCATTGCGCGTCGGCATCACGCAGTCAAACATATCCACCCCGCGCGCCACCGCATCCACCAGGTCTTCCGGCGTGCCCACACCCATCAGGTAGCGCGGCTTGTCCGCCGGCATCTGCGGCGCGACGTGGTCGAGGATGCGCAGCATGTCCTCCTTCGGCTCGCCCACCGACAACCCGCCGATGGCATATCCATCGAAGCCGATATTCACCAACCCGGCCAGAGATTCATCACGCAGACTCTCGTGCATGCCGCCCTGGACAATGCCGAACAGCGCATTGGGATTGCCCTCGTGAGCACGCTTCGAACGCTCCGCCCAACGCAGGGAAAGACGCATCGAATCCCCGGCCTGCTGCAAATCGGCGGGATGAGGTGTGCATTCGTCGAAGATCATCACGATGTCGGAATTCAGCACCTTCTGTATCCGCATCGACTCTTCCGGCGTCAGGAAGCAGCGGTCGCCGTTCACCGGTGACTGAAACTTCACACCCTCTTCCGTGATCTTGCGCAGTTCGCCCAGGCTGAACACCTGAAAACCACCACTATCCGTGAGTATCGGCCCGTCCCAGCCCATGAAACGGTGCAACCCGCCATGCGCCTCTATCACCTCCAGACCGGGGCGCAGCCACAGGTGAAAGGTGTTACCGAGCACGATGTGGGCGCCGATTTCCTTCAGCTCGGCGGGAGACATCGCCTTCACTGTGCCATAGGTGCCCACCGGCATGAAAGCCGGGGTTTCGACTGTACCATGGGCCAGGGTCAGGGTGCCGCGACGGGCAGGGCCGTCGGTAGCGTGCAAATCAAACTTCATTCATCCCGCCTTTTTTATTTTTGAGCCTTGACCACGCTCATTGCCGCCGCCACCATCGAACCCATCTCCGCCATATTGCCCGGCAAGATCAATGTATTGCCTTCCTTGGCGACATTGGCAAAGGCTTCCACATATTTTTCCGCCACCTTGAGGTTGACCGCATTCATCCCGCCGGGAGACTCGATCGCTTGGGCCACCATGCGGATTGCCTGAGCGTTGGCATCGGCCACGGCTTTGATGGCCTCGGCCTCGCCCTGGGCATTGTTGATAGCCGCCTGTTTTTCGCCTTCGGAACGCTGGATGAAAGCTTCCCGCTCGCCGGTGGCAATGTTGATCTGCTCCTGCTTGCGGCCTTCGGAGGCAGCAATCAGGGCGCGCTTTTCACGTTCGGCGGTGATCTGCGCCTGCATGGCGTGGAGAATTTCCTTGGGCGGAGTCAAATCCTTGATCTCGTAGCGCAACACCTTCACGCCCCAACTGGAAGCCGCCTCATCCAGCGCATTAACCACGGCACTGTTGATATGCTCCCGTTCCTCGAAAGTCTTGTCGAGTTCCATCTTGCCGATCACCGAGCGTAGCGTAGTCTGTGCGAGCTGAGTAATGGCAAAGACGTAATTGCTGGTGCCGTAAGAGGCCAGTTTGGGCTCGGTCACCTGAAAATACAGAATTCCGTCCACCTGCAACTGCGTGTTGTCCCTGGTGATGCAAATCTGGCTGGGCACATCGAGCGGGACTTCCTTAAGCATGTGCTTGTAGGCCACGCGATCGATGAACGGCACCACAATATTCAGCCCCGGCGCAAGGGTAGAATGGTATTTGCCAAGACGTTCTACCACTAGCGCGTATTGCTGCGGCACTACCTTGACCGCCTTGATGACAAAAATGACGGCTGCCAACAGAATGAAAATTGCGATTTCCATGTTATCCCCTAATTGTTACAGTTTGAGGTGCGTCAGAATCAGAATCGATCCGCGCATCGTCTTGATGTAGAGCGTCTGGTCGCGCGGCGTATCGGCGGACTCGGGCTCGGCGTCCCATTCTGCGCCACGGTAATGCACACGTGCAGTGCCGTCATCTTTCCAGACCACGACCTGAACTGGTTGACCAATATCCAGGCCCTGATTCAACGCCGCATCGGGACGCCCGATTTTCATACGACGCAGAATCACCGTGCCGGCAATGCCGGTCACCGCGCTGAGCGTGAGTTGAAGCGGCAGGCTCAATCCAAGCAGTGCCACAACGCCGCCAACACCCAGAGCAAGGCCCAACACCAGCATATAAAACGTACCTGTTGCCATCTCCAGCGCCAACAAAATCAGGGCCAGCAGAAACCAGTAAATATAAGGCGCCATTTCTTCCACCTGTTTTTTTCCAGCCCAAATCCTAACAGATTAATGAGTCATGAGTTCGTCGTATCGCTACGCGATAATGCTTTGGACTCAGGCTGCTCTTTCCTCTCGATCAGCATGGCATCACCGTAACTGAAAAAACGGTAACGCTGCCCTACCGCATGGCGGTAGGCGCGGCGGATGTTTTCCGTGCCGCCGAAAGCCGACACCAGCATCATCAGAGTGGATTTGGGCAGGTGGAAATTGGTCAGCAGCCTCTCCACGACCTTGAAACGGTAGCCGGGGAAAATGAAGATATTGGTCTCGCCACTCCCGGCTTCCAGTTCGCCACCCGCCGCCGCAGATTCCAGCGCCCGCAAGCTGGTCGTCCCCACTGCCATGACACGTCCGCCTTCCGCCTTGGACAGCCGGATCAAATCCACAGTCTGCTGCGGAACGGTGTACCACTCGCTGTGCATGTGGTGCTCGGAGATATCCTCAACGCGCACCGGCTGAAAAGTCCCCGCGCCGACATGCAGCGTGACGTAGGCGGTTTTCACCCCCTTTTTTTCGAGAGTTTCCAGCATCGCCGGATCGAAATGCAGCCCCGCCGTGGGCGCGGCCACCGAGCCGGGCTCCCGCGCGTAAACGGTCTGGTAACGGGTTTCGTCCAGCGCATCCGGGGCATGGGTGATGTAGGGCGGCAGCGGCAGGCTGCCGTGCTGTTCCAGCAACTCCAGCAGCGGCGTTTCCCCGGCAAAATGCAGACGGTAGAGCTCGCCCTGCCGCTCCTCCACCGTCGCCGCGATCACGCCCGCCAGCAACAGGCCGGAACCGGGCTTGGGCGCATGGCTGGCGCGGATATGGGCGAGCGCGTGATGCTCGTCCAGCACCCGCTCGACCAGCACCTCCAACTTGCCGCCGCTGTCCTTCACCCCAAACAGCCGGGCCTTGATCACGCGAGTATCGTTGAACACCAGCAAGTCGCCGGGCTTGAGAAATTGCGGCAAATCGTTGAACTGCCTGTCCGCCAACGCGTCACTCGTTCCATCTAGATGGAGCAAACGGCTCTGGCTGCGCTCCTGGGTGGGAAACTGGGCGATCAGTTCGGGGGGCAGATCGAAATCGAAATCACTGGTTTTCATGAGAAGGAACTTGCCGGAAAAATGTTTTTGGTTGATAATTCGCGACTTCCAGACAGACCAGATGCTTCATCTGGACTTCTAGCCGGGATGGCGGAACTGGTAGACGCA
>JAHJJI010000094.1 GCA_018823025.1 Gammaproteobacteria bacterium | reverse complement strand
TTTTGTCAGTTATTAGAGTTTGTCACCTCATTATATATTGGCCAGCACCATGCTGACTGATTGAGATCATAGAGCCTTCCCCCGCCGGAAGACAATCAAAATAATTCGGTATTTACCCACCATACCGGTGGCCGGCATTGTAAAGCCAGCGGCACGGTTTACTGCGTTGTCCGCTCCACCCGATGGTCCGGTTTTCTATTTGTTGTTCAGTCCAAGATCTCTTCTGATCGTCTCACGCCTTTCTCTGCACATTACCGAATACTCGTGCTCAGGAGGCAGATTCCTGAAGCTGTGGAAGTACCGCTGTGTTTCTGGGTCGTTCATATGGGTGAAGGCTTTCTTGGCCTCTTCAATCTCAGGAAATGTGAAGGCAAAGTACGTGAGAAGAATTCCTGAAGCTGATTTCGGTTTTGCCACTTTTCCCGGATTGGTGAGACGAAAGAGAAACAACTGTTTCAGCCCCGCCACCCGATCCTTCTCTATCAACGGTTCAAGTTGCACAAGTGCTTCACGAGCGGTTCTCTGGTCGTCCTGGGTATTCCGCGCAGTTAAAGTGGACTCAGGAGGGAATAATGCTTCTGAAAACTGAGCCAAGAGGGATTGAATGGCTTGGTTAGCCGAAACCCTTGGTTGATCAAAGGTATCACCGAATACCGTTAGGCGCAGGAGAAGGAGCCATAACACCAGCATGATGAGTTTAGCATTCATATTTTTTGAAGCCGAACGAGACTGTCGAAAAAGTTAATTACCACTTCATAGATGGTGCTGTTTCGTCAAAATCGACCGGCCCCCGAGTGCAAAACAGGTTCATCCGTGACTACCAGCCTGAGTTTTTCGACAGTCACAACGACCAAAATCAGCGGCGGCGAGCTTCTCGACGTACGCCACATTTTCTGGTTCGGCTTTCCTTTTCTTTAAGGTAATGGAAACGGTCCAAACGTCTCATCAATGTCGAGATCTGGAATGATGATTCTTTCCGTTATCTTTCTTGATTGGTCAACCGACAATACTTTAATCATGCTCATGTATCGATTTGGTTGTGTTTCGTATTCTTTTCCGAAATGGCCTATTTGATAGAGTTGCCGGTCGTGCTCGATCCAGAGTGTTTCAGAAAGAATATATTTCCCATTGTGCTGAGAAGACGTTCCCCACGTAGATGTTTTTCGTGCGGGAAGCGTATCTTCTTTGCGAAGCACAGGCGGCGCTTTATGATTCGCGTAGAGATCAAACCCGACGGTGCCAGTTCCATTGTGCCTAGCATTTTCAGGCAGAGTCCCTTGCGCAACAGGAAATCTTGGGCTGTATTGCGAAGGAGCCCCCGGGAACTTAAGCAACCAGAAGACTGTCCCGAGGGTGATGCCAAGAATAAGTCCAACTATCAGACCTGAGATGAATTTTTTCATATCATGTTATGCCGAACAAGACTGTCGAAAAACGTATTTTTGGGAGATTGTCAGTGCCGTGCATGACGAAGGAGCATTTCAGGAATGCATACTGTCGCGACCATGACGGCAATAGTCAGTACACCCGCCAAGAGACGCCACCGCCAACCGCGCATTCTCGCCCAGTTAGAGCAGATCGTAACGATAAACCAAGGGAGAAGAATGATAAGACAGGCACCATGAAAGGCCAACATGTACAATCCTTCCTCAAGCCAACTGTCTTTACCGGAATGATGGACCAACAGCATCCTGAATGTGTACATGCTCGCGCAAATAACAGCAGCAACAGTCGGCCACAGAAGGATTCTAGCCAGAATCTTGCCAGAAAACATAATGGGCTGCGCTGATTGATTCAATTTCCACCCCTATGTTACAAACCTCTCCTTGCTTTTTATTAGGATATGAGACGGCTAGTTTGACGGATACCCGGCTAATAGCGCCGCCCACGCCTGCGTAGATGCCGCGTACCCCACAACCACGTTTTGCCGCTCGGTCGCAAAATAACTGTTCGTGGTCACATTCGTCGGCCCGACCACCGCAGTGCCAGCCGGGAGCACTGGTCACTTGGACTGACCTTGCCCCGATTTGATCTCGGAAAGAGCCTCACGCACCAACGGATGATCGTCTTTCTCCAGCCGCTTCAGAATTTCAGTGTCACGCAACCGGGGATTTTTCTTCATGATCTCGGCCACATACAGATGCGCCCACCATTCGGAACGGTCAGCCAGAGTTTGGAGTGTCGTCTTCTCGTTTGGCAATGACATGATCGTCTGAACTAACGATTCCGCTTCCGTATTCGAGAGATCTACCCTTGCCATCGAAGATACGGCTTCTAACGGTTCTTGATTGAACATATAGGCCAACAACCACGCTGGCCTGTTCTGTTCTGAAGAGGTTTTCAGAAAACGCGTGTAAGGGCCGAAGTCTGCGCTTGCCTTCAGTCCATGCGGCCTGTCGACCTCTCGCAAAATACTGCGCCCAAGACGTTCGTTGCCTGGCCCATCAAGAGTCATGGCTCCTTCCGTAACAAGCGGCACCACCGCAGCGACTTTTTCGTCACTTGTGAAGTTCATGTACTTGTACAAGGCAAGGATGCTCCATCCCACTTGCTGCGGCAACGCCTCGTGCTTAATGGTCATGAAAACGAGTATCTGCTGGCAAAGCTCAACTCTGCGACCTTTCATATCCTGCAAAAGCTTATCGGCCTTTTGCGCAAAGCCTTCTCTGTCCCCTTTCGCAGCAGTGAGGCCAATATCTCCGATGGTCTTCTGAAGTGCGTCATTTGTTGCAACGGCACCCGTCTCAGCAGACAGAATGCAACACGACACTAAAAATCCGTAAACGATAATTGATAGCGCAGGAATTTTCATGGCGTTTCCTCAGCGGTTGATGTTGCCGGTTATTCTCTCAATGACGAGACTGTGAACGTTAGTGCTGGCATCGATCGTAGTGTGACCAAGTGCGGTACCCCACGCCGTCGTATTCACGTTGAGATTGACGTTTGCCCCCGAAACTGCTTCGCCGTGCAGGTAGCCGACAAGAATATCTGTGGCAGAATTTGTTTCAAAGTAGTTGGCGTGGTATGCTGTGGCTGGCGGAAGGTTGGTTTCTGGATCATAGTCCGTCATGCCTTCGTTCGAAATGGCATCAACATAGGCGGTAACTTTGATGTTGAACGTCCCGATAGAGACCCTATTACTATCAAGCCGTTCTGCTATGTAGAAGGCCGATCCACCGCCATGACTATGCCCGTATATTCCCACTTCCGTGACACCCCTTGTCTGAATTGCGTTTGTGATCTCGCTGTATGCAACACCCCCGTCCTGCTCAACCTCGTCTTCATCATAGTAGTGAACGTCATAGCCCAATCCATATAGATTAGTGGCAATGTCATACATCCCATTATCGAGGTAGTTGCCGCCTAGAAACCACCAATCCTCACCGGAAATCCCTGCTATTATTGACGTGAACGGATAGAAATAAATCTTGTCCGAGCCAACGACCGCACTGGAATCGTTCTGTACCTGGAGTTCCAGGTCGGCAGTTCCGCCATTTGGATTCTCGACCCAAACTGTCATCGGTGTGGTACTTAAGGTGAGATTCGTTTCGCTGTTGGCGTCAAGCCATGCTGCCCCCTTGGTCTGGCTGTTCCAGACCTTGATGCTACTGCTGCTTCGTTTCAGCACGTAGTTGAACCCGGAAGATGGGGCGGACGGAACGACGTCGAGAGTC